>NZ_JAOWFM010000055.1:0-163526 GCF_030333655.1 Citrobacter sp. CK180 | reverse complement strand
AAGGCCGGAGGAACCCGCATGGATGCGGGTTCAGGGCGCGTTTTGCAGGGACGCTACCTCGCGCCCGCCCCGGTAGCCTGAAGGAATAAGCGGAGGGTATTGCGAAGCAACAATTTTCCTGCCGGGAGCGGGGATTGTTAAGGGGGCAGCGATAGCCCCCTTAACGCGTTCACGGGTGATGAAATTCCAGAGAAATGCTGAACCTAAAGTGAACGGAATCACGCGTCAGAATGAAATGTTCTCCGTAAAGATTTAACGGCAGGCATGACATACAAATTTACGCGATGGATTCCAGGCGCTGCACGCAATCGGCGGTCAGCGTGAACGGTGTCGGCGTGCAGACCGCCAGACTCAGGGTATCGAGCTGGCACTGGCTGACCGACAACGCCGAGTTGAGCGTGCTGTCCACGCTGACGATTTGCCAGGCGCTGCCGCCGCGCTGTTTTACGATAGCCTCTTTGCGCGTCCAGATGCGCCAGAACGCCGTCAACTGTTGTTCGGGATGTTCGGCTTCTACTTCCGCATGTTCGCCAAGGCTGAACACCGCGTTGGCCAGCGACCGCCAGTTATCTCGCGGGCGGATCACTTCAATGTCGCAGCCGACTTCGCCCTCGTCGCTCAGCAGCAGGGCGATATCGTCCCCGCTATGACTCAGGTTAAACCAGAGCCGGGTGTCAGGAGAAAAAGCAGGTTTTCCCTGTTCGCCATACACAATCTCCGGCAATGGCGAAAGGGCATGGGAAAGCAGTACGCGACCGGCCAGCCAGCGCGCGCGGCGAGCGCCCTGCGGCGCCTGTGCGTACAGTGGCGACGGCAGCGCGCCTGTGCTCAGTGTCGAAACTTTTCCCAGAACAATCCGGTACATATCAGGGCCAACGTTTAATAATGATAGAAGTATTGATGCCGCCAAACGCAAAGTTGTTGCTTTGCAAAAATTCACAATCAATCTTGCGGGCTTCACCCATGATGTAATCCAGCGCGCCGCATTGGGTATCCGGCTGACTCAAGTTTAGCGTAGGTGCAAACCAACCTTCACGCATCATTTGCAGACTCATCCAGGCTTCCAGTGCCCCGCAGGCGCCAAGGGTATGCCCAAAGTAGCTTTTTAGCGAGGAGATCGGCACATTATCGCTATAAATTGCGGCCGTTGCCTGACTTTCTGCGATATCGCCCCGATCGGTCGCCGTGCCGTGGGCGGAAATGTACCCCATATCCCGCGCGCTTAAGCCTGCTATTTTCAGCGATTGTTCCATGCAAATCTGCATGGTTTCACGCTGTGGCTGGGTGATATGCGCGGCGTCGCAGTTAGTGGCAAAGCCGATGATTTCGCCGTAAATGGTCGCCCCTCGGGCTTTGGCATGTTCCAGCTCTTCGAGAATCAGCGTTCCTGCGCCTTCGCCAATCACCAGCCCATCGCGCTTTTCATCGAACGGCGAAGGCGTCGTTTTCGGTTCGTCATTGCGCTGGCTGGTGGCAAACAGCGTGTCAAAAACCGCCGCTTCAGACGGGCATAACTCTTCTGCGCCGCCGGCGACCATCACCGTCTGGTAGCCGTGACGAATCGCTTCCCAGGCATAACCAATCGCCTGACTGCCGGAGGTGCAGGCGCTGGACGTCGGGATCACGCGACCCCGCAGGCCAAAGAACAGCCCGGTGTTGACGGCGGTGGTGTGCGGCATCATCTGCACGTAAGTGGTGCCGGTGATGTTGTTGGTGTGTTTTTCCGTCAGCATGGTGGCGAATTCGCTCACCGGGCCGGTACTGCCGGTAGAAGAACCATAGGCAATTCCGGTTTCGCCGTTGGTCAGCACCGCATCGTCGATAAGCCCTGCCTGTTCCAGCGCCAGTTCGGTGGCGCGGGTGGACATGAGCGACACGCGGCCCATCGCCCGAATACGCTTGCGGGTATAGTGTGCCGGTAGGGTGAAATCATCGACTGGCGCGCCAAGCAGCGTATGCAGTCCGTCATAAACCTGCCATTCCGGCATCTGGCGCACAGCGTTTTCGTAAGCTTTCAGTCTGGTGGAAACGTCCTGCCAGTTCTCGCCAAACGCGGTGACGCCGCCCATGCCTGTAATCACAACGCGACGCGTCATAACATCCCTCCATTGATGGATATGACCTGGCGGGTAACGTAACCCGCAATATCCGACATTAAATAACTGGCCAGCCCTGCCACTTCATCTGCCTGGCCCATACGTTTCATTGGGATGATGGACATCGCCTCTTTCAGCGCGGCCTCTTCCATTGCGATCATGCCGGTGTCAATCAGCCCCGGCGCGATGCAGTTGACGGTGATTTTACGTTTTGCCAGCTCAATCGCCAGCGCTTTTGTCGCACCGATAATGCCCGCTTTTGCGGCGCTGTAGTTAACCTGACCACGGTTGCCCATCACGCCGGAAACGGATGACAGGGTAATGATCCGTCCACCCTGACGTGCGCTAATCATCGGCATGATGCACGGCTGAATCACATTGTAAAAGCTGTCGAGATTGGTGTGGATCACGGCATCCCAGTCGTCGTCGCTCAGCGCCGGAAAGGCGGCGTCGCGGGTGATCCCGGCGTTGCTGACCACGCCATACCACGGGCCATGCGCGTCGATATCCTGCTCCAGCACCTCGCGGCACTGCTCGCGACTGGCGACGTCAAAACTGAGCAGACGGCCTGCGCCGCCGACGGCGAGAATGGCATCCAGCGTTTCTTGCGCGCCCTGCGCGTCACGGTGATAGTGAACCCCGACAACAAAGCCGTCAGCCGCCAGTTGACGGGCGATGGCGCGACCGATGCCTTTGCTGGCCCCGGTAACCAGAACGGAACGACTCATGTTGCAGCTCCCTGTTGAAATAGCGTGGTGAGTTCTTCCTGCGTGGGCTGGAACGTATTTACGCGGCCTGTCGCCAGCGTGTCATCCCCCGCGTCGATTGTGCATTCAAAGCTGCCGAAACGCTCATCCTGCATGAGTAATGTGGCCCTGATGGTCAGCGTTTCCCCGGCGGGGAGGGCGCCTGCGGCGCAGACGAGTTCACGCGCGCCGAGCACCATGCCCAAAGAGATGGCGCTCTGACCCTGTTGATGACGATGCCAGCCTGACCAGACGCCGACGGTTTGCGCCATCAGTTCCAGCGCGAACCAGCCGGGCAGATTGCCCTGCGGGTCAAGAAACGGGGCCAGCACGCCGCCTGGCGCCACGGTGACGCGGCAGGCGGCGGACTCGTCCGTGACGCACTCGACGTCTTCGAGCAGCAACATGGGGGCGTCATGCGGCAGATACTCGCCGGGTGATAAATAGCGACTCATGAAACCCTCCCGAGCAGAATGCTGGCGTTGTTGCCGCCAAAGGCGAACGAGTTAGATAAGATCACCGGGCGTTCAAGCGCGCGCGGTTGTTCGATGATGCCGCAGCGCGGCAACGCCGGGTCACGCGGCGAATCGCTGAAATCCTGCGGCGGCAGCGGCAAGTCGCGTTGCAGAATCAACATGCTGAGGGCGGCTTCGGTGATTCCTGCTGCGCCCAGTGTGTGCCCGGTCAGATGTTTGGTGGAGCTACAGGGCACGTTCTCGCCAAACAGTTCACTCACGACTTTCGATTCGATCTGGTCGTTGAGCGGCGTGGCGGTGCCGTGCAGGTTGATATAACCCACCTGCGTCGGCGTGATTCCTGCGTCATTGAGCGCCTGGGTAATCGCGCGAATCGCGCCTTCACCTTGCGGATGCGGCGCGGAAATATGGTACGCGTCGCTGGACTCGCCGACGCCCAGCAGCGCGACAGGCTGCGGTTCGCGGGTCAATAGCATCAGCGCGGCCCCTTCGCCGATGGTAATGCCGCTGCGATCCCGGCCGAACGGCAGGCATCGTGTTGGAGAGAGCGACTCCAGGCTGTGGAAGCCGTTAATCGGCATCCGGCTTAAGGTGTCCGCGCCGCCGACAATCGCCACGTCCGCCAGACCGGCTTCGATCAGTCGGCGCCCGCTGATGATCGCTCTGGCGCTGGAGGAACAGGCGGTGGAAAGGGTAAACGCCGGGCCATCAAGCGCCAGCCAGTGGCTGAGAAAGCGCGACGGATCGCCCAGCTCCTGCTGCGGGTACTGCCAGGAGAGGCTTTCCTGGCCGTTTAGCGTCAGGTTGACATGGGCATCACCCTCGTCGAGGCCGGAGGTGCTGGTGCCGAGTACCACGGCGACGCGATCGCGGCCATACTGCGCGATGGCTTCATCCACCCGGGGCTGGATCTGCGCGAGCGCGGCCAGCAGCAGCTGATTGTTGCGCGAACGGTGAGCGGCAAAGTCATCGGGGATGGCGGGCAGTTCGCCGTCAACACCGGCGAGCACCGCCTGTGGATGCCCCTGTAGCCAGCCGGGGCGAGGGCGCATGCCAGGCGCCACGCCGCGCGTCAGGTTCGTGGCGATCTCATCCGTATCGTTGCCCAGCGCGTTGATCATACCGACCGCAGAAATATAGATCATATCAGTCACCCAGATATTGAATGGTGATGTGGTATTTGAACACATGCTGCTCAATGCTGATTGGCTCGCGTTTGCCTTTGCGGTTCAGATAGATAATTTCCGTCACCAGCTTACCGCTGGCATTGCGCAGCTCGCGTTTGTCGCCGTTGTCGGTGAGCGTCCAGCCCGTCGGCAACTGCGGCTGCCAGGCGCTAATCGGCCAGTGGCTGAGCATTACGTCGGCCAGAACCTGGCTGGCGGGCGGCAACTGCGGCACCACGATGGACTGCTCGGTGTGCAACCCTTTCTCATCATAGGTGACCAGGAACAGGCGGATGCCAACCGACGACAGTCCGGCAAGGGTGATTTTTTGCTCGTCGGCATTGAGCATCACCAGCAGCGACTGGGTTTTGCCGTTAAAGCTGCCGGTGAGCAGTTGTTGCGAACTGACCGCCGGAGAGATGCCCGGCGCAGGCAGCGTGACGCGCGCGCCGGGTTCCAGCCACGCCTGCGGGCGGCCTTCCGGCGCTTTCTGCGAGTGGCTGCATCCGGTCAGAACGAGTGCCGCGGTCATCAGCAAAAACTGCCGGATGGCACTATGCTTATCCGGCCTGCGGTTTGTGCGCTGGCGTAGGCCGGATAAGGCAAAGCCGCCATCCGGCAAAAGGTGTCTCAACCAGCGCGCTGTTTGTTTGATCATCTTCTTTTTTTCTCTTTTTTACCGGGCATTGCCAGAGGCGATAACAGAAATGCGGTGAAAATCCCGCTGACCAGTACGATACCGAAACTGCTGATGGCCTGGGTGGCGCTAAAGACCAGCATGCCGAGGGTCAGCAGCGTGGTCATCATCGCCAGCGTAATCGCCAGCAGCGAGGTCAGCGGTGTTCCGCGTGGGTTGCTGAAAAACAGCGTATAGTTGATGCCAATCCCCAGCACCAGCACCAGTGCTAATAGCGAGAACAGATTGACCGCATGGCCGCTCAATGTCAGCGCCGCCAGACCGCAGCCCAGCGACAGCACTGACGGCACCAGGCTTACCAGCCCTTTGCGCCAGCCAAGCCTGATCATCGCGCCGCAGGCAATGACCGCCAGCGCCACAAACAGCAGTCCCGTCAGCACATTGCGATAGAGGGCGAACAGCGTGTCAAAGGTGCTTTTTCGGTCAACCCACGCCACGCCGGAATATTGCGTGGCGAGGGCGTTCAGCGCGGCGCTCCGCTTCACGCCGTCTACCGGCACCAGCACGCCGCTTTCGCCACTCTCCCGCGTCAGCCACAGCAGCCGCCAGCCTTCGCTGGCCGGGCTGGCAAGCCAGGCGTCCACCGTTACCGGCATGGCGTTCAGATCCGGGTTAACCGTGGAAAGCCCGGCATTCTGTAGCGCGCGGCTCACCGCCGGAGCGGCGTTTTTCAGTAGCTTCAGATCCTGCTGCTGACGGGCGAGCGAGTTGATCGGAAGCGTGCGATAGCCGCTGAGCAGCCCGTCACGCTTTGCCTGTTCCAGCGCTGGGGTAAAGGCTTCCAGCCGCTCCAGCGTTTGCTGTGCGGACTGACCGTAAACCACAAACCATTTCTGATCGACGCTCTGCCCGGTCAGGGCGGTGATCGCTTTTTCCTGCGCCAGTATTTGCTGCGGCAGCGCCTGTAGCTGTGAAATATCGTCATCCACATGCAGCGTTGCGATGCCCGCCAGCGAGAAGATCGCCAGCGCCACAGGCAGGCCGATGGACAGTTTTTTATTGCGCCGCCACGCCGCCAGCCAGCGCAACATCAGCACCATTGCCGGAACGGGGCGCACAGGCAGCCCGCGACACAGCCACGGATGCCAGAAAATGACCGTCAGGCAGGAGGCGCTTAATCCCACGGCGGCAAATACCGCCATCTGGCGAATGCCGGGGAAAGGGGCGAGCATCATGATCAGATACGCCGCGACGGTGGTCAGCAGCGCCAGCAGCAGGGCGTTACGCACTTTGGCGAGGCTCTGCCACGGCGACGCGTCGTTGCCGTGCACCATGCGCTCGGTCAGGTAATAAAGCGTATAGTCGGCCGAAATGCCGATGATGCTCATGCTCATCACCAGCGTCATCAGGTGCAGCTCGCCGAAAATCAGCAGGGTGACGACGGTTCCGGCCAGCGCGCCGACGCCAATTGATATCAGGCACAGCAGCAGCGGGCGCAGCGAGCGAAAGACCGCCACGATCAGCAGAATCACGCCCAGAACCGTCGCCACGCCAAGGGTGGAGATATCCTGTTTCGCCTGCTGGCTGGCGTAATCACTGTAAAAAACCGTACCGCGCGACAGCAGCTGCGCCTGTGGATAACGCGTTTTTAGTTCACCTTCCAGCGCGCTGAGCGTGGTGACGAGTTGGTGCGTTTGCTGCATATCAAACGACGAACCGGCCAGCTCGCCGTGCAGCAGATACCAGTAGTGCCCCTGCTCATCCTGAGTGACCAGCCAGCCGTCCATCAGCCGCAGACGCTGGCCGTTTTTCGCCATCGCCAGCTGCGAACCGCGCATCAGCATCAGCGGATCGTTTTGCAGCTCTTTACCGCTCACCCCGGAGAAGGCGGAATACAGCTGAGACAGAATCCACTGCGCCTGCGCGTCGCCGCCGTTTTGCAGACGAGTGCGGGTGGCCTCATCGATCAGGCCGTTGCGATGCTGCCAGAAAAAGGCGCCCCATGCCTGCTGGCTGTCGGCGTCCATCGGGCCTTTGACGTCCGCCAGCGCGTGGGATTTTTGCAACAGCGCGAGCCAGTCGCGCGCCACCTGCGGATCGGCCTGTTTACCCGGGCTTACCAGCCAGACCAACTGTTGGTCGAGGCGCTGCATGAAACCGTCGTTCAGGCCAGGCGGAATGTCCCCTAAAGCCTGTTTTGGCAGCATTGCCAGCACGCTGCTGTTCAGCCGTGACTGGGGCAGCAGCGTCAGCAATGCGCCCAACATAATCAGGCAGGCGACACCCCATAGCAGCGCGAGGCTTTTACGGTTATTGCGCGGTAAAACGTTGGCGTTCGTCATCGGTCAGTTGAGCGGGCGTCAGTTGGTGTTGAGTGAGTGCGATATCCGTGCGATCGCCTTGTTTATCATTCAGTTGGATTGACTCCAGATACGTTTGTCCGGCCAGGTCAATCGTGGCGAAAATCTTGTCCAGCGGCGTGGTGATCGGCGTCAGCCGCAGCGCCCAGCGCCCCTCGCCTTTATCGGCGAAATCGACGCGGAAGTTCTGCTCCAGCACGCTGCGGTCAGCCTGGAACAGCGCGCGCAGCAGATGGTTAAACTGGAACATCTGCGGGTTGTTTTCGGCGGTGATGACCTGCGGCGGCTGGCCGTTGATCACCTGCACCATCCGTTTGTCGTCCAGCAGCAGCTGCATCGGGAACGGGGCGGTTTGATCCCACAGCAGCCCCTGGTCGCGAGCGATCAGCATCCTGCCCTGGGATCGCAGCGGCTGCGGCAGATCCTTAATCGTCCGGGTTTGATCGAAGTGGGCGCGGACAACCGGCTGTTCGGTAAAGCGCTGTTGCAGATCGTCGAGCGTCAGAGCGCTCACGAACGGGCTGATGATCAGCGCCAGCAGCGGCAGGAATCTCATGGCGTTACTCCCATACGTTCAAACAAAATATCCGGGCTGACGAAGCACATCTCGCGGCTTTTCTCTTCTACCGCTACCTGGATGGTGTAACCCGTCGTGGCGCGCTTTCCCGTCTGCGCATCAAAAATTTCGTAGCCGATGCGCAGGCGGTTTTCGTACTCTTCAAGACGGGCGCGCACCCGAATGCGTTGTTCGAATGTCAGCGCGTTGCGGTACTTCACGCGGGTATCGACCACGGGCCACAGGTAGCCGGACGCTTTCATCTGGCGGTAGCCGTAGTCGAACTGGTTGAGCAGCGCCTCACGGGCAATCTCGAAGTAGCGGAAATAGTTGCCGTGCCACGCGACGCCCATCATATCGACGTCGTGGAACGGAATGGTCAGCTCTACTTCAGCAGTAAAACGGGGATCGTTAAGCACCTTTTACTCCTTGTTTTTGGCATCCGGCAACTGCCAGAAATCGAAAAAATTAAACCAGTCGAGCGGCGACTGTAGCGCGTAGTGCTCAAGGCGTTCGGCGTAGCGGTCGATGGCCTGCTGTAATGCCTGCTGGCGTTCGGCGCGCGGCAACAGCAGCGGGTCGGCGAACGGTTCACAGTGGATATGCCGTTTCCCGTTCTGGCGCAGAGCGAAAATAAGCTGAACCGGGCAGCGCAGGATGGAGGCCAGAATAAATGGCCCCTGCGGAAACGGCGCGGGCTGGCCCATAAAATGGCTCCAGCAGACGCGCCACTTGCCGCCACGCTGTGGGTTAACCGCAATGCGGTCGCCAACAATGGCGATCCACTCGCCGCGTTCCAGCTTCTCTTTCAGCAGGATGGCGGTGTCCGGGCCGATGTCGGTGACGGGCATCAGGTTCAGCCCGGCCTGCGGCGCCATCTCGTCCATGATCTGTTTAAAACGTTGGGCATTGTCGCTGAACACCAGAGCGTTGATGGTTTTGCTGCCCTGCAATTGCGCCAGCGCACGGCAGGCTTCGACATCGCCCAGATGCGAGGCCAGCAGCAGTTTGCCCGTTGGCGCCGTGATGTTGAGCGTCGCTTCTGCGCCCGGCGCAAAGACCACATCGCGGCCAAACTGTAGCTCCCCGCGCCAGCTGGCGATTTTATCCAGCATCGCTTCGCCAAAACGCAGAAAATGGTGGAAGCTGGTCAGCCGGGACGGAACGGGGCGCTGGCGTGACATCAGTTGCGTTCGCACGCGGGCCAGCCAGTGTTGCGACGCGTTGCGGGCGTGCGCTGCCGTCAGCCAGTAGACGCCGACCACCGGATAAAGCAGCAGCGAGAACGCCTTACGCCCAAGCAGACGCCAGACCAGCAGCATCAGACGCATTCCCCACAGCCCTTTAACTTCCTGCTGGCGCGCCCAGTGCGGCGACGAATGGCGAAACAGCAAAGACGGGATGCGCGGCAGCATGCCGAAGAACAAACGGGTGTGCATCAGTGAAATTCGGCAGTTGTCTTTTAGCGCGTCAAAATGGGACAGTCCATCCAGCGGATAGGTAACGCGGGTCGGGACAAAATAGCTGGTGTTGCCCTGCCAGTAGAGGCGCACCATGACTTCGGTGTCGAAGTCCATCCGTTTGCCGAGCGTGACGCGCTGCGCCAGTTGCAGCACAGGGGCGACCGGATACACGCGAAACCCGCACATGCTGTCTTTCAGCTGGAACGAAAGCGTTTCAATCCATACCCAGACGTGGGTTATCCAGCGACCGTACAGGCGCGAACGGGGAATGGAATCGTCATAGATCGGCTGCCCGGAGATCAGCGCGGCTGGGTTTTCCTGCGCCAGTTTGAGCAGCTTCGGAATATCTTCAATGGCATGCTGACCGTCGGCGTCCACCTGCACCGCGTGGGTAAATCCCGCGTCTGAGGCTGCCTGTAGCCCACGAATCACCGCAGCGCCTTTGCCCGCGTTTTCCGGCAGGCGGATCAGCGTCAGGTTCGGTTCCTGAGCCGCCAGCTGTGCTAATTCCCGACGTGTTGTTTCGTCACTGCCGTCATCCACCACAATGCAGGGCAGATTAAACGGCTGTAGCCGCGCCAGCACCCGCGCCATCATCGCGCCGTGGTTGTAGCAGGGGATGAGCACGCAGGGAGTGAAGGTCAACGGCATAACCGGATCTTCCCGCTGCTGGCGGTATGCCGCGCGTCGCCATCGTGGCGCTGATAGCTAAACGTCAGGAGCTGGCGGGTTTCCTGCCAGCTCAGGGTCAGCGTCACCGTGGTTTCAGGCAGCAGCGGCGCCTGGAATTTGACGTTCTGGATGCTGTGAAAACGCCAGCCGGGCGTGAGCAGCGTGGTGGCGTAATGCATCACCCAGTCCAGCTGCGCGACGCCAGGCAACAGCGGCTGCACGGTAAAGTGGCCGCTGAACCAGAACAGGGAAGGGTCGAGATGCAGGACGATCTCAAGCTGTTGGGGTTGTGCCTGATGGCGCTCAATTTCATGGGGTATCATGAAATAACTCCTGTAATTGCGCATAGACACGCTTGTTCATACTGTTGACCGGGATCTCGTCGATCACGCGCCAGTAGCGAGGTACGGCAACCGGCTCCAGCCACGGCAGCAGCGAACGACGCCAGGTCAGCTCCTGGGCTTTGCCGCCGCAGCGCTGCCATTGTTGGCGGGTTTCGTCATCCAGCACCAGCAGAACGCCAATGCCCTGGCGACCGCCGCGTGAAACAGGCAACGCGACCGCCTCGCGGATGCCCTTCAGCTCCAGCAGCCGCTGTTCAACTTCGCTGAGCGAGATCCGTTTCTCTTCAATTTTGACGACGCGCCCCCGGCGTCCCATCAGGCGGAACTGGCCGTTCTCATCAAACTGGAGGATATCGTCGAGCAACAGGCCGTCCTGCTGCACGATCAGCGGCGAAAAGGCGCGAAATGCTTCGCCCTCCGGCTGGAAATGTACGCCGGGGAAGGGGAGCCAGGCGATCTCCTCCTGCTGGCGGTAGCGCCAGGCGAGAATGCCGGTTTCGGTGCTGCCATAGATTTCATCCGGCCAGATATTGAGCCAGGCGGCGGTTTGCGTGACATCGCCCCAGGGCAGCATACCGCCTGCGGAAAGGATCATGTTGATCGGCGGCGGCGTGAGCCGGTGGTCGAGGCGTTTCAGGAACGCCGGACTGCTGATAAACGCATAGCGGTGGTCGTGGCTTAGCGCGGCAAGCTGCTCTGCGTAGTAGAGCATTGCGGCATGAAGCGGCAGGCCGAGCGCCATCGGCAGGAAAATACGGAAAGTCAGACCGTACAGATGCTGAGGAACGACTGACGCCACGACGCGACAGCCTGCCAGGCGGTCGGCAAAACGCATCGCCAGCAGTTCGGCCTCGCAATCCAGCCGCGCGATAGGTTTGATGATGCGCTTGGGCTGACCGGTGGAGCCAGAGGTAAACAATTCAACGAAGGCATCGGCGGCAATATCGTCGAATGTGAAGGCTTCTGTGCTGAACTGTCGTGATGTATTGACCACCAGCAGCGGGCCGTGCCAGCCAGACGTCTTATCGCTGAGCACGCCGTTGAACAGCGCGCGCTGCTCATCCAGCAGAGAGACGCGGTTATGCCCAGGAATAACGGGCGTTTTTCCGCTATGCAGCGTTGCCAGCAGCGCAACAATAAACAGATAGCTGTTCTCAAAACACAGCGCCCAGCGCTTGCCCTCCTGCTGTTGCAGGTGTTTCACCAACTGCGCGACGTCATGGCGCAGGTGGCCCAGCGTCCAGGTGTCCTCACCCAGCCAGGCAACAGGCGTTTCATCCGGGCGTGGCGCGGTGAGCCAGCGGGAGAGCGGAAGGGTCTGCTTCATTGTGTTTCTCGTTTAATCACCTGGCGGCGCACCAGCCACTCGCCCGCCATCAACGCGCCCATCAGCAGATAGGCAATCATGCCGTTCCAGGCAGTCCATAGCGCCATGTCGCCGTGTAGCGCGGTAAAGAGCGCAATACCGCCGTTGCCGATGAAAAAGGCGCACCAGATTTGTGTTACGCGACGGGTGTAGCGCACTGCGGCTTCCGGCAGCGCAGGTTCACGCAGTCGCGCCAGGCGTTCGACAATCGGCATGGATGTCCACAGCGAGCTGCCAAAAACGGCAAGCATGACGCCGTTAACAACGACCGGGTAAAACAGCAGCAGTTGATGTGTTTTAAGCAGATAGCTGGCGACGCAAAGCGCTATGCCCGCCACCGCCGCCACCTGAGTGACGACGCGCAGCGGCCCCGCCTGTCGCCGGGTCTGACGAAAGCGTAAAAAGAGCAGCAACGCCATCAGCGGCAGCAGCCAGTGGAGGCTGTTATGCGTCAGCCCAAACCAGATCAAAAATGGCCAGGCCAGCAGCATCAGGCCGGTCAGCAACTGAATACCCATACGCGCGTGAGCGCCTGACATGGCGTATTACGCTTCTTTCAGCAGGCGTTCTACGGCGTCGACGACATCCTGCACGGTACGCACCGCTTTGAACTCTTCCGGCTTGATTTTCTTACCGGTTTTCTTTTGCAGATGCACGATCATGTCAACGGCGTCGATGCTGTCCAGCTCCAGATCTTCATACAGGCGCGCCTCAGGTTTGATGTCCTGAGGGTCGATTTCAAACAGTTTGACCAGAAGCGCGGAGACTTCTTCATAAATGGCATGTTGTTCTGTCATAACGGACTCGCCTCAGGCTCGTTGAGCGTGAATGAAAGATGCCAGCGTGGCGACGGAAAAGAAGTGCTGACGCATCTCTTCGCTCTCTGCGGAGAGCACCACGCCATACTGGTTTTTCACCGCCAGCCCCAGCTCAAGGGCATCGATCGAATCCAGTCCTAAACCATCACCAAAGAGCGCTGCCTCGGTATCGATATCGTCAGCGGACAGCTCGTCCAGATTCAGCGTATTTATTATGAGATTTTTAATTTCAAGGTAGAGCGCTTGCATCATTAATTCCTGAAAGAGGTGTAGCACCTGGTTGTAATTGAAGCAAAAGATGCCGGTTCAACTGCCTTGCCGCCAGCGCCGGTTCTTGTAAATTTGCGTCGTTAAACGGGTCGATCGCGATCCGCTCGCGCACCTCTACGGTAAACAGAGGTTTCGCGGGAGGCACGTCATACCATTTGCTCTGCTTATCCAGCAGATGCTCGCTACAGTGGATAGTCACTACGCGTAAATCGCTGCCGCAGCGTACGGCGATATTGGCCGCGCCGCGTTGCAGCGTCATTTTTTCACCGGGTCGCGTTCGCGTCCCTTCGGGGAAAATCAATATTGTGTCGCCCTGATCCAGACGCTGCTGGCAGGCCGGTAACAGCGCGTCGGCCTGGCTGTTGATCAGGTAATCCGCTGCGCGAATAACGCCGCTGACGAACGGGTTTTTCAGCAGTGCGCTCTTCACCAGGCAGTCGGTTTCGGGCATGACGGAAGCCAGCAGCACGTAATCGATAAGCGTGGGATGGTTCGCCACCACCAGACACCCTTTCTCCTGTCGCAGCACGTCGCTCCCCTCAATGCGGTAGTCCAGAACGCCAAGCGTTTTCGCTACCGTTAAAAAGGCGCGAAAACTGGCCGCAATGCTGCGACGGGCCAGGCGGCGGCGTCTGACGGGGTTCCATACCAATAGTAACAATAAGTTGAACCACACGACAGAAAGCAACAGCCCGCCGATGCCGAACAGGGCAAAACAAAAACCGGTCATCACCAGTCGCCATGCCCAATCCAGGCGCGCCAGAAGCGTATTCACGCGCGGCTCCACTGCCACTCTACCCGCTCGCCCGGTAGCGTAAAGGCGTCGGCGTTTTGTAAGTAACGCTGTAAAAACAGCAGGCTTTGCGGAAGCGGTGTTTCATCCTGAGGCGCGCCGGGACGCGTGGCGCAGGACAGCGAATTCCCCGCTTCAATGATAAAGGCGACGGCGTAAGGCCAGGTCGGCATCTGCGGTGGTAATCGCGGATGGTAAAACTCGGGCAGAAAGCCGTCGAAATCGACCATCAGTACCCGCTGATAACCCGCCTGAAGCAGGCACATCACTTCGCACAATCCTTGCTGGAAGGTGTCTCTCCCGGCGGAAAGCGAGGATGAGACAATCGGCTGTTTTGCGGCAATGGTCAGATTACCGACCGCGGAATTGTGTACTGACAGGGCGAAATCGGTGGGAGAGAGAGCCTGTTCCATCGCCAGCGCGTGCAGGATGCGGTAGTTACGCTCCAGTTCGCCGTGGCGGCTGGTATAGAGCACCGCGTCGATATCGTGGCGACGCAGCATGGCCAACCCGCACTCTACCGCCAGTTTGCTGCCGGAACTGAGCCGCCGGGCGGTCATCATCGGGAGTTCGTGCAGTTTTGCCTGCGGCGCGGCGGGATCGATGGCGTACGGCTCCCGCGACCACTGCTGCCAGTGGGTCGCTTCGCTAAGTCCTGGGGCTCTGGCCTGCCAGTCTGTTATGTTTAGTGCAAATTTCATCAACGCGCGTCCGCGGTAATCCGGTGATACCAGTGACGTTTTTTTAACGTCACTTTGTTATTTTTTCTTTTGGCATATCAATAAAGTATGCCCAACGCCCAGGTTGTCATGGCGTTCATCCACCTGGAACCCTGCCATGTCCAGATAGTGATAAAACTTCTCTACGCTGTAGAAACGGCTGTTGCCATTTGCCATACAGGTAAAATAAAGCGAAGACGCATTCAGGCTAAAAGAGGCCGCTTCAAATTTCTGCGCATCCCAGAACAGCTCCATAATGCACAGCCTTGCGCCGGGTTTCATCACGCGGGCAACGTTACTGAGCATGGTGATAATCTGTTCCGGTGAAAAGCAGTCCAGAAATTGGCTCATCCACCAGATATCGGCCTCTCCAGGTAAAGGCGTATCACCCAGCATATCCACTGCATGGAAATCTATGCGATGAGATAATCCTGCATTTTCGATATTTTTACGGGCAAGTGCAATTTGTTGTGGCAAATCTAATAAAGTGACCGCGATATTTTCATCGTACTGGCAGCAGCGTAATGCCCATTTCCCGGTATTTCCGCCCACATCGTACAGGGTTGCCGGGCGACTGGCGAATACATAAGGCAGTGCGGCGTCAAATGCGCCGTCGGAATAGTAATGATCGAAGGCGAACCAACTGTCACGCGCCGCCTGCGGTAATTGCGACAGCGCGGGATAAATCGTTGGCCAGTCGCCGAATATTTTCAGTCCTGACGGTTTGCCTTCCTTTAGCGCATTTTCCAGATAAAACAGCCCCTGATAGCAAACATCCTGGGTGAAATCCATATTTATGCGGGTCATGGCGTCATGCAGAAGAAAATGCCCCACCTTCGCGAGATAATAATGCCCCTCTTTGTGAGTAATAATACGTCCGCTTAATCCCATATCCAGCAGTACGCTGGCGGCATATTCATTGATACTGCTGTTTGCAGTGATATCGTCGAGCGTTGCGCCGCGTTTACCCTGCCGATCCAGATATGTCAGCACACCCGCGTTACGCAGACACAATGCGGCCTGGAAAAGCATGGGGGCGAAGGCGATACGTTGTGCTTCCGTGATGGCATCCAGTGCGCTGAGCGAGTCCTGTTCGTACATAATGGGGACAACCTGTTAAGAGGGGGTAAAAGCGAGTTATCGGGCCGTCTTCGACCCGACTTTAATAATCCGCGTCATCTTTCAGGCCGCCGCTTTTGACGCGTGAACGTTCAGCTCAATGCCGCCTGAATGAAAGTGCGTACCGCCTGAATTACAGACCCGCGCCTGCGGACAAGTTAACCTGGATGTCTTTGTCCAGGTTATGTACCCAGCGGTTGTAGTTTTTGTGAATTTTGCCGCCGGAAGCCTGCAAATTGAGGCTGCTGTCGTATTTGATGTCGTAGCCGGTGGCGGAGTAGGTAATGCGCACTTCAGCGACGTGGTTGCGCGTCTGCTGACGTCCTTTGATAACGCCAGGCCCGACTTCAGACATGATCCATTGACGTTGAACGCCGGCCTTCAGAATGGCGTTTTTGACCTGCTCCTGAGTATGGCCCGCGCTCACGCTGGAGTGAACCTGATCGATAGGCGCAGTACGCGCGCAACCCGCCAGAGCACCCACAACCGCAATAGCGGCAAACCATTTAATGAATTGTTTCATGAAAACTCCCTATCAATTAACTAGTTGACTAATAATGTGCTTATTAATTTATTAATAACGAACGCCAGCCATAATGGCGTCGGTTTTTATTTTATGCATTTTTCATTTCACGCGAAAACCGACTGAATGCGGTATTGTTATATCTGTTTGAGTTAAGTCGCTTTATTCCGGTGAATGCTGTTTCTTATTTATTAAATAACGGGCGGCAGGACATATTTCATTTAAGGTAAACTGCCACATATATTTAAAACGCATGACAGTTTACCGGGCAGGTGCGTAGATAAAAACTACCCTGGTTGGTAGGTAAATTAATTATCCGGGCAACCGACTTTTCGGGCGACCCGGCCCCAGTAAAATCGCCAGCTTGCTGCCGCCTTTGGTGGTCTCCATCCAGATTTTACAGACGCTGGTAAGCGGAACGGAAAGCAGCATCCCTACCGGGCCTAACAACCATCCCCACACCAGTAAAGAGAGGAACACCACCAGCGTGGACATTCCCAGGCGGTGGCCCATCATGCGTGGTTCCAGGATATTGCCGATGATCATATGCACCACCAGAAAGAGCGCGCCGACCAGAACGCATTCGTAGAAACCGTTGAACAGCAGCGCCTGAATCATCGGCGGCACCGCTGAAATGACCGAACCAATATTAGGGACATAGTTGAGTAAAAACGCCAGCACGCCCCACATCAGCGCAAACTGGATGTCCATCAGCGCCAGCCCCAGCCAGACAATCACGCCGGTCCACAGGCTCAGCAGCGTTTTCAGCGCCAGATAGTGCGACACGCCTTTGAGCGCCCGGTGTAAACCCGCAATGTGAATTTGCGGGTTGTTCAGCGCGAAACGCAGTTTGTAGGGAACGTGGCGAACTTCGAACAGCATAAACACCACCGTCATCACCAGCAGGACTACGCTTGCCATCGCCCCGGAAAGGCCGGTCATCAGTGTGGTGGTGAAGGTCATCAGTTTATCGGAGTCGATGCGTTGCAGCAGGCGTTCCGGCGACATGTGCAGGTTGAGGAAGGGCAGCATCTCCTGCAAATGCAGAACCTTACGCGTCAGCTCCTTGTTGTATTTCGGCAGCATGGCGACGAATTCATTGATTGACGCAGCCAGCACGCCGATCAGCGCCGTCAGTACGATAAGCATCACGACCACCACGAGGGTAATCGCCACCGGGCGGTTAACGCCGCGACGAATAAACCAGGTTACCAGCGGGTTGAGGACAATGGCGAAAAAGAGCGCCAGTAAGAGCTGCACAATAATATCTGCTGCGGCATGGAGCCCTGCCAGTATGACGACCAACGACGCCAGTTTGAGCAGAATATGCATCCCCGTTTTGTCGGGGTGAGGGGTTGTCATGTCATCTTCCTTTTTGCATTTTTTCTAAGTGTAGCGCCTGGCCTGAGACCAATATTCTTAATCTTGCTACTGATTTTCGCGACTCAGCATGATAAAAATGAAACACTGTTGTAAAAACGTGGTGACCTCCCATGCCCGAACCCGTCGCTGAACCGGCGCTTAGCGGATTGCGCCTCAATCTGCGTATCGTTTCTGTTGTGATTTTTAACTTCGCCAGTTATCTGACGATCGGTTTGCCGCTCGCAGTCCTGCCGGGCTATGTCCATGATGTGATGGGGTTTAGCGCCTTCTGGGCGGGGCTGGTCATAAGCTTACAATATTTTGCGACGCTCGTGAGCCGCCCTCATGCGGGGCGCTACGCTGACCTGCTGGGGCCGAAAAAGGTTGTCGTCTTTGGTTTGTGCGGCTGCTTTCTGAGCGGCCTGAGCTATCTCCTGGCGGGATTCGCCAGCGGCTGGCCGATTGCAAGCCTGCTGCTGTTATGCCTGGGGCGTGTCATTCTGGGTATTGGACAAAGCTTCGCCGGAACCGGATCAACGCTCTGGGGCGTAGGCGTGGTGGGGTCGCTGCATATTGGCCGGGTAATTTCGTGGAACGGTATTGTCACGTATGGCGCGATGGCGATGGGCGCCCCGCTTGGCGTGCTGTTTTACGCCTGGGGCGGGTTACAGGGGCTGGCGTTGACGATCATGGGCGTGGCGCTGCTGGCCGTGCTGTTTGCGCTCCCGCGCCCGGCGGTGAAAGCCAGTAAGGGCAAACCGCTGCCGTTTCGCGCTGTGCTTGGGCGCGTCTGGCTGTATGGAATGGCGCTGGCGCTGGCATCCGCGGGATTCGGCGTTATCGCCACCTTCATCACGCTGTTTTATGACGCGAAAGGGTGGGATGGCGCCGCCTTCGCGCTCACGCTGTTTAGCTGTGCGTTTGTGGGCGCCCGTTTATTGTTCCCCAATGGCATCAATCGGTTAGGCGGCTTAAACGTGGCGATGATCTGCTTTAGCGTGGAGATTATCGGGCTGCTGCTGGTGGGCGTTGCGCTGATGCCGTGGATGGCGAAAATTGGCGTGTTACTGGCGGGGGCAGGGTTCTCGCTGGTCTTCCCGGCGTTGGGCGTGGTAGCGGTAAAGGCGGTGCCGCAGCAGAATCAGGGGGCGGCGCTGGCGACCTATACGGTGTTTATGGATTTATCGTTGGGCGTGACCGGGCCGCTGGCGGGGCTGCTGATGACCTGGGCGGGCGTGCCGGTTATCTATCTGGCGGCGGCGGGTCTGGTGGCGATTGCGCTGTTGCTGACCTGGCGGTTAAAAAAACGGCCTCCGGCGGTATCGCAGGAGGCCGTGTCATCGTCTTAACCGTTACTGGATAACCAGCGTGTTAATGATGTTTTCAGCGGCGGTTTGCGCCTTCTGCTGATCGTCTGCTGGCAGCGTGATTTGCAGGGTCAGCAGTTGGTTATCCACTTTGCCCAGCAGTACGGAAGAGTACGCGGTCTGGCCTTTCGCAGAGATAATGCTGTCCAGCTGTTGCAGCGTGTGGCCTTTCAGCTCGATGGCTTTATTGGTCACGACCTGCAACTGCGGGTCGCGGCTGCGCTGTTGATCTTCCAGACGTTTCGCCAGCACGGCGAGGTCTTCATTGGTGTTATCGCCAACAATCACGATCACCGCTTTCTGGCCTGTCGCGTCAGAGTAGACGTGCATATTATTGGCCTGAGTGCCCAGCTTGCCGCTCTGGTCGGTCATATCCGCTGGCAGTGAGAACGTCAGCTTACCGTCCAGCAGGCTGACAGGTTGTCCGGTTGCGTTGCTTTCCGTAGAGGTTCCCTCTGCCGGAGCATTGGTATCGTTGTTATCACAGGCCGCAAGCCCCATAACCAGCAGGCCAATACCGACATATTTAACCAGATTGCGCATTGACTTCTTCCTTTCGATAAACGGCCATAACGGCTCATTCATCCATCTTATCACAACTCGGAAAATGAACCTTTAACTCGTCTGCAATGCCGAGATTTCAGATTTATCTGCCAGCCTTTTCAGCAACATATTCAGCAATACGCCATACATCGGCAGGAAGAAAATAATGCTGATGAGCACCTTGAAGCAGTAATCGACAAGGGCGATTTCCATCCAGTGCTCGGCCATAAAGGCATCGGGGCTGCGCCAGAAGGCGATGAAGAAGAAGGCGAGGGTATCGCTGACGTTGCCAAACAGCGTGGAGGCCGTAGGAGCCATCCACCAGCGGCGATTCTGGCGCAGGCGGTTAAAGACGTGTACATCCAGAATCTGGCCCAGCGCATACGCCATAAAGCTGGCGGTGGCGATACGCGCGACAAACAGGTTGAAGTGCAGCAGCGCGCCAAATCCCTGCCAGGAACCCATATAAAACAGCGATGAGATGACATAGGAGATGAGCAGCGCCGGGATCATCACCGCAAAGATTATCCGTCGTGCCAGCGGCGCGCCAAAAATGCGCACGGTCAGGTCGGTCGCGAGAAAAATAAAGGGAAAGCTAAAGGCGCCCCACGTCGTGTGGAACCCGAAAACAGAGATCGGAAGCTGTACCAGATAGTTACTGGAGGTGATCACCAGTAAGTGGAATAGCGATAGCCAGAACAACGCTTTTACGCGCTGTATTTGAGTAAAGGAGTTCATATTGTACCTTTTTGATCGATATTTGGGGTGAGGGAACCCAATAAAACCGCCGCATCATACTGCTTTGAAAACGTATTGCAATGGTTGTTTTTCACGCAATCGTTAACTTGATTTGCTTACGGGCAAACAGGGCGTAAACTACAGCCGTTTTTTTAGTGAATGAGACGAAGATGACCGATCTGTTTTCCTCCCCCGACCATACGCTTGATGCCCAGGGGCTACGCTGCCCGGAACCGGTAATGATGGTGCGTAAAACCGTGCGTAACATGCAAACGGGCGAAACGCTGCTGATTATTGCCGACGATCCGGCGACAACCCGTGATATTCCTGGCTTTTGTACGTTTATGGAACATGAGCTGATGGCGAAAGAGACGGATTCGCTGCCGTATCGTTATTTGCTGCGTAAAAAGCATTGAGTCTCAGCCGGATAAAACCGGCGTGACCGCTGCGACATTTTTAAACCATCGTTTCAATTTTTCCTGCTTTTTTGTGAAGCACTTCACCTTCATCTTTCAGGGCATCGGCTACGGTTTAAGCGTAAAAACTAAAACAATGTTTTAACGCTACCCTCTCAACCTCTGGAGCTGACCCGATGAAAGTGACTCTCAAGCCGCTCGCGGCTTCCCTGTGCCTGGCTACCGCGTCAATACTGTTTTCCCATTCTGTTTTCGCGCAGGTCATTAAAGCGGCGGATGTCCATCCGCAGGGCTATCCGAATGTCGTCGCCGTGCAGAAAATGGGCGAAAAACTCAAACAACAAACCGACGGTAAGCTGGAAATTAAAGTGTTCCCGGGCGGCGTGCTGGGCGATGAGAAACAGATGATTGAACAGGCGCAAATCGGCGCGATTGATATGATTCGCGTATCGATGGCGCCGGTGGCGGCTATTCTGCCGGATATCGAAGTCTTTACGCTGCCCTATGTGTTCCGCGACGAAGACCACATGCACAAAATTATTGATGGCGATATCGGGAAAAGCATTGGCGATAAGCTGACGAACAACCCGAAATCACGTCTGGTGTTTCTTGGCTGGATGGACTCCGGGACGCGCAACCTGATTACCAAAAACCCGGTGGAAAAGCCGGAAGATCTCCACGGTATGAAGATTCGCGTGCAGGGAAGCCCGGTGGCGCTGGATACGCTGAAAGACATGGGGGCGAACTCGGTGGCGATGGGGGTGAGCGAGGTGTTTAGCGGTATGCAGACCGGCGTGATTGACGGTGCGGAAAACAACCCGCCGACTTTTGTCGCGCATAACTACATGCCGGTTGCGAAGAATTACACCCTCAGCGGGCACTTTATCACCCCGGAAATGCTGCTCTATTCCAAAGTGAAGTGGGACAAGCTGACTGCGGATGAGCAGCAGAAGATCCTGACGCTGGCGCGCGAAGCGCAGTTTGAGCAGCGTAAATTGTGGGATGCCTACAACCAGGAGGCATTAGCGAAGATGAAGGCTGGCGGCGTGCAGTTCCACGAAATTGATAAAGCGTATTTCGTGAAGGCCACCGAGCCGGTACGCGCGCAGTATGGCGAAAAACACCAGGCGTTGATGAAGGCGATTGCCGACGTGCAGTAAGCGCCTTCGCTTCGCCGGATGAGCAGGCCTGCGTGGGTTCGTGCCATGATCCCCGTAGGCCTGATAAGCCTGGCGCCATCAGGCGACAATCTACCCTTTACGCAACAGCCGCAGCGCGTTGGCGGTCACCAGCACTGTCGCCCCGGTATCCGCCAGCACGGCCAGCCACAGGCCGGTTATGCCGAGCAGCGTGGTGATGAGGAAGATCCCTTTCAGCCCCAGGGCAATCGCGATGTTCTGACGAATATTGGCGTGGGTGGCGCGCGCCAGCTGGATCATCTGTACCAGCCCGCGCAGGCGGTTATGCGTCAGGGCGGCGTCTGCCGTTTCCAGCGCGACATCCGTTCCGCTTCCCATCGCAATACCTATCGCGGCGGCTTTCATTGCGGGGGCGTCGTTAATGCCGTCACCCACCATCGCCAGCGGGGCGTGCTGATTGAGCGCCGTCACCGCCCGGACTTTATCTTCTGGTAGCAGGCCCGCTTTAAACGTCAGGCCCAGCTCTCCGGCAATGGCCGCAGCCGCGCGTGGGTTATCGCCGGTCAGGATCACGCCTTTCACCCCTAACTGATTAAGTTCGCCGATCGCGGTGCGGGCGTCATCGCGCAGCGTATCCTGTAGGGCGAGCACGCCGAGTACGTCGTCGTTGCGCAGCACCAGCACGACCGTCTGTCCGGCGCTTTCCAGTTCGCTGATTTGCCCGGCAAAGGCTTCCGCCGGGCGTTTGCCTGCGGCGCAAATCAGGATGCGCTCGCCATTAACCTGAGCTTCGATACCCGAACCGACCAGCGCGCGCTGCTCCAGCGCTGGCGGAATGGTCAGTTCACGCGTCTGCGCTTCACGCACAATGGCCTGCGCCAGTGGGTGCGTCGCGCCTTGTTCCACCGCCGCCGCCAGCGCCAGCAGCTCTGCTTCGCCGATCCCGCTTGCCGGATGGATGGCGGTGACGCGCGGTTTCCCTACGGTCAGGGTACCGGTTTTATCGAACGCCACCTGAGTGACTCGGCCTAGCTGCTCCAGCGCTGCGCCGCCTTTAATCAACGCCCCGCGACGTGCCGCCGCCGCCAGCCCGGAGGTGATGGCCGCCGGGGTGGAAATGACCAGCGCACACGGGCAGCCAATCAGTAACAGCGTGAGTCCCTTATAAATCCACTCTTGCCAGGACGCGGCAAACAGCAGCGGCGGCACCAGCGTGACCAGCAGCGCGACGGCCATAATCACCGGGGTGTAAATCCGGCTGAAGCGGTCAATAAAACGCTCAATGGGCGCGCGGCGTTCCTCGGCTTCTTCAATCAGCTTCAGGATGCGGTCAATCGCGCTGGCGCCCGGTTCTGACAGCACCTCCAGTGTGACGAGCCGATCCACGCTGGTGGCGCCGGCGGGGACTTTCTCGCCCGTTGAGCGCTCGACCGGAATCGACTCGCCGGTGAGCGCGCTCTCATCAAAACTGGCGAAACCGGAGACCAGCCTGCCGTCGGCGGGTAAGCGCCCACCTGCCGCCACTTCGATAATGTCGCCGGGTTGCAGGGTGTTGATCGCCACCTCTTCGCGCACGCCATCGCACAGGCGCGTGGCGGTTTCCGGTTTGAGGGCCATCAGCGCGCTGACCCCCCTGCGGGCGCGGCTGGCAGCCCACCCTTCGAGGCGTTCGCCGATCAGAAATAACAGCAGCACCATCGCCGCTTCCGCCGTCGCGCCAATAAACAGCGCGCCAATCGCCGCCACGCTCATCAGCGTTTCGATGGCGAACCAGCTACCGGTTTTCATCAGACGCAGCGCCTGACGGGCAATGGGATACAGGCCGACCAGCGTGGTGGCGATAAACGCCAGTTGGCCGAACGGATGGTTGAATTGCTCCAGCCCCCAGCTAATCGCCATCATAATGATGAGCGTGATCAGCGGCAGGTTTTCTTGCAGCCGGGATTCGCGCGCCTCTGCTGTGGCCTGTTCATCACGCAGGGTATAGCCCGCCTTTTGTACGGCGCGTTCAACGTGTTGGCGGATATCGGCATTCGCATCCACCACCAGTTTCTCGGTGGCGAACAGCACCTGTACCTGATTGACGCCCCCGACCTGGCGCACGGCGTTTTCGACTTTACGGGCGCAGGCGGCGCAGTCCATACCGGCGACTTTCCAGGTGTAACGCGTCCCTTCGATGGTGTCGGGGATGAGAGCCTCCGTTGCGCAGGCGCCCTCACAGCAGCAGTCATCTACCTTCCGGGGGGCTGGCGCCAGTTTGAAGGATGAAAATTGTGGGACTTTTTTGCCATCAGTATCGGGTGTCAACATGGCATCCTCCGGTTGATGATAATTTTCTCATTAACCGGAGGATACACTCTGGAGTCGACTCCAGAGTCAAGCGTTATTAAAGATAAAGTGAGCGGACAATCAGGAAGTGCCCGGCAAAGTAGCAGGCGGCGGAAATAGCGTTATCCGCGCGGAAGCGGCAGCGGTAATGGCTGCCCAGCCAGACGATGTTGCCGAGGAATAACAACGATGCGCCCATAAAAGCAGAGAGCGCCGGGGCGGTCGGGCGGAAGAACCACAGTTCACCGGCCAGCCAGACCATCATGAGCGTCATGGCGATAAAGGTGCATATCGGCCAGCGCAGCTCTTCCAGACGCGTCCAGATCACTGCAATCAGCAACCCGCCCAACACCAGCAGCACTAACGGCAATGGCCAGAAGAACGACAGCGTCATCTGGCTGGCGAAATAGAGGGTGTACAGCAGGTGCGACAGGAAGAATGCGCCAATGGCGTACAGCAGACGTTGGCGCGGCAACAGCGTCAACGCATCGCCCAGCAACGAGGCGCACAGGCCCGCCAGCACAAGGTAGCTGATCGCGTCGAACATCGGCGCTTGCCAGGCGAGTAAAAGAAGGAGAATCAGGGTGAGAGGTTTAAAGACCCAGCGCTGCCACGCTGGCCCACGATACGATGCGTCCACAAATAGCCATGCGGAAAGACAGACAGCGATAAACGACCAAAGCATCTTAGTTCCTTGAATTCGTTATTTTTTCGCGAGCGGTATGCTCACGGCCCTGTTGTCCAGTGTAGAGGTCGGCGCAGGCAGATGACAACACCATAACGGGCAGGGTATGCTTATTTCCGCATTTTCTGATGGGTTAAAATGATGAGTAAACCACCACTTTTTTTCATTGTTATCATTGGCTTGATTGTTATCGCCGCGTCGTTTCGCTTTGTTTCGCAGCGGCGAGAAAAAGCCGATAACGATGCCGCGCCATTGCAGCAAAAGCAGGTGGTGGTGAGCAATAAGCGCGAAAAGCCGATCAACGATCGGCGCTCGCGTCAGCAGCAGGTGGCGCCAGCGGGCACCAGTATGCGTTATGAAGCCAGCTTTAAACCGCAGCGCGGCGGGCTTGAGCAGACGTTCCGGCTGGATGCCCAACAGTACCATGCGTTAACGGTCGGGGATAAAGGCACGCTGAGCTACAAAGGTTCGCGGTTTGTCGATTTTGTCGCCCAGCCATAAGATTTCGCCCGATGGCGTGTTGCTTATCGGGCCTACGGTCTGAGGGGGTTGTAGGTCGGATAAGGCGCAGCCGACATCCGGCAAAAGGTTATTTTTTAACGTTAAATTTCTTCTGCCACACCAGCAGCTCAAAGACGCCGAACAGAAAAATACGGATTTTCTCGCCGGTGGTCATCTGCGGGCCATCTTTAGGCATGGTGCTTTTTAACAGCGCCAGCTGCATACCGTGCATCAGCACCATAAAGACCAGCGCGACGTTGACGAAAATATTCAGCGGGCGTGGAAAGGGTTGGAAAATATTCAGTAGTAAAAATGCCCAGACGCACAGCATCAGCAGACGTCCCAGATTAATCAGCATCGCTTTCTCCTTGTGCTTCCCGTTGATACAGGCGGTATGCGACCTGCCCGGCCACTTTTTCACGATACAACGACCAGTTTGCCGGGACGGGCGGCAGACCGTTTTCGACTTCGCTTTCGACGTAAATATACGCGTCATCAGCCAGCCAGCCGTGCGTTTCCAGCAGGCTTAACGTCTCTTCCAGCAGCCCTTTGCGAAACGGGGGATCGACAAACACCACGCTGTGCGGCGTACCGGTCTGCGCCAGAAAGGCCAGCGTATTGGCGTTGACCACGCGGGCGTTGCCTGCCTTTAGCGTAGCAAGATTCTTTTGTAACTGCTGTGACACGGCGCGATCCATCTCCAGCAACGTCGCGCCCGCCGCATAGCGGGAAAGCGCTTCCAGCCCCAGCGCGCCGCTTCCGGCGAAACAATCCAGACAGTGGGCGTCTACCATGACCGGCGCCAGCCAGTTAAACAGCGTCTCGCGAACCCGGTCGGTTGTCGGGCGCAGCCCTGGGCTGTCGGGAACCGGAAGTTTACGGCCCCGCCATTGTCCGCCAATAATGCGGATTTGACCGCTGCCAGAGTGATTCGGTTTTTTCATTTCTATTGCTCAATCCGCTGCTGACGTGTCATTCCAGGCGGTGATGTGAATTAAGTTAAGTGGTAGACTATTTCATCATTTTTTTAGCTTCCATGTATATAGCGCCAGATATTAACCGCGAGGAGTACAGTCGCAGATGGCAAAACAGAAAAAACGTGGCTTCTTTTCCTGGCTGGGCTTTGGTGAAAAAGAGCAGGAACAGGAACAAAAAACCGAAGAACAACAGCGTGTTGAAGAACCGTTAGCGCCAGAAACGCCGGTTGAGACGGCGGCAGAGGCCGACGCGGAAACGCACGCCCACGGCAAGGCGGAGACCGACGCTTTCGCCGAAGCCGTGGTGAACGTCACCGAACAGGTTCAGGAAAGCGAAAAACCGCAGCCGGTTGAGCCAGAGCCTGTCGTAGAGCCTGTTGTTGACCCCGTGGTTGAAGAAGACATCGTTGAGCCGCAGGCGGTGGTGGAACATGAAGAACTGCCGCTGCCGGAGGAGGTGAACGTCGAAGAGACGTCGCCTGAAGAGTGGCAGGCCGAAGCGGAAACGGTAGAGATCGTGGAGGCGGTAGAAGAAGAGGCGCAAAACGAACCGCAACTGACCGACGAAGAACGGGAAGCGCAGGCGCTGGCGACGGAAGCGGCGGAAGACGCGGTGGTTGTCGTGCCGGCGGCAGAAGAAGAGACGCCGGTTGAGGAGGTGATTCAGGAGCAAGAGAAGCCGACAAAAGAGGGTTTCTTTGCGCGCCTGAAACGTAGTCTTCTGAAAACAAAAGAAAATCTCGGTTCAGGATTTATCAGTCTGTTCCGTGGTAAGAAAATCGACGATGATCTGTTTGAAGAACTGGAAGAGCAGTTACTGATTGCCGATGTGGGCGTGGAAACCACCCGCAAGATCATCGCTAACCTGACAGAGGGCGCCAGCCGTAAACAGCTGCATGACGCCGAAGCGCTGTATGGCCTGCTGAAAGACGAGATGGGCGATATCCTCGCAAAAGTTGACGAACCGCTTAATATTGAAGGCAAAACGCCGTTTGTTATTCTGATGGTTGGCGTTAACGGCGTGGGGAAAACCACCACGATCGGTAAGCTGGCGCGTCAGTTCGAGCAGCAGGGCAAATCCGTGATGCTGGCGGCGGGGGATACCTTCCGTGCGGCGGCGGTAGAGCAGTTGCAGGTCTGGGGCCAGCGTAACAACATTCCGGTTATCGCCCAGCATACCGGCGCGGATTCCGCTTCCGTTATCTTTGACGCCATCCAGGCGGCGAAAGCGCGTAATGTGGATGTGCTGATTGCCGATACCGCAGGTCGCTTGCAGAACAAAGCGCACCTGATGGAAGAACTGAAAAAAATCGTTCGCGTGATGAAGAAACTCGACGAAGATGCGCCGCATGAAGTGATGCTGACCATCGACGCCAGCACCGGGCAGAATGCGATAAGCCAGGCCAAACTGTTCCATGAAGCGGTTGGCCTGACCGGTATCACCCTGACCAAGCTGGATGGCACGGCGAAGGGTGGGGTTATCTTCTCGGTTGCCGATCAGTTTGGCATTCCTATCCGCTATATTGGTGTGGGCGAACGTATCGAGGATTTACGTCCGTTTAAGGCGGACGATTTTATAGAGGCACTTTTTGCCCGAGAGGATTAACAATGATTCGCTTTGAACATGTCAGCAAGGCCTATCTCGGTGGGAGACAAGCGCTGCAAGGAGTCACATTCCACATGCAGCCAGGCGAGATGGCGTTTCTGACCGGTCACTCAGGCGCGGGGAAAAGTACCCTGCTGAAGCTTATCTGTGGGATTGAACGGCCGAGCGCCGGGAAAATCTTCTTCAGCGGGCATGACATTACGCGCCTGAAAAACCGTGAAGTGCCGTTTCTGCGTCGTCAGATCGGAATGATTTTCCAGGATCACCACCTGCTGATGGATCGTACGGTCTATGACAACGTGGCGATCCCGTTGATTATCGCTGGCGCCAGCGGGGACGACATCCGTCGTCGTGTGTCGGCGGCGCTGGATAAAGTCGGGCTGCTGGACAAAGCGAGGAATTTTCCCATTCAACTCTCTGGCGGTGAGCAGCAGCGCGTGGGGATTGCCCGTGCGGTGGTGAACAAGCCTGCGGTGCTGCTGGCGGATGAACCGACCGGGAACCTGGATGATGCCTTATCGGAAGGGATTTTACGTCTGTTTGAAGAGTTTAACCGCGTTGGGGTGACGGTATTGATGGCGACGCACGACATCGGGCTTATCTCCCGTCGTTCGTACCGTATGCTCACCCTGAGCGAAGGTCATTTGCATGGAGGCCTGGTCAGTGAATAAGCGTGACGCTATCAACCAAATCAGGCAGTTTGGCGGCAGACTGGATCGTTTTCGTAAATCTGGCGGTTCGTCCGGCGACGGCGGCCGCAATGCGCCGAGACGCGCAAAACCCTCGCCAAAGCCGAACTCGCGTAAAACCAACGTCTTTAACGAGCAGGTGCGCTATGCGTTCCAGGGCGCGTTACAGGATCTGAAAAGCAAGCCGCTGGCGACGTTTCTGACGGTGATGGTGATTGCCATCTCTCTGACGCTGCCAAGCGTTTGCTACATGGTCTATAAGAACGTCAACCAGGCGGCGACGCAGTACTATCCGTCCCCGCAGATCACCGTTTACCTGCAAAAGACGCTGGATGATGACGCGGCCGCCGGGGTGGTCGCACAGCTCCAGGCCGAGCAGGGGGTGGAGAAGGTCAACTATCTCTCCCGCGACGATGCGCTTGGCGAGTTCCGCAACTGGTCCGGCTTTGGCGGCGCGCTGGACATGCTGGAAGAGAATCCGCTTCCGGCAGTGGCGGTGGTGATCCCGAAACTGGATTTCCAGGGAACGGAGTCGCTGAATACGCTACGCGATCGCATCTCGCAGATTAACGGCATTGATGAAGTGCGTATGGATGACAGCTGGTTTGCCCGTCTGGCGGCGCTGACCGGGCTGGTAGGGCGCGTTTCCGCGATGATCGGCGTGCTGATGGTGGCGGCGGTGTTCCTCGTCATCGGCAACAGCGTGCGTCTGAGCATTTTCGCCCGCCGCGACACCATCAACGTGCAGAAACTGATTGGCGCGACGGATGGATTTATCCTGCGACCGTTCCTGTACGGCGGCGCGCTGCTCGGTTTTTCAGGGGCATTTCTTTCACTGATTTTGTCAGAAATTTTGGTGATGCGCTTGTCGTCAGCGGTGACGGAAGTGGCGCAGGTTTTCGGAACGAAGTTTGATATCAATGGCTTATCGTTCGATGAGTGCCTGTTGCTGCTGCTGGTGTGCTCGATGATCGGCTGGGTTGCGGCGTGGCTTGCCACTGTGCAACATTTACGTCACTTTACTCCCGATTAATAAAAGCGTGGTATACTCTTTCCCTGCAATGAGTTCCCGTTCGCAGGGAAAGAGCTTCAAAACATCTCATTCCCCTGCCCACAGTGTTTTTTCATAGCGGTGTCACATTTTGTGCGTAATTTATTCACAACGTTGCATTGAACTTGTGGATAAAATCACTGTCTGATAAAAGAGTGAGTGCTATTCTCGTTGCTCATAAACGCTGGCACGTTTGTTGCTCATTTGCAGTGCCAGACGATATAAATTGAGAGGATTTGAATGACCAAAGAAATGCAAAATTTAGCTTTAGCCCCTGTTGGTAACCTGGAATCTTACATCCGGGCTGCAAACGCGTGGCCGATGTTATCGGCTGACGAAGAACGGGCACTGGCTGAAAAGCTGCATTACCAGGGCGATCTGGAAGCAGCTAAGACGCTGATTCTGTCTCACCTGCGCTTTGTTGTTCATGTTGCTCGTAACTATGCGGGCTATGGCCTGCCGCAGGCGGATCTGATTCAGGAAGGTAACATCGGCCTGATGAAAGCCGTGCGCCGTTTTAACCCGGAAGTGGGTGTGCGCCTGGTTTCTTTCGCCGTGCACTGGATCAAAGCGGAGATCCACGAATACGTATTGCGTAACTGGCGTATCGTTAAAGTCGCAACCACCAAAGCACAGCGTAAGCTGTTCTTTAACCTGCGTAAAACCAAGCAGCGTCTGGGCTGGTTTAATCAGGATGAAGTGGAAATGGTGGCGCGCGAACTGGGCGTAACCAGCAAAGACGTCCGCGAGATGGAATCCCGTATGGCGGCGCAGGACATGACGTTTGACATGTCTTCGGACGACGAGTCTGACAGCCAGCCGATGGCGCCAGTGCTGTATTTGCAGGATAAAACCTCTAACTTTGCCGACGGCATTGAAGAGGATAACTGGGAAGATCAGGCGGCAAACAAACTGACCCACGCAATGGAAGGTCTGGACGAGCGTAGCCAGGACATCATTCGCGCCCGTTGGCTGGACGAAGACAATAAGTCCACGCTACAGGAGCTGGCCGACCGCTATGGCGTTTCTGCTGAACGTGTACGTCAGCTTGAAAAGAACGCGATGAAGAAACTGCGCGCCGCTATCGAAGCGTAATTTCCGCGAAGTGCCCGAAAAACCCTGGATGAGAATCCGGGGTTTTTTGTTTTCCAGGCCGAATAAGGCACCGCCGCCATCCGGCAAACAGGCCGACATAAATGCCCGATGGCGCTTCGCTTATCGGGCTACGGGGATAACGCTTTTTTTCTCCCCCACTCTGGCGAATTCTTCCCCCCTGGCAAACACTTACCGATGGGTTGTGCGCATCTTAGGGGGAGAAGGTGAAAAATAACGAACTGAATGAAAGACGGTTGCAGGCGACGCCGCGCGGCATCGGGGTGATGTGCGGTTTCTATGCCGACAGAGCGGAAAACGCCACGCTGTGGGATATTGAAGGCAATGAGGTGATTGATTTCGCCGCCGGAATTGCCGTGTTGAACACCGGGCACCGCCATCCAAAAGTCATCGCGGCAATTGAAAAACAGCTCCAGTCATTTACCCATACCGCGTATCAAATCGTGCCTTATGCAAGCTACGTTACGCTTGCCGAGCGTATTAACGAGCGCGTGCCGGTCAACGGCCCGGCGAAAACGGCTTTCTTCTCTACCGGTGCGGAGGCGGTCGAAAACGCGGTGAAAATTGCGCGTGCCTGTACCCGACGACCGGGGCTGATTACCTTTGGCGGCGCGTTTCACGGGCGAACCTTTATGACGATGGCGCTCACCGGTAAGGTCGCGCCCTACAAAATTGGCTTTGGACCGTTCCCGGGATCGGTCTATCACGCGCAATATCCGAATCCTTTGCATGGCGTTACCACGGCGGATGCGCTGAACAGTCTCGAACGGATTTTTAAAGCCGATATCGCGCCGGACCAGGTGGCGGCCATTATCCTGGAACCGGTGCAGGGGGAAGGGGGCTTTAACGTCGCGCCAACGGATTTCATGCAGGCGCTGCGTACGTTATGCGATACCCACGGCATCTTGCTGATCGCTGATGAAGTGCAGACTGGTTTTGCCCGTACAGGCAAACTGTTTGCGATGGAGCACCACGGCGTTCAGCCGGATCTCATCACGATGGCCAAAAGTCTGGCCGGCGGTATGCCGCTGTCGGCGGTATCCGGTCGCGCCGAGGTGATGGATGCGCCAGCGCCGGGCGGTCTTGGCGGCACCTACGCCGGAAACCCGCTGGCGGTGGCCGCCGCGCATGCGGTGCTTGATGTGATTGAAGAAGACGATCTCTGCACTCGCGCCACGCAGCTTGGTCAGCATCTGGTTGAGGTGTTGAACAAAGCGAAAGCCGCCTGCCCGTCCATTGCTGAGATCCGCGCGCAGGGCTCGATGGTGGCGGTAGAGTTTACCGATCCGCAAACCGGTCAGCCGTCCCCGGAATTTACCCGGCAGGTGCAGGATCGCGCGTTGCAGGAGGGTCTGCTGCTACTCAGCTGCGGTGTTTACGGCAACGTGATCCGCTTCCTCTATCCGCTGACGATCCCCGATGCGCAGTTCCGTAAAGCGCTGGAGATCATTACGCGTTCGCTGACACGATAAACCGACGCCGCCCGTTGCGGCGGCGCCCCGTTTTGTCATCAACTTGTTATCTGACTGTCAAATTAGCTATTCCAAAATCATAAAAATCGGGTATGTTTTAGCAGAGTATGCTGCTAAAGCACGGGTGGCTTACCATTAATTGAAATAAAGTGCTGAACAACAACATCACAACATACGTAATAACCACAATAATGGGGATTCTCAGGATGAATATGAAGGGTAAAGCGTTATTGGCAGGATGTATCGCCCTGTCTTTGAGCAATATGGCGTTTGCTAAGGATATCAAAGTGGCCGTTGTCGGCGCGATGTCTGGTCCGGTAGCGCAGTACGGCGATCAGGAATTTACCGGCGCGGAGCAGGCGATTGCCGATATCAACGCGAAAGGCGGCATCAAGGGCGATAAGCTGGTTGCCGTGAAATATGATGATGCCTGCGACCCGAAACAAGCGGTAGCCGTAGCCAACAAAGTGGTCAACGACGGCATTAAATATGTTATCGGCCACCTGTGCTCCTCATCCACGCAGCCTGCGTCTGATATCTATGAAGACGAAGGCATTCTGATGATTACTCCGGCTGCGACCGCACCGGAACTGACCGCGCGCGGTTATCAGCTGATCCTGCGCACCACCGGTCTGGACTCCGATCAGGGGCCGACGGCGGCGAAATATATTCTGGAAAGCGTGAAGCCGCAGCGCATCGCCATTATTCACGATAAGCAGCAGTACGGTGAAGGCCTGGCGCGCGCGGTGCAGGATGGCCTGAAAAAAGGCAACGCCAACGTGGTGTTCTTCGACGGGATTACCGCCGGCGAGAAAGATTTCTCCACCCTGGTGGCGCGCCTGAAGAAAGAGAACATCGATTTTGTGTATTACGGCGGCTACCACCCTGAGATGGGGCAGATCCTGCGCCAGGCTCGCGCTGCTGGCCTGAAAACGAAGTTTATGGGGCCGGAAGGGGTAGCGAACGTGTCGCTGTCTAACATTGCCGGTGAGTCTGCCGAGGGGATGCTGGTCACCAAGCCGAAGAACTACGATCAGGTTCCGGCGAACAAACCGATCGTAGACGCTATCAAAGCGAAGAAACAGGACCCAAGCGGCGCGTTTGTGTGGACCACCTACGCGGCGTTGCAGTCATTGCAGGCGGGTCTGAATCAGTCCGACGATCCGGCTGAAATCGCCAAATACCTGAAAGCGAATACCGTGGAAACCGTTATGGGGCCGTTGTCCTGGGATGAGAAGGGCGATCTGAAAGGCTTTGAGTTCGGCGTCTTTACCTGGCATGCCGACGGTACGGCAACCGACGCCAGGTAATTGAGTGCCGGGTGGCGGCTTCGCCTTACCCCCTGGAAAATTGCGTGAGAGTTGCGAAACACGTAGGCCGGATAAGCGTTAGCGCCATCCGGCTTTTTTATTACCGTTTTTCCCAGCCGTCCGCCTGCGCCGTAAACCCTAATGCCTGCATAAACGCCGCCATTACGCCTCGCTCTTCGACGCCGACATCTGCCATCCACCAGGCTGAAACGCCCGGATTATTGCGGATCACCTCTTCCACCAGATACTGCCCCACGCCGCGACGACGCGTGATCTCGCGAACCCGCAATGAGTCCAGCGCGCCTTGCGTACCGCTTAGCGTTACCCGCACAGCGCCCAACAGACGCTCATTGAAACGCGCCGCGTAGATCCGGTGAGTATCATCTACGCTTAAAGACGAGGCGGAGTATTCCGGCCAGATTTTACCCAGATCGATGAGATCCTGGGCGCTAAAGTTTTCTAAACGAACGATGGTCAGCTTCATCGACAGCATGTCCAAATCACCAAAGAGAGAACCAGTGTACCGAAATAATGTGTTCCGACACTTTCTCTTTTTTATTTCATTTACCAGGCGATTAGTTTTTTGGCAACGATAAGTACAGTTTGAAACATCAGAGAATGAAAAACAGGCAGGATAATCCCCTGGGAGGCAGCGTTTTATTCCGCTCTTTGTGCCGTTATTTTATGCTGACAAGTGCGCTTTTTTTTGTTTATCTATAGCTGAAATCAGAATATTATCTTTTCTTAATCGACTGAAAAATAGAGTGTTTGCTCTGATTTTGCATAAAAAGCTGTGCTAAACCATTAATGCAACAGGTAAAAATAGCATAGTTCAAAAAAAGCACAGTCTGCTTTTTAACCACATAAATACAAAATATATACACAAAATCATTCAAGGTGCATCAAGGCGGCAAGAGCGTGAATCCCCAGGTGCTTACATAAGTTAGTGACTGGGGTGAACGCACGTAGCCAACACCGGGGCAGCGTGAAGGATGAAGTGTAATAACGTCACGAATGGGGATTCAGTAAATGAAACGGAATGCGAAAACGATCATCGCAGGAGTGGTTGCACTGGCGATGTCGCATACGGCAATGGCGGACGATATTAAAGTCGCCGTTGTCGGGGCGATGTCCGGCCCGGTAGCGCAGTGGGGCGATATGGAATTTAACGGCGCGCGTCAGGCCATTAAAGACATCAACGCCAAAGGCGGCATCAAAGGCGATAAGCTGGTGGGCGTTGAGTATGACGACGCCTGTGACCCGAAACAGGCTGTCGCGGTGGCGAACAAAATCGTCAACGACGGCATTCAGTACGTTATCGGCCACCTGTGCTCCTCTTCCACACAGCCCGCGTCTGATATCTATGAAGATGAAGGCATCCTGATGATCTCCCCGGGCGCCACAAACCCGGAACTGACGCAGCGCGGCTACGAACACATCATGCGTACGGCGGGCCTGGACTCCTCCCAGGGGCCAACGGCGGCGAAATACATTCTTGAGAAAGTGAAGCCGCAGCGTATCGCCATTATTCATGATAAGCAGCAGTACGGCGAAGGTCTGGCGCGTTCCGTACAGGACAGCCTGAAAGCGGGCAACGCCAATATCGTGTTCTTTGACGGGATTACCGCTGGCGAGAAAGACTTTTCCGCGCTGATTGCCCGCCTGCAAAAAGAGAATATCGACTTCGTTTATTACGGCGGTTACTACCCGGAAATGGGCCAGATGCTGCGCCAGGCGCGCGCTATCGGCCTGAAAACCCAGTTTATGGGGCCAGAGGGCGTGGGCAATGCCTCACTGTCCAACATTGCTGGCGCGGCGGCAGAAGGCATGCTGGTGACGATGCCAAAACGCTATGACCAGGACCCGGCGAACAAAGGCATTGTCGATGCCCTTAAAGCCGACAAAAAAGATCCTACCGGCCCTTACGTGTGGATCACCTACGCTGCGGTGCAGTCGCTGGCAACCGCAATGGATCGTACCGGCAGCAAAGCGCCGCTCGATCTGGTGAAAGATCTGAAAGCACACGGGGCTGATACCGTGATTGGGCCGCTGAACTGGGATGAAAAAGGCGATCTGAAGGGATTTGAGTTTGGTGTCTTCCAGTGGCATGCCGACGGCTCATCGACCGTTGCCAAATAACGCCTGAAGACAAGTTATCCCTCCGCCCGCGCAAAACGGGCGGGTTGAGAAAGGTTACCTTATGTCCGAGCAGTTTCTCTATTTCTTGCAGCAGATGTTTAACGGCGTCACGCTGGGAAGCACCTATGCGCTGATCGCTATCGGCTATACGATGGTTTACGGCATTATCGGCATGATCAACTTCGCCCACGGCGAGGTCTATATGATCGGCAGCTATGTCTCTTTCATGATCATCGCCGCGCTGATGATGATGGGCATTGATACCAGCTGGCTGCTGGTCGCCGCCGGATTCGTCGGGGCTATCATTATCGCCAGCGCCTATGGCTGGAGTATTGAACGGGTGGCCTATCGGCCAGTGCGCAGTTCCAAGCGACTGATTGCGCTCATCTCCGCGATCGGGATGTCTATTTTCCTGCAAAACTACGTCAGTCTTACCGAAGGTTCGCGTGACGTGGCGCTCCCCAGTTTGTTTAACGGCCAGTGGATTATCGGCAGCAGCGAGAACTTCGCCGCCAGCATTACCACCATGCAGTTGGTCATCTGGATTGTCACTTTCCTGGCGATGCTGGCGCTGACGCTGTTCATCCGTTACTCCCGTATGGGACGCGCCTGCCGCGCCTGTGCGGAAGACCTGAAAATGGCGAGTCTGCTGGGCATTAATACCGACCGCGTGATTGCGCTGACCTTTGTGATTGGCGCGGCGATGGCGGCGGTGGCGGGCGTGCTGCTCGGTCAGTTCTATGGCGTTATCAACCCGTATATTGGCTTTATGGCCGGGATGAAGGCCTTCACCGCCGCGGTGCTTGGCGGCATCGGCAGCATTCCTGGCGCGATGATTGGCGGCCTGATTCTGGGCGTCGCCGAAGCGCTCTCCTCTGCGTACCTGAGTACCGAATATAAAGATGTGGTGTCGTTTGCGCTGCTGATTCTGGTGCTGCTGGTCATGCCGACCGGTATCCTGGGCCGCCCGGAGGTAGAGAAAGTATGAAACCGATGCATTTTGCGATGGCGCTGCTCTCTGCCGCCATGTTCTTCGTGCTGGCGGGCGTCTTTATGGGCGTTCAACTGGAACTCGATGGCACCAAACTGGTGGTGGGGACTGCTGCGGATATTCGCTGGCAGTGGGTGTTTATCGGTACTGCCGTGGTCTTTTTCTTCCAGTTGCTGCGACCGATTTTCCAGAAAAGCCTGAAGGGCATTTCCGGGCCTAAATTTGTTCTGCCAGCGATTGATGGCTCAACCGTGAAGCAGAAGCTGTTCCTGATTGCGCTGCTGGTCATCGCCGTTGTGTGGCCGTTTATGGTGTCGCGCGGCACCGTTGATATCGCCACGCTGACCATGATTTATATCATCCTCGGTCTTGGGCTGAACGTGGTGGTGGGGCTGTCTGGTCTGCTGGTACTGGGCTACGGCGGTTTCTACGCCATTGGCGCGTATACCTTCGCGTTGCTGAACCACTATTACGGTCTGGGGTTCTGGACCTGCCTGCCGCTGGCGGGGCTGGTTGCGGCGGCGGCGGGCTTCCTGCTCGGCTTCCCGGTATTGCGCCTGCGCGGCGACTACCTGGCGATTGTGACCTTAGGCTTTGGCGAGATTGTGCGCATCCTGCTGCTCAATAACACCGAAGTGACCGGCGGGCCGAACGGTATCAGCCAGATCCCGAAACCGACATTCTTCGGTCTGGAGTTCAGCCGTACCGCCCGTGAAGGCGGCTGGGATACCTTCAGCAACTTCTTCGGCGTGAAATACGATCCATCCGACCGCGTGATTTGGCTTTACCTGGTGGCGTTGCTGCTGGTCGTCTTCTCGCTGTTTGTGATCAACCGTCTGCTGCGTATGCCGCTGGGGCGGGCATGGGAAGCGCTGCGTGAAGATGAAATTGCCTGCCGTTCATTAGGCTTAAGCCCGACGCGCATTAAGCTGACGGCGTTTACCATCAGCGCCGCGTTTGCGGGGTTCGCCGGAACGCTGTTCGCCGCGCGCCAGGGCTTTGTCAGCCCGGAGTCGTTCACCTTTGCCGAATCCGCTTTTGTACTGGCGATTGTGGTGCTTGGCGGCATGGGTTCGCAGTTCGCGGTTATTCTCGCCGCCATCCTGCTGGTGGTATCGCGCGAGCTGATGCGTGACTTCAACGAATACAGCATGTTGATGCTCGGTGGTTTGATGGTACTGATGATGATCTGGCGTCCGCAGGGCTTGCTGCCGATGACCCGTCCGCAGTTGAAACTGAAAAACGGGGAAGCGAAAGGAGAGCAGGCATGAGTCAGCCATTATTATCCGTTAACGGCCTGATGATGCGCTTTGGCGGTCTGCTGGCGGTAAACAACGTTGAACTGGAGCTGCATCCACGCGAAATCGTCTCATTGATCGGGCCAAACGGCGCCGGGAAAACCACGGTCTTTAACTGCCTGACCGGTTTCTATAAACCGACCGGCGGCACCATTATGCTGCGCGATCAGCATCTGGAAGGGCTGCCGGGTCAGCAGATTGCCCGTATGGGCGTGGTGCGTACCTTCCAGCACGTCCGCCTGTTCCGTGAGATGACGGTGATTGAAAACCTGCTGGTGGCGCAACATCAGCAGTTGAAAACCGGCGTCTTTTCGGGTCTGTTGAAGACTCCGGCGTTCCGTCGGGCGCAGAGTGAAGCGCTCGATCGCGCCGCCACCTGGCTGGAGCGTATCGGCCTGCTGGAGCACGCCAACCGCCAGGCCAGCAACCTGGCCTACGGCGACCAGCGTCGTCTGGAGATCGCCCGCTGCATGGTGACGCAGCCGGAGATCCTGATGCTGGATGAACCGGCGGCGGGTCTGAACCCGAAAGAGACCAAAGAGCTGGACGAATTAATTGCGGAGCTGCGTAATCATCACAACACCACCATTCTGCTGATTGAGCATGATATGAAGCTGGTGATGGGGATTTCCGATCGCATTTACGTGGTGAACCAGGGAACGCCGCTGGCGAACGGGACGCCGGAAGAAGTTCGCAACAACCCGGACGTGATCCGCGCCTATTTAGGTGAAGCATAATGGTGGTGACGCATAAGATGGAAAAAGTCATGTTGTCCTTTGACAAAGTCAGTGCCCACTACGGCAAAATCCAGGCGCTGCACGAGGTGAGCCTGCATATTCGTCAGGGAGAAATCGTCACCCTGATTGGCGCCAACGGCGCGGGTAAAACCACGCTGCTCGGCACGTTATGCGGCGATCCGCGCGCCACCAGTGGTCGGATTGTGTTTGATGGCAAAGACATTACCGACTGGCAGACGGCGAAAATCATGCGTGAAGCGGTGGCGATTGTCCCGGAAGGGCGTCGCGTCTTTTCCCGTATGACGGTAGAAGAGAACCTGGCGATGGGCGGTTTTTTCGCCGAGCGCGACCAGTTTCAGGAGCGCATTAAGTGGGTTTACGCGCTGTTCCCGCGCTTGCATGAGCGTCGTATCCAGCGTGCGGGCACCATGTCCGGCGGTGAACAGCAGATGCTGGCGATTGGCCGCGCATTGATGAGCCAGCCGCGTTTGCTGCTGCTGGATGAGCCGTCCCTGGGTCTGGCGCCGATCATTATCCAGCAGATTTTCGATACCATCGAACAGCTGCGCGAGCAGGGAATGACCATCTTCCTCGTCGAGCAGAACGCGAATCAGGCGCTGAAGCTGGCGGATCGCGGCTACGTGCTGGAAAACGGTCATGTGGTGCTGGAAGATACCGGCGATGCGTTGCTGGCCAACGAAGCGGTGCGCAGCGCATACCTCGGAGGCTAAACCGTCTGTGTGCCCGGTGGCGCTACGCTTACCGGGCCTACTCGATCCTGTAGGCCGGGTAAGGCGAAGCCGCCACCCGGCTTTTTGTTTCTTCCATATTATCTTCACCATTCCATCATCTTCTTATCATCCTGCTGACGTTTGGCTGTCATTTATTTGTAACTAAAAAGTTATTTTTCTGTCATTCGCGCATGTCATGTTACCTCGCGAGCATAAAACGCGTGATATCGCGCATCCGGCACAACAAGAGAGATAAGCGAATGACATCGTTACGACATACAGCGTTAGGACTGGCGTTAAGCCTGGCATTCGTGGGAAACGCCATGGCCGTTACCACCATTCCATTCTGGCATTCTATGGAAGGCGAGCTGGGGAAAGAGGTTGATTCTCTGGCGCAACGTTTCAATGCGGCCAATCCTGATTACAAGATTGTGCCGGTGTATAAGGGCAACTATGAACAGAGCCTGAGCGCGGGTATCGCCGCGTTTCGTACCGGCAACGCTCCGGCGCTGTTGCAGGTTTATGAAGTCGGCACCGCGACTATGATGGCGTCGAAAGCGATTAAACCGGTCTATGAAGTGTTCAGCGACGCGGGCATCAGTTTCGATGAGTCGCAGTTTGTACCGACGGTGTCCGGTTACTACACCGATTCCAAAAGCGGACATCTGTTGTCCCAGCCGTTTAACAGCTCCACGCCGGTGCTGTACTACAACAAAGACGCTTTCAAAAAGGCCGGTTTAGATCCAGAGCAGCCGCCGAAAACCTGGCAGGATCTGGCGGAGTACACCGCGAAGCTGAAGGCGGCGGGAATGAAGTGCGGCTACGCCAGCGGCTGGCAGGGCTGGATTCAGATTGAAAACTTCAGCGCCTGGCATGGTCTGCCGGTCGCCACTCAAAATAACGGCTTTGACGGTACTGACGCGGTGCTGGAATTTAACAAGCCGGAGCAGGTGAAACATATCGCGCTGCTGGAAGAACTGAACAAGAAGGGTGATTTCAGCTACTTCGGGCGTAAAGACGAATCCACTGAGAAGTTCTACAACGGCGATTGCGCCATCACCACCGCCTCTTCCGGTTCTCTGGCGGATATCCGCCACTATGCCAAATTTAATTACGGCGTAGGCATGATGCCTTATGACGCGGATGCCAAAGATGCGCCGCAAAACGCCATTATCGGCGGGGCGAGCCTGTGGGTGATGCAGGGTAAAGACAAAGAGACCTACACCGGCGTGGCGAAATTCCTCGACTTCCTGGCGAAGCCGGAAAATGCCGCTGAATGGCATCAGAAAACCGGCTATCTGCCGATCACCAAAGCGGCTTACGACCTGACCCGCGAGCAGGGATTCTATGATAAGAACCCCGGCGCGGATATTGCCACGCGCCAGATGCTGAACAAGCCGCCGTTGCCGTTCACCAAAGGTCTGCGTCTGGGCAACATGCCGCAGATCCGCACCATTGTGGATGAGGAGCTGGAAAGCGTGTGGACCGGGAAGAAATCCCCGCAGCAGGCGCTGGATGCCGCCGTTGAGCGTGGTAATCAGCTGCTGCGTCGCTTTGAGCAGTCAACGAAATCGTAACGCATGATATGCCCGGAGGCGCTGCGCTTACCGGGCCTACAAGACCGTAGGCCGGGTAAGGCGAAGCCGCCACCCGGCACTGTTCAGGAATCAAATCTTCATGTCATCATCCCGTCCGGTGTTTCGCTCGCGTTGGCTGCCGTATTTGCTGGTTGCGCCGCAACTGGCGATCACCGTCATTTTCTTTATCTGGCCTGCGGGCGAAGCGCTGTGGTATTCGCTGCAAAGCGTCGATCCGTTTGGGCTGTCCAGCCAGTTTGTCGGTCTGGATAACTTTGTCGCCTTATTCCATGACAGCTACTACCTCGACTCCTTCTGGACGACGATGAAATTCAGTGCGCTGGTGACGGTAAGCGGCCTGTTGGTCTCACTGTTTTTCGCCGCGCTGGTGGATTACGTGGTACGCGCAAGCCGCCTGTATCAAACGCTGATGCTGCTGCCTTACGCCGTTGCGCCAGCGGTGGCCGCCGTACTGTGGATCTTCCTGTTCAACCCTGGGCGCGGGCTAATCACCCATTTTCTTGCCGGGTTCGGCTATGACTGGAACCATGCGCAACACAGCGGCCAGGCCATGTTTCTGGTGGTGTTCGCTTCAGTCTGGAAGCAGATTAGTTACAACTTCCTGTTCTTTTTTGCCGCGTTGCAATCCATTCCCCGCTCGCTGACGGAAGCGGCAGCGATTGATGGGGCGGGTCCGGTTCGGCGCTTCTTTAAACTTTCGCTACCGCTGATTGCGCCGGTTAGTTTCTTCCTGCTGGTGGTCAATCTGGTGTATGCCTTCTTCGACACCTTCCCGGTGATCGACGCCGCTACCGCAGGCGGACCGGTACAGGCGACGACCACGCTGATTTATAAGATTTACCGCGAAGGCTTTGCCGGACTGGATCTCTCCGCCTCTGCCGCACAGTCGGTGGTGCTGATGTTCCTCGTCATCATTCTGACGGTTATCCAGTTCCGCTATGTGGAAAGTAAGGTGCGTTACCAATGATTGAGAACCGTCGCGGGCTGACGATATTCAGCCACACTATGTTGATTCTGGGGATTGTGGTGATCCTGTTTCCCTTGTATGTCGCCTTTGTGGCGGCGACGCTGGACAACAGCGCGGTGTTCGATACGCCGATGACGCTCATTCCCGGAACGCATCTGCTGGAAAACATGGCAACGATCTGGGTTAACGGCGTGGGCGTGAACAGCGCGCCGTTCTGGCTGATGATGCTTAACAGTTTCATCATGGCTTTTAGCATTACGGTGGGGAAAATTACCGTTTCTATGCTGTCAGCGTTTGCCATTGTCTGGTTTCGTTTTCCGCTGCGTAATCTGTTTTTCTGGATGATCTTTATCACCCTGATGCTGCCGGTTGAGGTGCGTATTTTCCCGACGGTGGAAGTGATTGCCAATCTGAAAATGCTCGACAGCTACGCGGGTCTGACCCTGCCGCTGATGGCTTCAGCGACCGCCACCTTTCTGTTTCGCCAGTTCTTTATGACGCTGCCGGACGAGCTGATCGAAGCGGCGCGCATCGACGGTGCTTCACCGATGCGCTTTTTCCGCGACATCGTGCTGCCGCTGTCGAAAACCAATCTCGCGGCGCTGTTCGTCATCACCTTCATCTACGGCTGGAACCAGTACCTGTGGCCGTTGCTGATTATTACCGACGTTGATCTCGGCACTGCCGTTGCGGGGATTAAAGGCATGATCGCCACCGGGGAAGGCACTACTCAGTGGAATCAGGTGATGGCGGCGATGCTGCTGACCCTGATTCCCCCCGTCGTTATCGTTTTAGCCATGCAGCGCGCGTTTGTACGCGGCCTGGTGGACAGTGAGAAGTAGGAAATTTTATGGCTGGTTTGAAATTACAGGCAGTAACCAAAAGCTGGGACGGCAAAACCCAGGTCATACAGCCGTTAACGCTGGATGTGGCGGATGGCGAGTTTATTGTGATGGTTGGGCCGTCCGGCTGCGGTAAATCGACGCTGCTGCGTATGGTGGCCGGGCTTGAGCGGGTAACGAGCGGCGATATCTGGATTGACCGCCAGCGCGTTACGGAGATGGAGCCGAAAGACAGGGGCATTGCGATGGTGTTCCAGAACTACGCGCTCTACCCACACATGAGCGTAGAGGAGAACATGGCGTGGGGGCTGAAGATTCGCGGCATGGGCAAAGGGCATATTGCTGAACGGGTGAAAGAGGCGGCGCGGATTCTGGAGCTGGACGGTTTGCTCAAACGCCGTCCACGCGAGCTTTCCGGCGGCCAGCGCCAGCGTGTGGCAATGGGGCGTGCGATTGTGCGCGATCCGGCCGTCTTCCTGTTTGATGAGCCGCTGTCTAACCTTGACGCTAAATTGCGCGTCCAGATGCGCCTTGAGTTACAACATCTGCATCGCCGCCTGAAAACCACCTCGCTGTACGTGACGCACGATCAGGTCGAAGCGATGACGCTCGCCCAGCGGGTGATGGTGATGAACAAAGGCGTGGCGGAGCAAATCGGTACGCCGGTAGAGGTGTATGAGAAGCCTGCCAGCCGCTTTGTGGCGAGCTTTATCGGCAGCCCGGCGATGAACCTGCTGGAGGGGCGCATCAGCGCCGCAGGCACCCATTTTGAGCTGGAGAGCGGGATGGCGCTGCCCGTTAACTGGAACTATCGCCGCTATGCCGGGCGGAAAATGACGCTGGGTATCCGTCCTGAGCATATTGCGCTAAGCTCGCAGGCGGAAGGCGGCGTACCGCTGGTGATGGACACGCTGGAGATGCTGGGGGCGGATAACCTGGCGCACGGACGCTGGGGCGATCAAAAAATGGTCGTGCGGCTGGCGCATCAGCAACGCCCGACGGCAGGCGGCACGCTATGGCTGCATTTGCCGGAAAATCATCTGCATCTTTTCGATGGCGAAACAGGACAACGAGTATGAGTAACTGGCCTTATCCCCACATCGTCGCGCATCGCGGCGGCGGAAAACTCGCACCGGAAAACACGCTGGCGGCGATTGACGTGGGGGCGCGGTGCGGACACACGATGATTGAGTTTGACGTGAAGCTGTCGAAAGACGGCGAGATCTTTCTGCTGCATGACGACAACCTGGAGCGCACCAGTAACGGCTGGGGCGTGGCGGGGGAAGTCAACTGGCAGGATCTGCTGCGCGTTGATGCCGGGAGCTGGTTTAGCGGCAAGTTTAAAGGCGAGCCGTTGCCGCTGTTGTCTCAGGTAGCGGAACGCTGCCGCGAGCACGGCATGATGGCGAATATTGAAATTAAACCGACGACCGGCACCGGGCCATTGACGGGGAGAGTGGTGGCGCTGGCTGCGCGGGAGCTGTGGTCTGGAATGACCGCGCCTTTACTTTCATCGTTTGAAATTGATGCGCTGGAAGCGGCGCAACAGGCGGCGCCAGAGCTACCGCGCGGTTTACTGCTGGATGACTGGCGTGACGACTGGCATACGCTGACGACCCGGCTGGGCTGCGTCTCTGTTCATCTCAACCATAAATTGCTTGATGAAGCGCGGGTAAAAGTGCTCAAGGCGGCGGGACTGCGCATTCTGGTTTACACCGTCAACAAACCCCAGCGCGCGGCGGAACTGCTGCGCTGGGGCGTGGACTGCATCTGTACCGATGCCATTGATGTGATTGGGCCGGATTTTACTGCGGCGAGTTATTGAGCATATCGCCACTCTGTCGCTGGGGCAGCAGATGTTGCTGACCGCTGCTCTGGCGGGTTCCACCGCTTAACATACCGCCATTGTTGTTTGGTAAAACCTGCTCACGCACCTGGCCCTGCTGGACCCGCTGCGCGTTATTGTTCATCTGCGTTTGCAGATGCTGTTGCTGAAGCTGGGTCTGCGTTTTTAACTGCTGGTTAAGCATCCCTTTCTGCTGGGTCTGCTGCGTCTGCATTTGGGTTTGCATCCGCTGTTGACTCGGGATCTGATACCCCGGCTGATTCGGGTTATTCATGGTGTTGATGGGCTGCGCAAAGCCGGAAAACGGCAGTAGCGCCGCTAAAATTAAGAGTCGTTTCATCGTCTTTCCTCCTCTGGGGGGATCTATTAAGTTTACTCCTTTCCCGCCGCAACGATGATTATTTCAGAGTTATGCACCAGGCTTAGTGGGGGGCTGACCCCGTATCTCTGGAGAATAACGATGATGAAACCGACGTTTTTGCGCCGGGTAGCCATTGCTGCTCTGCTCTCAGGAAGTTGTTTTAGTGTTGTTGCCGCGCCGCCTGCGCCACCTCCGGTGTCATACGGTGTTGAAGAGGATGTTTTCCACCCTGTTCGTGCGAAGCAGGGGATGGTGGCATCCGTGGATGCGATGGCGACCCAGGTTGGCGTCGATATCCTTAAGCAAGGGGGAAATGCCGTCGATGCGGCGGTTGCCGTTGGCTATGCGCTGGCGGTGACGCATCCGCAGGCAGGGAACCTCGGCGGCGGGGGTTTTATGCTGCTGCGCACCAAAGACGGGAACACCACGGCGATCGACTTCCGCGAAATGGCGCCAGCCAATGCCACCCGCGATATGTTCCTGGACGATCAGGGCAATCCTGACAGTAAAAAATCGCTGACGTCGCACCTGGCGACCGGTACGCCGGGCACCGTGGCCGGATTCTCGCTGGCGCTGGAGAAATACGGCACCCTGCCGCTCAACAAAGTGATACGCCCGGCGATGAAACTTGCGGATGAGGGATTCGTCGTCAACGATGCGCTGGCGGATGACCTGAAAACCTACGGTAGTGAGGTGCTGCCGAATTATGAAAACAGCAAGGCCATTTTCTGGAAAGACGGCGAACCGCTGAAGAAGGGCGACAAGCTGGTGCAGAAAAACCTGGCGAAAAGTCTGGAGATGATTGCTGAGAATGGCCCGGATGCCTTCTACAAAGGGGCAATAGCCGACCAGATCGCACAGGAGATGCAGAAGAACGGGGGGCTTATCACCAAAGAGGATCTGGCGGCTTACAAAGCGGTAGAACGCACGCCGATTAGCGGCGACTATCGCGGGTATCAGGTCTTTTCGATGCCGCCTCCGTCCTCCGGCGGCATTCATATCGTGCAGATCCTCAATATCCTTGAAAACTTCGACATGAAGAAATACGGGTTTGGCAGCGCCGATGCCATGCAGATAATGGCTGAAGCGGAGAAATATGCCTATGCCGATCGGTCGGAGTATCTCGGCGACCCGGATTTTGTGAAGGTGCCGTGGCAGGCGCTGACCAGTAAAGCGTATGCGAAATCCATTGCCGATCAGATAGATATTAATAAAGCCAAACCGTCCAGCGAGATTCGCCCCGGTAAACTGGCGCCGTACGAAAGCAATCAGACCACCCATTTCTCGGTGGTGGATAAAGACGGCAACGCGGTGGCCGTCACCTACACCCTGAACACCACGTTTGGTACCGGGATTGTGGCGGGAAACACCGGAATTCTGCTCAACAATGAGATGGATGACTTCTCCGCGAAACCTGGCGTACCAAACGTTTACGGTCTGGTGGGCGGCGATGCTAACGCTGTAGGGCCGAAGAAACGTCCGCTGTCGTCAATGTCGCCGACCATTGTGGTGAAAGACGGCAAAACCTGGCTGGTGACAGGCAGCCCTGGCGGAAGTCGTATTATCACTACCGTGCTGCAAATGGTGGTCAACAGCATCGATTTCGGGATGAATGTCGCTGAGGCGACCAACGCACCGCGTTTCCATCATCAGTGGCTGCCGGATGAGCTGCGCGTGGAAAAGGGCTTTAGCCCGGATACGCTGAAACTCCTGGAACAGCGTGGGCAAAAAGTCGCGCTGAAAGAAGCGATGGGCAGCACCCAGAGCATCATGGTCGGGCCGGATGGTTCGCTGTACGGCGCATCTGACCCGCGCTCAGTCGATGATTTAACGGCGGGATACTAAGGATAACGGCCCTCTTCGGTGGAAGGGGGCTTATCAGGGAGTTCTGGCTGTGACCTTGTTTTTCAACAGCATTATTCTGCACGGCGGTTATGGTACGTTATTGTCAGTATCAGTATTCTTGATTAGCCTGTATCCTTTTTCAGATACGCGATAGTAAGGCATGGACTTATGCCCACTATCTTCAATATTTACCAGACACTCGCTAGCCAATTTATTCACAATATTAACGACATTGCTGAACCCCGGGATTCTTTTCATGGAAAGCGTGCGATCCAGATTCATCCAGTTCCAGTTAATATCTTTTTCGGCCATAACTTTTAGTACGTTAAGTTCAGTTTCAGTTATCATAGTTAATTGTATCCGGGTAAGCTTAGCTTCGTGCTTTTTTGCTCTCTTCGTAGTCTTTTAAATATTTCTCCAGCGGCTAGGTAGTACCTAAATCAAAGATTTCACCGCTATCTTTATCGATGATGAAAGGAGTGTTTCCTGCCAGACGGGAAGCGTTGTCTCCGGTTTTGAGATACTCCATTGATTCGAAACAAAAAAACCAACCTTCTGTAAATCTTCCGTGGAGTGTGATGACGACAGGAGTATCTGCATCGTGAAGATACTTATTGGCTTTGTTTATGGCTTCTTTGTAAGTGATCATTAGCATTCCCCTTAAAGCGCATAACTTTATTATCTGGATTTCTACTTTTTCCGCTCAAGCCCAATATATTCTACAAAACCTTCTCCTGAATAAATATTCATTCTTATTCTAAGTATATCTATTGTATCTTTTGCTAGCTCTTTAGGAATGAACAGCACAAAAACTCTGTCGTCACCATCAATAATTACTCCTGAAGCCAATTGTGAAAATATATTGTCTGGCAATATATAATCACCCAATGTCTTTCTGCTAATTTCTTTTGCTTTTCGTTCTAAAATGTCTAAAGGTATTTTTTTCATTCTATGGTCTCCATTCTGGGCTAATTAAATCGCCATCAGGTGAAAAGTTGAACCTGCGTCCATAAGGATCAGATATAGAACTCTTACTATTCAAATTGTGATCCTTAAATATCTTCAAAATCGCTCTATCACCAAGAGAAGATCTTAATGTTCCATCTGGATGAACATGGCTGGACCATCGCCAACCTTTAGCAGCAAGCTCTTCAGCTTCAACAATACCTATTGGTACTCCGGTTGCATTTCCGCGAATAATCAATCTTCTACCACCTGTTGTAAACATTGCAAACTCGTCACCTGTAGCTGCACTAAGCGCTGCTAAATCATTCTGCCCAAAGCCTTTGGTTACAATAATTCTTGAGCCCATTTTGGGCAATTGTGTCAGCGTTTTTGTTTGTGCAACACTCAAGTCTTCAGCACCAGCGGCAATTGCGCGGTAATTTTGTCCTGTTGTTGCAATGGTAATGGTGTCAATGCTATCTGGAACTGATAGTGTCTTCCAGACTTTTGCCTGTCCGAACTTTTCCACCTCCGAAGCTAATCCTAACCGCCCCATACCAAAGACAGAAGCGATTGATGCTAAGGCTATTATGGTTCCTTTCGTTTGATCATTCAGGACGTGATCATATCCCTTAATCGCATCTCCTCCCAACTTTTCTGCCGTTTCCCTGAAACCTTCGATATTCCCGTTGTAGATACCTCCGGCGGCAAGCAATCTGCCAACCCCTTTGCTGTTTAACGTTTTGAGGCTGTTATCTGCGGGTGTTTTTGGACGGGGGATAAACAGACGGTTGTAGTTCTCGGGCAAGGCCAGGTAGCTAAACTCAGTGTTGGCAATAAGGTGTTTGCAGAGGATATATTCATAGCTGATGGTTATTGTTTCTGTATCTAAATTATTTTCGCTGAATTGGTGTTGAATACCTGATAGAAATGCTCCCCGCAGTTGAATATAATAATACTTCTCCCATCTACCGAATCTATTGATGCGGTAGAAATAAAAATCCATATACAACTGCTCGTTGTTGTTAATAGCATTAACAAACAACGGTGTACTTTTATCGATCAGTTTACAAAATCGCAATCCGTGTAAATGAGAACCTTTACCAGTACTGGTTATGCTATTCGAGAGTGAAAATACGAAAATTTCATCCTCGTGTCCGGTTTGCCAGCGGTTGCCCACTGAGGCTATCGTTCCACATCCATCGGAAATAGCACCTTGCAACTCCCCTGCAATTGTCAGGTAGACAATATTCCCCATTATTACATTATCCTTTAATAACGGCATGCTAAATGTATTAGCCGTGAATCCTTTCTTTATTATCTGTTTACGCTCTATTCTCAGATTCGTATACAGAGTTAATAAATGTTTTCACTTTAGCCAAATATTATTGAGGATATTCTGAATTGGGCCGGACTACTTTTAATTACGGGATATTCCCCTCTCCTGGATAGAGGGGAGGCGAAAATTACTTCATCCGCGCCATAAAGTATGCGTCGACATACTCACCGTTACGCAGTGCGTACTTCTTGCCGGTGCCTTCAATCTCAAAACCATGCTTCTTGTAGACCGCCACGGCGGGTTCATTATCGACAAATACCGTTAGCTCGATACGCTCCACACGCAGCCAGTTATCACACATGTCGATCATGGTACGGAGCAGCGCGCTGGCGACCCCACGATTTTGCCACCGCGCATCAACACTGATGCCAAAATCGGCGACATGGCTGCGGCGCGGACGCTGGATGACCGCAATGGTGAGATGCCCAACGACAGTATCGTCAATACAGGCGACCAGCTGTTTGATGCCGGGCTGGTCGGCTAACCGCTCCTGCCACATCGCACTGGAAGGATGAGGAACCTGTAGCGTGTTGTGATACACCTCCGGCTGGGCATGGATCTGACGAATTGCGTCGTAATCTTTTGGTTCCGCGTGGCGTATCACTATCTCGCTCATTTCTGTGTCCTTAGCAGGTTAAAAGTCCTTTTAAACATCATTGACTTTAAAAACGGAGTCAACTGCATTTTTTTGCAAAAAGTATTGGACAAGTGCGAATGAGAATGATTATTATTGCTCTGCGTTCAGGGAGACCCTTGCGGAGAACCTGAAAGCACGACATTGCTCACATTGCTTCCAGTATTACTTTAGCCAGCCGGGTGCTGGCTTTTTTTTTGAGCTGGGTGTTCGGCCTGGCTTACTTGTCATTTTGTCCCCGGGAAGTGCTCGTGCTCCTCACGTACATTTAGTACGCTCCGGGCCCTGCGCGCTTGCCGTGAACAAACTGACCGCGACGCCGACGACCGATCTTGAGGCTTCTTCTTTTGTAGGCCGGATAAGGCAAAGCCGTCATCCGGCAATGGCTCTTGTGACGCCGGATGGCGCTTATGCTTATCCAGCCTACGATCGTTTCACCGCTATTTCCCACATGTTGTTTGCGCTATGGTGTATGCAATCACCTTTCAAAAAGGACACTCCCATGACCTTACACTGCGCATTTATTGGCTTTGGTAAAAGCACCACCCGCTACCATCTGCCGTATGTTCTTAACCGTAAAGGCAGCTGGCATGTTGCGCATATCTTCCGCCGTCACGCGAAGCCGGAAGAGCAGGCGCCGATCTACTCGCATATTCACTTCACCAGCGATCTTGATGAAGTGCTGAACGATCCGCAGGTAAAACTGGTGATCGTCTGTACCCATGCGGACAGCCATTTTGACTACGCCCGGCGCGCGCTGGAGGCGGGAAAAAACGTGCTGGTGGAAAAACCGTTTACGCCAACGCTTGCCGAGGCGAAAGTGTTGTTCGAACTGGCGCGGAGCAAAGGGCTGACCGTCACGCCGTACCAGAACCGCCGCTTTGACTCCTGTTTCCTGACCGCCAAAAAAGCGATTGAGAGCGGCAAACTGGGCGAGATTGTTGAAGTTGAAAGCCACTTTGATTACTACCGACCGGTTGCGGAAACCAAACCTGGCCTGCCGCAGGACGGCGCGTTTTACGGCCTCGGCGTGCATACGATGGATCAAATTATTTCGCTGTTCGGACGCCCGGACCATGTGGCCTATGACATCCGCAGCCTGCGCAATAAAGCCAACCCGGATGATACGTTCGAAGCGCAGCTGTTTTACGGCGATCTGAAAGCCATCGTTAAAACCAGCCATTTAGTGAAGATCGATTACCCGAAATTTATCGTTCACGGCACCAGAGGCTCGTTTGTGAAGTACGGCATCGACCAGCAGGAAACCAGCCTGAAGGCCAATATCATGCCCGGCGAACCGGGGTTTGCGGCGGATGATTCTGTCGGCCTGCTGGAATACGTTAATGACGAAGGCGTGACGGTGAAAGAAGAGATGAAACCGGAGGTCGGCGACTATGGCCGCGTTTATGACGCCCTGTTCGAGACCATTACGCATGGCGTGCCGAATTACGTCAAGGAATCTGACGTTCTCACCAACCTTGAGATCCTTGAGCGGGCGTTTGAACAGGCGTCTCCGGCCACAGTAACCCTTGCAAAATAAACAAAATCAACGCCTCTGGGCTTGTTCATAATTTTTGAACAGAGGAGTCAATTTTCACCCTCTATGATCCCGTCTGGATTGGGTTCACACTTACTCCATCGAAAACATCTGGGGGGTGAATACAATGATCTACTTACGCAAAGCAAACGACCGTGGTCATGCGAATCATGGCTGGCTGGATTCCTGGCATACTTTCTCTTTTGCAAACTACTATGACCCTAACTTTATGGGCTTTTCGGCACTGCGCGTGATTAACGATGACGTTATTGAAGCAGGCCAGGGCTTTGGGACGCACCCGCATAAAGACATGGAAATCCTGACCTATGTGCTGGAAGGCGCAGTGGAACACCAGGACAGCATGGGTAACAAAGAGCAGGTTCCTGCCGGTGAGTTCCAGATAATGAGCGCCGGGACGGGCATTCGTCACTCGGAATACAACCCGAGCAATACCGACCGCCTGCGTTTGTATCAGATCTGGATCATGCCGCAGGAAAACGGGATTACGCCGCGTTACGAGCAGCGTCGTTTTGACGCCGTACAGGGCAAACAGCTGGTGCTGTCGCCGGATGCGCGCGACGGTTCGCTGAAAGTGAATCAGGACATGGAACTGTACCGTTGGGCGCTGCTGAAAGACGAACAGTCGGTACACCAGATCTCCGCCGAACGCCGCATCTGGATTCAGGTGGTGAAAGGTAACGTCACCATTAACGGCACCAAAGCGTCTACCAGCGATGGTCTGGCGATTTGGGATGAGCAGGCGATCTCCATCCATGCCGACAGCGATAGCGAAGTGTTGTTGTTCGACCTGCCGCCAGTTTAAAAATACACGTCATCCTTCAAGCCGCATCTTTGTTGGCTTCCTGGCTTACCCCGGTCGCGTACTTGATGTACGCTTCCGGGGATTTAATGAGGGACATCCTTGTCCCTCACCAGAGGCAACCTTCGGTTGTTCAAATTCGTTCCTGACGAATTTGTCACTGCGTCGCCGCCTTGATGCAACTCGAATGATTTAGTGTATTTCTCACAATACAAAAACAACCTTAGTTTTCTCTGCGAAGGTTCATGCACGTCCGTGGTAAACTGGGGAAATCTATCCCTTTTATGCCTTTCAGGACGATGAAAAAGAAAAGACCCGTACTTCAGGATGTGGCTGACCGCGTAGGCGTGACCAAAATGACGGTCAGCCGTTTTCTGCGTAACCCGGAGCAGGTCTCCGTCGCGCTGCGGGGCAAGATCGCTGCTGCACTTGATGAACTGGGTTACATTCCCAATCGTGCTCCCGATATTCTTTCTAACGCGACCAGCCGTGCGGTGGGCGTTCTGCTGCCGTCGTTAACCAACCAGGTTTTCGCCGAGGTGTTACGCGGAATTGAGACCGTCACCGATGCCCACGGCTATCAGACGATGCTGGCGCACTACGGCTATAAGCCGGAAATGGAACAGGAACGTCTGGAGTCGATGCTGTCATGGAACATTGACGGGCTAATCCTCACTGAACGTACCCATACGCCGCGCACGCTCAAAATGATTGAAGTCGCGGGCATTCCGGTGGTGGAGCTGATGGACAGCAAATCGCCATGCCTCGATATCGCCGTCGGTTTTGACAACTTTGAAGCCGCTCGTCAGATGACTGCCGCGATTATCGCGCGCGGCCATCGTCATATCGCCTATCTGGGGGCGCGCCTCGACGAACGTACTATCATCAAACAGAAGGGCTATGAACAGGCCATGCTGGACGCCGGGCTGGTGCCCTACAGCGTGATGGTGGAGCAATCGTCGTCTTACTCTTCCGGGATTGAGCTGATCCGCCAGGCAAGACGCGAATACCCGCAGCTGGACGGTATTTTCTGTACCAACGATGACCTTGCCGTCGGGGCGGCGTTCGAATGCCAGCGTTTAGGGCTCAAAATTCCTGATGATATGGCGATTGCCGGTTTCCACGGCCACGACATTGGTCAGGTGATGGAACCGCGTCTGGCCAGCGTACTCACGCCGCGTGAGCGGATGGGCAGTATCGGCGCAGAGCGCCTGCTGGCGCGCATACGCGGTGAAGCGGTGACGCCTAAAATGTTAGATTTAGGTTTCACCTTGTCACCGGGTGGATCTATTTAGTCCAACAAATTTGAAGTAGCTCACACTTATTCACTTCTGCCACGAATGGATATTGCTTCTATTCTGGTCCGGCCGGACAATGTTACCGATAACAGTTACCCGTAACAATTCCTGATCCTTGTACTGTGGGGGCACCACTTTGAGCACGACTAACCATGATCACCACATTTACGTTCTGATGGGCGTATCAGGCAGTGGCAAATCCGCTGTCGCCAGCGAAGTGGCGCATCAGCTGCATGCCGCGTTTCTTGATGGCGATTTTCTCCATCCGCGTTGCAACATCATGAAAATGGCCTCCGGCGAGCCGTTGAATGACGACGACCGCAAGCCGTGGTTACAGGCGCTGAACGATGCGGCGTTTGCGATGCAGCGAACCAATAAGGTATCGCTGATTGTCTGTTCCGCACTGAAAAAACACTATCGCGACCTGCTGCGCGACGGTAACCCAAACCTGTCTTTCATCTACCTGAAAGGGGATTTTGACGTTATCGAAAGCCGCCTGAAGGCACGTAAAGGCCACTTCTTTAAAACGCAGATGCTGGTAACTCAGTTTGACACGCTGGAAGAGCCGGGCGCTGACGAGAGCGATGTACTGGTGGTGAATATCGATCAGCCGCTGGAAGGTGTCGTGGCAAGCACCATTGAGGTCATTAACAAAGGCAGTAAGTAGTGAGTACATTAACGCTTGTTTTAACAGCAGTAGGTTCTGTTTTACTGCTGCTGTTTTTAGTGATGAAGGCGCGTATGCACGCCTTCGTTGCTTTGATGGTGGTGTCTATTGGCGCAGGTCTTTTTTCCGGTATGCCGCTCGATAAAATCGCGGCGACGATGGAAAAAGGGATGGGCGGTACGCTTGGCTTCCTGGCGATTGTCGTCGCACTGGGCGCCATGTTCGGCAAAATTTTGCATGAGACGGGCGCAGTCGATCAGATTGCCGTCAAAATGCTCAAATCTTTCGGCCACAGCCGCGCGCATTACGCGATTGGTCTGGCGGGGCTGATTTGCGCGCTGCCGCTGTTCTTTGAAGTCGCCATTGTGCTGCTGATCAGCGTCGCATTCTCTATGGCGCGCCATACCGGAACAAACCTTGTGAAACTGGTCATTCCGCTGTTTGCGGGCGTGGCGGCGGCTGCGGCGTTTCTGCTGCCCGGGCCTGCGCCGATGCTGCTGGCGTCCCAAATGCACGCTGATTTTGGCTGGATGATCCTGATTGGTCTGTGCGCGGCAATCCCTGGCATGATCATCGCCGGGCCGCTGTTTGGTAATTTCATTGGCCGCTATGTGGAACTGCACGTCCCGGACGACATTACCGAACCGCATCTGGGCGAAGGTAAAATGCCGTCGTTTGGCTTCAGCCTCTCGCTGATCCTGCTGCCGCTGGTGCTGGTAGGGCTGAAAACGATCGCCGCGCGCTTTGTCGCGGAAGGTTCCAGCGCTTACGAATGGTTTGAGTTTATCGGCCACCCGTTCACCGCGATTCTGGTGGCGTGCCTGGTGGCAATCTATGGCCTGGCGGTGCGTCAGGGGATGGCGAAAGATAAAGTCATGGCAATCTGCGGTCAGGCGCTGCAACCGGCGGGCATTATTCTGTTGGTGATTGGCGCAGGCGGCGTGTTCAAGCAGGTTCTGGTGGATTCCGGCGTTGGCCCGGCGCTGGGCGAAGCGTTAACCGGCATGGGCTTGCCGATTGCCATCACCTGCTTCGTGCTGGCGGCAGCGGTGCGTATCATTCAGGGTTCCGCGACCGTCGCGTGCTTAACGGCGGTGGGGCTGGTGATGCCGGTGGTGGAACAACTGAACTTCTCCGGCGCGCAGATGGCGGCATTGTCTATCTGTATCGCGGGCGGTTCTATCGTGGTCAGCCACGTAAACGACGCCGGTTTCTGGCTGTTCGGTAAATTCACTGGCGCGACCGAAGCGCAAACGCTGAAGACCTGGACGATGATGGAAACTATTCTCGGCACCGTCGGCGCGATTGTCGGTATGATTGCGTTCCAGCTTCTGAGCTGAGTCTTGTTGCCCGGTGGCGCGCCGCTTACCGGGCCTACAAGTGAGCACATATCCACACCGTAGGCCGGGTAAGCGCAAGCGCCACCCGGCTTTTTTACATCCTCAGCCTTTCATCCACATCCGAATGCCGTCCAGGAACATTTGGGTCGCCATCATCACCAGAATCAACCCCATCAGACGTTCCAGCGCGTTAACCCCTTTCTCGCCCAGCAGACGCAGGAACAGCGACGATTGCAGCAGAATCACAAACGTGCCGCCCCAGGCGATCAGCAGAGCGATGACCAGATGCCCCATCTGGTTCGGATACTGATGCGATAACAGCATCAGCGTCGCCAGGATGGTCGGGCCCGCCACCAGAGGGATAGCCAGCGGTACGATAAACGGTTCTTCGCCCGCCGGGAGTCCGGCGCTGTTGCCTGATGCGCTGGGGAAAATCATCTTAATGGCGATCAGGAACAGAATAATCCCCCCGGAGATCGACACGGTTTCCGCCCGCAGGTTGAGAAAGGCCAAAATTTTCTCGCCCGCAAACAGGAAAATGAGCATCAGTAAAAGCGCAATAAACAGCTCGCGAACCATAATCGCCCGGCGGCGCTTTGGTTCGGTATGTTTCAGTACGGACATGAAAATGGGCAGGTTTCCGAGTGGATCCATAATCAGGATCAATAAAACTGCCGCTGAAATGATTTCATTCATAACTCAAATTCCCTGATAATTACTGCGGACTTTCTGCTTGCTTAGGAAGCGGGATAAGTCGCATTACTGATGGCTTCGCTATCATTGATTAATTTCACTTGCGACTTTGGCTGCTTTTTGTATGGTGAAGGAAGAACCAGTAGGACACTGGTTTGCATACACAGCACACATCTTTGCAGGAAAAAAACGCTATGAAAAATGTTGGTTTTATCGGCTGGCGCGGTATGGTCGGCTCTGTACTCATGCAACGCATGGTTGAAGAGCGCGACTTCGATGCCATTCGCCCTGTTTTCTTTTCTACTTCCCAGCTTGGGCAGGCAGCGCCGACGTTCGGCGGTACGCCCGGCGGCACACTTCAGGATGCCTTTGATCTCGACGCGCTGAAGGCGCTTGATATCATTGTGACCTGTCAGGGCGGCGATTATACCAACGAAATCTATCCAAAGCTCCGTGAAAGCGGCTGGCAGGGCTACTGGATTGACGCGGCATCCTCGCTGCGCATGAAAGACGACGCCATCATTATTCTTGATCCGGTTAACCAGGATGTCATTACCGACGGCCTGAACAACGGCATTAAAACCTTCGTCGGCGGTAACTGTACCGTCAGCCTGATGCTGATGTCGCTGGGCGGTCTGTTTGCTAATGACCTGGTGGACTGGGTTTCTGTCGCGACTTACCAGGCGGCGTCCGGCGGCGGCGCGCGTCATATGCGCGAACTGCTGGCGCAGATGGGCCACTTGTACGGTCACGTAGCCGATGAGCTGGCGACGCCTTCTTCCGCGATCCTCGACATTGAGCGCAAAGTGACGACCCTGACCCGCAGCGGCGACCTGCCGGTTGATAACTTTGGCGTACCGCTGGCGGGCAGCCTGATTCCGTGGATCGACAAACAGCTCGATAACGGCCAGAGCCGCGAAGAGTGGAAAGGCCAGGCGGAAACCAACAAAATTCTCAACACCTCTTCCGTGATCCCGGTGGATGGTCTGTGCGTGCGCGTCGGCGCGCTGCGCTGCCACAGCCAGGCGTTCACCGTTAAACTGAAAAAAGACGTGTCTGTTCCGACCGTAGAAGAACTGCTGGCCGCGCACAACCCGTGGGCGAAAGTGGTGCCCAACGATCGTGACATTACCCTGCGTGAGTTAACCCCGGCTGCCGTTACCGGCACGCTCACTACGCCGGTTGGCCGCCTGCGTAAGCTGAACATGGGGCCGGAGTTCCTCTCCGCCTTTACCGTTGGCGACCAGCTGCTTTGGGGCGCGGCAGAACCGCTGCGCCGTATGTTGCGTCAGCTGGCGTAATTGTGGATGGCCTGGTGGCGCGACGCTTATCAGACCCACCAATAACGTGAATCATCAGGCCGGATAACGCATCGCCGCCATCCGGCAAACAAAACAGAGTTTAAATGTTGGGTGCTGAGTCACCCTTTTTTTTGCGTAATACAGGAGTAAGCGCAGATGTTCCAATATTTACCAGGAGTAAGATAAAGCATTGGCTATTCTTTAAGGGTGTCTTAATACCGGAGGTATTAAGCCTTAGCCTGAAGGTGGGACGGGGCAGAGAGGATGCACATTGGTGCTGCGCCGTTCAGGTCAAAGAAGTGTCACAACCTGATGTCGAAGATCAGTTGGAAGGGGTGACACCATAAAACAGGAAGACAGCCATGTCCGATCGTATCGATAGAGACGTGATTAATGCGCTAATTGCGGGCCATTTTGCGGACCCTTTTTCCGTACTTGGTATGCACCAAACCACCGCGGGACTGGAAGTCCGCGCCCTATTGCCTGATGCCACCGAAGTGTGGGTGATTGAACCGAAAACCGGACGTAAAGTCGGCAAACTGGAATGTATCGACTCACGCGGTTTTTTTAGCGGTGTGCTCCCCCGACGCAAAAATTTCTTTCGCTATCAGCTCGCAGTTGTCTGGCATGGACAGCAGAATCTGATTGACGATCCTTACCGTTTTGGCCCGCTGATCCAGGAAATGGATGCCTGGTTGCTGTCTGAAGGCACGCATTTACGCCCGTATGAAACGCTGGGCGCACATGCCGACACAATGGACGGCGTTACTGGAACCCGTTTTTCCGTCTGGGCGCCGAATGCCCAGCGCGTCTCCGTCGTTGGGCAATTCAACTACTGGGATGGTCGCCGCCACCCGATGCGCCTGCGCAAAGAGAGCGGTATCTGGGAGCTGTTTATTCCCGGCGCGCAACACGGTCAGTTGTACAAGTTCGAGATGATCGATGCGCATGGCAAGCTGAGAATCAAAGCCGACCCGTATGCGTTTGAAGCGCAAATGCGCCCGGAAACGGCCTCGCTGATCTGCGGTCTACCGGAAAAAGTGGTGCAGACGGAAGAGCGCAAACAAGCCAACCGGTTCGATGCGCCAGTCTCCATCTATGAAGTGCATCTGGGCTCGTGGCGTCGTCATACCGATAACAATTTCTGGCTGAGCTACCGCGAACTGGCGGATCAGCTTATTCCATACGTAAAATGGATGGGCTTTACCCACCTCGAACTGCTTCCTGTTAATGAACATCCCTTTGATGGCAGCTGGGGCTACCAGCCGACCGGGCTGTATGCGCCGACCCGCCGTTTCGGCACGCGCGATGACTTCCGCTATTTCATCAATGCCGCTCATCAGGCGGGTCTGAACGTCATTCTTGACTGGGTGCCGGGCCACTTCCCGTCGGATGATTTTGGTCTGGCGGATTTCGACGGCACCAAACTGTATGAGCACAGCGACCCGCGCGAAGGGTATCACCAGGACTGGAACACGCTTATCTATAACTACGGGCGCCGTGAAGTCAGCAACTATCTGGTCGGGAACGCGCTTTACTGGATTGAGCGTTTCGGCATTGATGCGCTGCGTGTAGACGCCGTGGCGTCGATGATTTACCGCGACTACAGCCGCAAAGAAGGCGAGTGGATCCCCAACGAGTTCGGCGGGCGTGAGAATCTGGAAGCTATTGAGTTCTTACGCAATACCAACCGTATTCTGGGCGAGCAGGTGTCTGGCGCGGTGAGTATGGCCGAGGAGTCCACTGACTTCGCTGGCGTGTCCCGACCACAGGATATGGGCGGACTGGGTTTCTGGTACAAATGGAACCTGGGCTGGATGCATGACACGCTGGACTACATGAAGCTGGACCCGGTTCATCGCCAGTATCATCACGATAAGCTGACCTTCGGCATGCTCTACAACTACACCGAAAACTTTGTCCTGCCGCTGTCGCATGACGAAGTGGTGCATGGCAAAAAATCGATTCTCGACCGTATGCCTGGCGACGCCTGGCAGAAATTCGCCAACCTGCGCGCCTATTACGGCTGGATGTGGGCGTTCCCCGGTAAAAAACTGCTGTTTATGGGCAACGAGTTCGCCCAGGGGCGCGAGTGGAACCACGACGCCAGCCTTGACTGGCATCTGCTGGAAGGCGGCGACAACTGGCACCACGGCGTACAGCGGCTGGTGCGCGATCTCAACCATACCTATCGCCACCATAAAGCGCTGCATGAACTTGATTTTGATGCTTACGGTTTTGAATGGCTGGTGGTGGATGATAACGAACGTTCGGTGCTGATTTTTGTCCGCCGCGATAAAGTCGGCAATGAAATCATCGTCGCCAGCAACTTTACCCCGGTGCCGCGCCATGACTATCGTTTTGGCATCAATCAGCCAGGGAAATGGCGGGAGATTGTGAATACCGACTCCATGCACTACCACGGCAGCAATACCGGCAACGGCGGGGTGGTGCACAGCGACGAGATCGCCAGCCACGGCCGCCAGCACTCATTGAGTCTGACGCTGCCGCCGCTGGCCACCATCTGGCTTGTGCGGGAGGGTGAATGACGCAACTGGCAACCGGCAAAGCGACACCGCATGGCGCGACGTATGACGGTCATGGCGTCAACTTCACGCTTTTTTCGGCGCATGCGGAGCGCGTTGAACTGTGCGTGTTTGATGCGCTCGGCAATGAGCAGCGGTATGACCTGCCGGGGCGCAGCGGCGATGTCTGGCACGGCTACCTTGCCGATGCCAGACCCGGCCTGCGCTACGGGTATCGCGTACACGGCCCGTGGCAACCCGCGCAAGGGCACCGCTTTAACCCGGCAAAACTGCTTATCGATCCCTGCGCTCGCCGCGTTGAAGGAGAGCTGAAGGATAACCCGCTGCTGCACGGCGGGTACGACGAGCCGGATCATCGTGATAATGCCGCCGTTGCCCTGAAGTGCGTTGTCACCGCCGACCGCTATGACTGGGAAGATGACGCCCCGCCGCGCACGCCGTGGGGCAACACGGTCATCTACGAAGCGCATGTGAAGGGGCTGACGTACCTGCATCCGGCGATCCCGTCAGAGATTCGCGGCACCTGGAAGGCGCTGGGCCATCCGGTGATGATCGCGTATTTCAAGCAGTTGGGCATTACCGCGCTGGAACTGTTGCCGGTGGCGCATTTTGCCAGTGAACCGCGCTTACAGCGCCTGGGGCTGTCGAATTACTGGGGCTATAACCCGGTGGCGATGTTCGCGCTGCATCCGGCTTATGCCTGCTCCCCGGAAACGGCGCTGGATGAGTTTCGCGATGCCATCAAAGCGCTGCATAAAGCCGGTATTGAAGTCATTCTTGATATTGTGCTGAACCATAGCGCGGAGCTGGATCTCGACGGGCCGCTCTTCTCCCTGCGCGGAATCGACAACCGTAGCTATTATTGGATCAAGGAGGATGGCGACTATCACAACTGGACCGGCTGCGGCAACACCCTCAATCTGAGCCATCCCGGCGTGGTGGAGTTTGCGTGCGAGTGCCTGCGCTACTGGGTTGAAACATGCCATGTGGACGGTTTTCGTTTTGATCTGGCCTCCGTGATGGGGCGCACCCCGGCGTTCCGTCAGGATGCGCCGCTGTTTACCGCCATCAACAATTGCCCGGTATTGTCGAGCGTGAAGCTCATTGCTGAGCCCTGGGATATCGGCGAAGGCGGCTATCAGGTAGGGAATTTCCCGCCGCCGTTTGCCGAGTGGAACGACCATTTCCGTGACGCGGCCCGCCGCTTCTGGTTGCAACGCAATCTGCCCCTCGGTGAGTTTGCCGGACGTTTCGCCGGTTCCAGCGATGTGTTTAAACGCCACGATCGCCTGCCCAATGCGTCCGTCAATCTGATCACCGCGCATGACGGTTTTACGCTGCGCGACTGTGTTTGTTTCAATCAGAAACACAATGAGGCGAACGGTGAGGAAAATCGGGACGGCACCAACAACAATTACAGTGATAATCATGGTAAAGAGGGATTAGGCGGCACACTGGATCTGATTGAACGGCGGCGCGACAGCATTCACGCCCTGCTGACCACGTTGTTGCTCTCTCAGGGAACGCCGATGCTGCTGGCGGGCGATGAACACGGCCATAGCCAGCACGGCAACAATAACGCTTACTGCCAGGATAACGCATTAACCTGGCTGGACTGGCAGCAGGCAAACAGTGGGCTAACCACCTTTACCGCTGCATTGATTCATCTTCGCCAGCAGATACCGGCATTAGTGGGAAATCGCTGGTGGGAAGAAAATGACGGCAATGTTCGTTGGCTGAATAAAAATGCAGAGCCCTTAAGCGCGGGCGAGTGGGAAAACGGGCCGAAACAGATGCAGATCCTGCTTTCAGACCGCTTCCTTATCGCGATAAACGCCACGCTTGAGGTGACAGATATCGTTTTACCTGAAGGGGAGTGGCACGCTATTCCCCCATTCGCTGGAGAGGATAATCCGGTGATTACGGCTGTCTGGCAGGGACCTGCGCACGGACTGTGTGTGTTCCAGAGATGATAAAAAAGGAGTTAGTCATGGTGAGTTTAGAGAAGAACGATCGTGTAATGTTGGCGCGCCAGCTGCCATTAAAATCTGTTGCCCTGATCCTGGCCGGTGGCCGTGGTACACGCCTGAAAGATTTAACCAACAAACGTGCCAAACCTGCCGTGCACTTTGGCGGTAAGTTCCGCATCATCGATTTTGCCTTATCCAACTGTATTAACTCCGGGATCCGCCGCATTGGCGTGATTACGCAATACCAGTCTCATACTCTGGTACAGCATATTCAGCGCGGCTGGTCATTCTTCAGCGAAGAGATGAACGAATTCGTCGACCTGCTTCCCGCCCAGCAAAGGATGCAGGGCGAAAACTGGTATCGTGGAACGGCGGATGCCGTGACCCAGAACCTGGACATCATTCGTCGCTATAAAGCGGAATATGTGGTGATCCTCGCGGGCGATCATATCTACAAGCAGGACTACTCGCGCATGCTGATCGACCACTTCGAAAAAGGAGCGCGCTGCACCGTGGCGTGTATGCCGGTGCCGATTGAAGAGGCCACCGCGTTTGGCGTGATGGCGGTGGACGAGAGCGACAAGATCATCGAGTTTGTTGAAAAACCGGCGAATCCGCCAGCCATGCCTGGCGACGCGACGAAATCTCTCGCCAGCATGGGGATCTACATTTTCAACGCCGATTATCTGTATGAGTTGCTGGAGGAGGACGACAAAGACGACACCTCCAGCCACGATTTCGGTAAAGATATCATCCCAAAAATCACCAAAGCTGGTATGGCATATGCGCATCCATTCCCGCTGTCCTGCGTGCAGTCCGATCCCGAATCTGAACCTTACTGGCGCGATGTGGGTACGCTGGAAGCCTACTGGAAAGCCAACCTCGACCTGGCCTCGGTGACGCCGGAACTCGACATGTATGATCAGGACTGGCCGATCCGCACGCACATGGAGTCTCTGCCGCCTGCGAAATTTGTTCAGGATCGCTCCGGCAGCCACGGCATGACGCTCAACTCGCTGGTCTCCGGCGGGTGCATTATATCCGGTTCGGTGGTGGTGCAGTCCGTCCTGTTCCCGCGCGTGAGGGTGAACTCATTCTGTAACATCGATTCGGCAGTCCTGCTGCCAGAGGTCTGGGTTGGACGCTCATGTCGCTTGCGTCGTTGCATCATCGATCGCGCCTGCGTAATCCCGGAAGGTATGGTGATTGGCGAAAACGCGGAAGAAGATGCCCGTCGTTTCTACCGTTCAGAGGAAGGCATTGTGCTGGTCACGCGTGAAATGCTGCGCAAATTGCAGGTCAAACAGGAGCGATAATGCAGGTTTTACATGTATGTTCAGAGATGTTCCCCCTGCTCAAAACAGGTGGTCTGGCGGATGTGATTGGCGCGTTGCCTGCGGCACAGATTGCGGATGGTGTGGATGCTCGTGTGCTGCTTCCTGCATTTCCTGATATTCGTCGGGGCATCCCGGATGCGCAGGTAGTGACCCGGCGCGATACCTTTGCGGGAAGAATTACACTCCTGTTCGGGCATTATAACGGCGTGGGAATCTACCTGATTGATGCGCCGCATCTGTATGACCGTCCAGGAAGCCCTTATCACGATACGAATTTATTCGCCTATACCGATAACGTCCTGCGGTTTGCGCTGTTGGGATGGGTGGGATGTGAAATGGCCTGCGGGCTTGATCCATTCTGGCGCCCGGATGTGGTGCATGCGCACGACTGGCATGCAGGCCTGGCGCCTGCGTATCTGGCTGCGCGCGGGCGTCCGGCGAAATCGGTGTTTACCGTACACAACCTGGCCTATCAAGGCATGTTTTATGCACATCACATGGATGACATCCAACTGCCATGGTCGTTCTATAACATGCATGGTCTGGAGTTTAACGGGCAGATTTCATTCCTGAAGGCGGGGTTGTATTACGCCGACCATATTACGGCTGTGAGCCCGACCTATGCGCGTGAAATTACCGAGCCGCAGTTCGCGTACGGGATGGAAGGCCTGCTGCGTCAGCGTCATCAGGAAGGGCGTCTGTCCGGCGTGCTGAATGGCGTGGATGAGAAAATCTGGAGCCCGGAAACGGATCTGCTGCTGGCGGCGCGCTATACGCGTGACTCGCTGGAGGAGAAAGCGGAGAACAAGCGCCAGCTACAGATTGCGATGGGGCTGAAAGTGGATGACAAAGCGCCGCTGTTCGCCGTGGTCAGCCGTCTGACCAGCCAGAAAGGGCTGGATCTGGTGCTGGAGGCGTTGCCGGGATTGCTGGAGCAGGGCGGGCAACTGGCGCTGCTGGGCGCGGGCGATCCGGTATTGCAGGAAGGATTTTTAGCGGCGGCGGCGGAACACCCTGGTCAGGTGGGCGTGCAGATCGGCTATCACGAAGCCTTCTCTCACCGCATCATGGGCGGGGCGGATGTCATTCTGGTGCCCAGCCGCTTTGAGCCGTGCGGCTTAACGCAGTTATACGGACTGAAGTACGGCACGCTGCCGCTGGTGCGGCGTACCGGTGGGCTTGCTGATACGGTGTCGGACAGTTCGCTGGAAAACCTGGCGGACGGCATCGCCAGTGGGTTTGTATTTGAAGATAGTAATGCCTGGTCTCTGTTACGGGCGATCCGGCGTGCTTTCGTGTTGTGGTCCCGACCTTCGCTCTGGCGGTTTGTGCAACGGCAGGCTATGGCCATGGATTTTAGCTGGCAAGTCGCGGCGAAGTCTTACCGCGAGCTTTACTATCGCTTGAAATAGTTATCCAGGAATCACCTATATGAATGCTCCATTTACTTATGCATCGCCCACTCTTAGCGTAGAAGCGCTTAAGCATTCTATTGCCTACAAACTGATGTTCACGATTGGTAAAGATCCGGTCATTGCCAATAAACATGAATGGCTGAACGCCACGCTGTTCGCGGTGCGCGATCGCCTCGTGGAACGCTGGCTGCGTTCTAACCGTGCTCAACTGTCGCAGGAAACCCGTCAGGTCTATTACCTGTCGATGGAATTTTTGATTGGCCGAACCCTCTCCAATGCCTTGTTATCGTTGGGTATTTACGACGATGTTAAAGGGGCGCTGGAAGCGATGGGGCTGGATCTCGAAGAACTGATTGATGAAGAGAACGACCCCGGTCTTGGCAACGGCGGTCTTGGCCGTCTGGCGGCGTGCTTCCTTGATTCGCTGGCGACCCTGGGCCTGCCGGGGCGCGGCTATGGAATTCGCTACGACTACGGCATGTTCAAGCAGAACATTGTCGAGGGGCGGCAGAAAGAGTCCCCGGACTATTGGCTGGAATACGGCAATCCGTGGGAGTTTAAACGCCATAATACGCGCTACAAAGTGCGTTTCGGCGGGCGAATTCAGCAGGAAGGCAAGAAAGCCCGCTGGATTGAAACCGAAGAGATTCTGGCGGTGGCCTATGACCAGATTATCCCGGGTTATGATACCGACGCCACCAACACGCTGCGCCTGTGGAGCGCTCAGGCCAGTAGCGAAATCAACCTTGGTAAATTTAACCAGGGCGACTACTTCGCGGCGGTAGAGGATAAAAACCACTCTGAAAACGTATCCCGCGTGCTTTACCCGGATGACTCCACCTATTCGGGGCGCGAGCTGCGCCTGCGCCAGGAGTACTTCCTGGTTTCCTCAACGGTACAGGACATTCTGAGCCGCCACTACCAGCTGCATAAAACCTATGACAACCTGGCGGATAAAATCGCCATTCACCTCAATGATACTCACCCGGTGCTGTCGATCCCGGAACTGATGCGCTTGTTGATTGATGAGCACAAATTCAGCTGGGACGATGCGTTTGAGGTGTGCTGCCAGGTCTTCTCCTACACCAACCACACGCTGATGAGCGAAGCGCTGGAAACCTGGCCGGTGGATATGCTGGGTAAAATCCTGCCGCGTCATTTGCAGATCATCTTTGAGATTAACGACTACTTCCTGAAAACGTTGCAGGAGCAGTATCCCAACGATACCGCTCTGCTGGGGCGGGCGTCGATTATCGATGAGTCCAACGGTCGCCGCGTCCGTATGGCGTGGCTGGCGGTGGTGGTGAGCCATAAAGTGAATGGCGTATCGGAGCTGCACTCTAACCTGATGGTGCAGTCGCTGTTTGCTGATTTTGCGAGTATCTTCCCGACCCGCTTCTGCAACGTGACCAACGGCGTGACGCCGCGCCGCTGGCTGGCGCTGGCGAACCCGTCGCTTTCTGAGGTGCTGGACGAAAATATCGGGCGCACCTGGCGTACGGATCTCAGCCAGCTAAGCGAACTACAGCAGCATTGCGATTTCCCGCTGGTGAATCACGCGGTGCGCCAGGCGAAGCTGGAAAACAAAAAACGGCTGGCAATACTCATCGCTCAGCAGTTGAACGTGGTGGTCAATCCGAAGGCGTTGTTTGATGTGCAGATTAAACGTATTCACGAGTACAAACGTCAGTTGATGAATGTGCTGCATGTGATTACGCGTTATAACCGCATCAAGGAAGATCCTGAGGCGGAATGGGTGCCACGCGTGAATATCTTTGCCGGTAAGGCGGCTTCGGCCTATTACATGGCGAAGCACATTATTCACTTGATCAATGACGTTGCTAAGGTGATCAACAACGATCCGCAGATTGGCGATAAGCTGAAAGTGGTGTTTATCCCGAACTACAGCGTGAGCTTGGCACAGGTCATTATTCCTGCCGCCGACCTGTCTGAGCAGATTTCGCTGGCGGGTACGGAGGCGTCCGGCACCAGTAACATGAAGTTTGCGCTCAACGGCGCGCTGACCATCGGTACGCTGGACGGCGCAAACGTCGAGATGCTGGAGCATGTGGGGGCGGAGAATATCTTTATCTTTGGCAATACGGCGGAAGAGGTGGAAGAACTGCGCAAGCAGGGCTATAAACCGCGCGAGTATTACGAAAAAGATGCGGAGCTACACCAGGTGCTGACGCAGATCGGCAGCGGCGTGTTCAGCCCGGAAGAGCCGGGGCGCTACCGTGATCTGGTGGATTCGTTGATTAACTTTGGCGACCACTATCAGGTGCTGGCGGATTATCGTAGCTATGTTGATTGCCAGGATAAGGTGGATGAATTGTATCGTCATCCCGAAGAGTGGACCGCGAAAGCGATGCTCAATATCGCCAATATGGGGTATTTCTCCTCCGACAGGACGATCAAGGAGTATGCCGAAAATATCTGGCACATTGATTCGGTAAGGCTGTAACAAGGGACAGGACTAGCTGTAGGCCGGATAAAGCGTTAGCCGCCATCCGGCAAAAGGCCCGGTGGTGCTGACGCTTACCGGGCCTGTGGACTGTTTTGTAGGCCGGATAAGGCGTAGCCGCCATCCGGCATTGTCATTACGACGCCAGCGACAACTGACGTTTGCCAATATATTCCGCCAGCCACTGGCTCACGCGGGACTGCTGCTCGGCGTTGAGCCACATCCCTTCTTTGGTGCGGCGCCACAACGCGTCGTCCGCACGACGTACCCATTCGTGATCCACCAGATACTTCAGCTCCGCTTCGTAAAGTTCGTGACCGAAATCTTCACCTAACTCAGCAACGGAGGTGGCTTCACCGAGGATCCACTCGGTATTGCTGCCGTAGGTGCGGGAATAATGACGCGCCAGCGACTCCGTCAAGAACGGATAGCGGCGGCGCAGTTTGGCCGCGTAATCTTCACGATCGCCGCCGATATCCCCGCCAGGAAGCACGCACTCTTTAGTCCAGGCCGGGCCAATGCCCTGGTAATAGGACGACAGTTTTTCCATCGCGTGTTCGGCCAGCTTACGATAAGTGGTCAGCTTACCGCCGAATACCGACAACAGCGGCGCTTTGCCGTTTTCATCGTGGATATCCAGCGTGTAGTCACGGGTGATCGCCTGCGGAGAATCGGACTCGTCGTCGCACAGCGGACGCACGCCGGAGTAGGTCCAGACGATATCGTCGCGACCCAGTTGTTTCTTGAAGTGCGCGTTATAGACTTTCAGCAGGTAATTGATTTCGCTTTCATCAATTTTCACTGCTTTCGGATCGCCTTTGTACTCAACGTCAGTGGTGCCGATGATTGAGAACTCATCCATCCACGGAATCACAAATACGATACGCTTATCTTCGTTTTGCAGGATATAAGCCTGTTTCTGCGTATGCACGCGCGGCACCACAATGTGGCTGCCTTTGATCAGACGAATGCCGTAGGGTGAAGGCAGGTGCATACCGTCGTCGAAGAACTGTTTTACCCACGGCCCCGTGGCGTTGACCAGACCACGCGCCTGCCAGGTGTGCTTTTTACCGGTATCGATATCTTCCGCTTCTACGATCCACAGACCGTTTTCACGACAGGCAGAGGTCGCTCGGGTACGGGTTAACACTTCCCCGCCTTTACGCACCACCATTTGGGCGTTTGCCAGAACCAGACGCGCATCGTCTACCCAGCAGTCAGAATATTCGAAACCGCGCACGATCTCCGGTTTCAGCACCGAATCTGTGCCAAAACGCAAACCGGTTGAACCGGGCAGACTGGTGCGTTTGCCCAGATGATCGTACATAAACAGACCAATTCGGATCATCCATGCCGGGCGCAGGTGCGGGCGGTGAGGCAGGCGGAAGCGCATCGGGAAGGCGATGTGCGGCGCCATTTTCAGCAGCACTTCACGTTCGGCCAGCGCTTCGCTGACCAGGCGGAATTCGTAGTGTTCAAGGTAGCGCAAGCCACCGTGAATTAATTTAGAGCTGGCGGAAGAGGTTGCACAGGCCAAATCCTGCGCTTCCAGCATGAGCACGGATAAACCACGTCCGGCGGCGTCTGCCGCGATACCCGCACCGTTAATGCCCCCGCCTATCACAATCAGATCTTTGGTTTCCATGCTACCCTCTTGCACTTTCGTTAAAGCTCAAAAATGTTCGTTATCGAGCATAATAGCAAAAAAACGAGCTGGTGGTAACATCGAAAAAACATTTTAGAGTGATACATATAACATTATGGCGTTTACTTACCCCGGCGACGTACACTGAACGGTAAAATAGCCATCTGCATATAAAGCCTGCATATAAAAGAAAGAGAGACTCATGGATCAGTTTGAATGTATTAATGTCGAAGAAGCTCACCAGAAGCTGCACCAGGGAACGGCGGTGCTGGTGGATATCCGCGATCCGCAAAGCTATGCGATGGGCCACACGCCGCAGGCGTTCCATCTGACCAACGATACGCTGGGCGCGTTTATGCGCGACCATGATTTCGATACCGTGGTGATGGTGATGTGCTATCACGGCAATAGCAGCAAAGGCGCGGCACAGTACCTGCTACAACAGGGTTATGACGCGGTTTACAGTATTGATGGCGGGTTTGATGCCTGGCACCGCCATTTCCCCTCAGAGGTGGCATTTGGCGCATAAGCCCACAAAGATGCAGCCTGAAGCCGGAAGGGCCTATATACTGTCCTCTTTTGTGTGGACTAAGCGACAGCAACAATGTTGATGATTACCTCTTTTGCTAACCCCCGCGTGGCGCAGGCATTTGTTGATTACATGGCGACGCAGGGCGTTATCCTGACGATTCAACAACATCATCAAAGCGATGTCTGGCTGGCGGACGAATCTCAGGCCGAGCGCGTGCGGGCGGAGCTGGCGCGCTTTCTGGAAAATCCCGCCGATCCGCGTTATCTGGCGGCAAGCTGGCAGTCCGGTCATACCGGCAGCGGGCTGCACTATCGCCGTTTCCCGTTTATCGCCACATTGCGCGAGAGGGCGGGCCCGGTCACCTGGCTTATTATGATCGCCTGTATCCTGGTGTTCGTTGTGATGAGCATCGTCGGCGCGCAGAGCGTCATGGTGTGGCTGGCGTGGCCGTTTGATCCGTCACTGAAATTTGAGTTCTGGCGCTATTTCACCCATGCGTTTATGCATTTCTCGTTAATGCATATCCTCTTCAACCTGTTGTGGTGGTGGTATATCGGCGGGGCGGTGGAAAAGCGTCTGGGCAGCGGAAAACTGATCGTTATTACCGTCATCAGCGCATTGCTGAGCGGTTATGTACAGCAGAAGTTCAGCGGCCCGTGGTTTGGTGGGCTTTCCGGCGTGGTTTACGCGCTGATGGGCTACGCCTGGCTACGTGGTGAACGCGATCCGCAAAGCGGCATATATCTACAGCGTGGGCTTATTGCTTTTGCGTTGATCTGGATTGTTGCCGGGTGGTTTGATGTGTTTGGCATGTCGATGGCGAACGGTGCGCACATCGCCGGGCTGGCCGTGGGGCTGGCGATGGCATTTGCTGACACGGTGAATGCGCGAAAACGAACATGATTGGGGTTGCGCCGGATGGCGGCGAAACGCCTTATCCGGCCTACTAAAAATGCACGGTCGGTAGGCCGGATAAAACGCCATGCGTCGCCATCCGGCAAAATTCCAGGGAATAACAATGAAACAGACACAACGTCATGACGCTATCATCGAACTGGTAAAAAAGCAGGGATACGTCAGCACTGAAGAACTGGTGGAACATTTCTCCGTCAGCCCACAAACCATCCGTCGGGATCTCAACGACCTGGCGGAGCAGAATATGATCCTGCGCCACCACGGCGGCGCGGCGTTGCCTTCCAGCTCGGTAAACACGCCGTGGCACGATCGTAAAGCGACGCAAACGGCGGAGAAGGAACGTATTGCGCGGAAAGTCGCCACGCAAATCCCCAACGGTTCAACGCTGTTTATCGATATCGGCACGACGCCGGAAGCGGTGGCGCATGCCTTGTTGGATCACAGTAACCTGCGCATTGTGACCAACAATCTCAACGTGGCGAACACGCTGATGGTGAAAGAGGATTTTCGCATTATTCTCGCTGGCGGTGAGCTTCGCAGCCGTGACGGCGGCATTATTGGCGAAGCGACGCTCGATTTCATCTCTCAATTCCGCCTGGATTTTGGCATTCTGGGGATCAGCGGTATCGACAGCGATGGGTCGCTGCTGGAATTTGATTATCACGAAGTACGCACGAAACGCGCGATTATTGAAAATTCACGCCATGTGATGCTGGTTGTGGATCACTCTAAGTTTGGTCGTAATGCGATGGTGAATATGGGCAGCATTAGCCTGGTGGATGCCGTCTATACCGATATGACGCCGCCAGCAGGGGTATTGCAGGTGCTTACCGACCACCATATTCAGTTAGAGTTGTGCTGATCATCGTGATTGTAGGCCCGGTAAGCGTAAGCGCCACCGGGCAATCATCACACCCCGTACCCCATCATTTTCAAAAGCCTCTGCGCATGTTGTACGGCGTCCTGACGATGCGCGACGCCGAGCTTCTGATATAAATTGCGAATGTGCGTTTTGATGGTCGTGGCCGCAACCGCCAGCTCGCCAGCGATTTGCTCGTTGCTGTAGCCGGAATAGATCAGTCCCAGAACCTGCCACTCACGCTGCGTTAGCGGGCTGGTGCGGATCAGCTCCGGTACGTCCGGGTGATTTAACAGCCGCTCCACAAAGCCTTCGTCAAAATGGGCGAACTTATGTCGATGGTGCTGGTTAATTTCCCGCAGGATGCGCTGTGCGCGATGTTGTTCAAGCTCCGGCAGCGTATTCAACTGAATCAACTGACGCAGTTGCTGCGCCATCGCTTCGCCTTCAATCACAAAGTGGCTGATGAAACCGGTACGGTTCGCCAGTTGCAGCGCATCAAGCAACACCCGCTGGGCGTCGTTTTTACGTCCGGCCTGCCAGTACAGCTGATTAAGCAACAGCAGGTTACGGTTAAGATCGCTCATTAAACGCAGGCTACGGGCATTTTCGTTTAGCTCTTCCAGCACAATCTCTGCGGATTCAAACTCACCCAGCAGGATCTGCGCCCTGGCGATATTACGCCACTGGCCTTGCAGGAAGTGGTTGTTGGCAAATTCTGGTTTCGGCGTATGACGCAGCCAGTTGGCGGCGGACTTCTTATCGCCCGTCATCTGCCAGTAAATCACGCGAACCTTATCGGCATTGGAAATCCAGTCGCTGTGATACTGGCCGTTGCCCAGCAGGTTCTCCAGACGGTTCAACTGCGTGCGGGCATTATCCAGATCGCCGCGCGCCAGCGAGCACTGCACCAGCAGCGCCAGACATTGCAATTGCTGCTGCGGCTGGAATGCGGAAAGCACATCAATACCGCTGCGGGCGGAGGCTTCCGCTTCGTCAAGACGCGCCCATGCCCACAGAAGCTGCGCGCGAATGCGCATCAGGAACTCGTGCATCGGCAACTGTTCGAGATGTTGCTCTTTAATCAGCTGGAACGCTTTCTCCTGGGTTTCCCAGGCGGCCTGCAAAAAGCCCTGGGCGAAGAGAATTTCACTTTGTTGGAGCAGGCTCCAGAGGGCGTAATGCCAGACGTCATGATGACGCGACATTTGCTCAGTTTGCTGCATCAGCGACAGTGAACGGGAGAGATCGCCTTTACAGTGCAGCACTTCGCCGTGTACGGAGGTGGCGACAATACGGCTGTAAAACCAGGCGATCGGCAGCTCATCCAGCGCCAGTTTTGCCAGCCGTTCCGCTTCATCCGGGTTGCCGTCGTTAATCGCGACCTGAGCGCGCAGGGCGTTGAATTCCGCATGCAGCGTACCGTCCATCATGCCCTGAATTTCTTGCTCAGCGCGCGCCAGCAGGGTATTCACTTCGCTGTAGCGGTGCTGGCTTTGCATCAGCCATGCCTGCAACAGAACCAGCCGCGGGTTTTCCAGCAAACTTTCCCACGGCAGGGCCTTTAATGACTCTTCCAGCAGCGCCAGCTTACTGTGGTTAAACAGCCCCCACGCATGATTCAGCAGGATATCGCGCAGCATATGCGCATCGCCCGCCGCCAGGGCATGGTGAATGGCTTCGCTGGGGAAACCTTGCGCCATCCAGCTTTCGGCGGCAGCGCGGTGGATATCCGGCAGCTCGGTCGCCAGTTCCCACTGGCAACGCTGACGCAGGAAACTGCCAAACAGCGGGTGATAGCTGAACCATTCGCCCGTATCGTCCATGCGTTGCAGGAACAGCCCCTGACGCTCAATCTCCTCCAGACGCATCTGCCCGTTCTCTTCGCCCGTCACGCGCACGATCAGCGCATCGTTCATCGAACGCAGGATGGCGCTTTTCAGCAGAAAATGCCGGGTACTCACGTCCACGTTGTCCAGCACTTCATCGACCAGGTAATCAGACAGATGGCTGGCGTTGATTCCCGCCAGGCGTCTCGCAGACTGGTGCGCGGAGTTATTGTTCTGGCGGGCGGAAAGGGCGATAAGCTGTAGCGCGGTTGCCCAACCGGCGACGTCGTCGCACATCCGGCTGCTCTCGGCGGCTTCGATAGGCGAGGACAGACGGCGGTCAAAGAACTGTTTTGCTTCCTGATGGTTAAAGGCTAATTGCTGGCTGCCGATTTCCAGCAGCTGATCGCGAACGCGCAGATTAGCGATGCCGAGCTGCGGTAAATTACGCGACAGCACGACCAGCGTGAGATTTTCGGGCTGATGGCGCAGGAAAAAGCGCATCGCGTCGTGGATCACCGGGTTTGTGATCAGATGGTAATCATCAATGACCAGATAAAGCGGGCGATGCCACTCAGCCAACTCAATAAAGAGTTGCGCGAAAAGGGAGGTCAGGCTGACGTACTGGCGTTTTTGCACCATGACTTCACTGGTGGAGCAATGCCCGCCCGTTGCCTGCTGAAGCGCGGCAATTAAATAACTGGCGAATCGCTCCTGCTGGTTGTCGCCTTCATCCAGCGAGAACCAGCCTAACTCGTTTTTCCCGGCTGCCCACTGTGAAACAAGCGTGGTTTTCCCATAGCCCGCAGGGCTTGTTACCAGGGCCAGCCTGAAATTGTTCGCGCCGGAAAGTTTAGCCAACAGGCGCTCACGAACCACCGTATGGTCGAGTCGAACCGGACGACTTAATTTAGACGGAATCAACATAGTAATCACTTCACTGTGAGGAAATGGGGAAATGCGATTTTTTTTGCGCTTCGTAATTAATAGATATAAGGTCGGACAGAAACCGGTTTAATGCAAGCTATGCAAGTTTTTTGTGTGTCTGAATTTGCACTCTGTCACAATTCTAAATATCCATTGCAAGAAACGGTTTAGCACGGTCTGAGTGTGCGTGGAGACTGGGATAGTGCCCGATCCTGCCTGCCCCAAATAATGCCATTTCCTCTGTGTGGTTACTGTGCTTTTTAATGAAAGTCAGGAAGTAATGAACTCAGGGAATTATTCAGGAACGGAAATAACTGAATGGGTTTGATATTTCAGGTTAGAAACTATTTCCGCATTTACATATTCACTTTCAATAAACCTCCGCGATTTAATTATTTGTGTCATCGTGCGTAAAACGGCGTGCAGTCGCAGGTATGCTGTGCGGTAATTCGACGTATTCACCGGCAATCCACTACCTTTAAGTGGCGGCGATCACACTTTTATGCTCATCCCCACTACTCCTCCCTGCCTAATCCCGGGTGGGATGAGGAAGGTCAACATCGAGCCAGGCAAACTAACGATAACGTTGTTTTATTACCTGAGGATTCGGAATTTCTATGTCACAGCCTACCTTCAACAAAGATCACTTTCAGGCTGCCCTGATGCGTCAGTGGCAGCGTTTCGGTTTACTGTCGGCTCATGAGATGACATCTCGCCAGTGGTGGCAGGCCGTTAGCGGCGCACTGGCTGAATTGCTCAGCGCGCAACCTGCGGCGAAACCGGCTAAAAACCAGCGTCATGTTAACTACATCTCGATGGAATTCCTGATTGGCCGCCTGACCGGGAACAACCTGTTGAATCTGGGCTGGTATCAGGCGGTGAGCGATGTGCTGAAAACGCACGACGTCAACCTGACCGACCTGCTGGAGGAAGAGGTTGATCCTGCGCTGGGCAACGGTGGTTTAGGGCGTCTGGCGGCATGTTTCCTGGACTCTATGGCGACGGTAGGCCAGTCCGCAACGGGCTATGGCCTGAACTACCAGTATGGGCTGTTCCGTCAGTCTTTTGTCGATGGGCAACAGATGGAAGCGCCGGATGACTGGCATCGCGGTAGCTACCCGTGGTTCCGTCACAATGAACAGCTTGATGTTCAGGTCGGTATTGGCGGTAAAGTGACGAAGGACGGGCGTTGGGAACCGGGTTTTGTGATCACCGGGCAGGCGTGGGACTTGCCGGTGCTCGGCTACCGGAACGGCGTCGCACAGCCGCTGCGTTTGTGGCAGGCCGCGCATGCGCATCCGTTTAACCTGACCAAATTCAACGACGGCGATTTCCTGCGCGCGGAGCAGCAGGGGATCGACGCGGAAAAACTGACGAAAGTCCTCTATCCGAACGACAACCACACCGCAGGCAAAAAGCTGCGCCTGATGCAGCAGTATTTCCAGTGCGCCTGCTCGGTAGCGGATATTCTGCGTCGTCACCACCTGGCGGGGCGCAAACTGCATGAGCTGGCGGAGTATGAGGTCATTCAACTCAACGATACTCACCCGACCATCGCTATCCCTGAATTGCTGCGCGTGCTGCTCGATGAGCACCAGCTAAGCTGGGACGACGCCTGGGCCATCACCAGTAAAACGTTCGCCTACACCAACCATACGCTGATGCCGGAAGCGCTGGAGTGCTGGGATGAGAAACTGGTGAAAGCGCTGCTGCCGCGCCATATGCAGATCATCAAAGAGATTAATGACCGCTTTAAGAAACAGGTTGATAAAACCTGGCCGGGCGATAAGCAGGTGTGGGCGAAGCTGGCGGTAGTGCACGACAAGCAGGTGCGGATGGCCAATATGTGCGTGGTCAGCGGCTTTGCGGTCAACGGCGTTGCGGCGCTGCACTCCGATCTGGTGGTGAAGGATCTGTTCCCGGAATATCACCAGCTGTGGCCGAACAAATTCCACAACGTGACCAACGGCATTACGCCGCGTCGCTGGATCAAACAGTGCAACCCGGCACTTGCGGCGCTGCTGGATAAGTCGTTGAAGAAAGAGTGGGCTAACGACCTCGATCAGCTGATCAACCTGGAGAAATTCGCCGACGACGCGGCGTTCCGCAAAACGTATCGTGAGATTAAACAGGCGAATAAAGTCCGCCTGGCCGAATTTGTGAAAATGCGCACCGGGATTGAAATCAACCCGCAGGCGATTTTCGATATCCAGATTAAGCGCCTGCACGAATATAAGCGCCAGCACCTGAACCTGCTGCATATTCTGGCGCTGTACAAAGAGATCCGCGAAAATCCGAAAGCAGACCGCGTGCCGCGCGTGTTCCTGTTTGGCGCAAAAGCGGCGCCGGGCTACTATCTGGCGAAAAACATCATCTTCGCCATTAACAAGGTGGCGGAAACCATCAACAACGACCCGAAAGTCGGCGATAAGCTGAAAGTGGTCTTCCTGCCGGACTACTGCGTTTCGGCGGCGGAAATGCTGATCCCGGCGGCGGACGTCTCTGAGCAGATCTCTACTGCCGGTAAAGAAGCCTCCGGCACCGGCAATATGAAGCTGGCGTTGAACGGCGCGCTGACGGTCGGTACGCTGGATGGGGCGAACGTTGAGATCGCCGAACAGGTCGGGGACGAGAATATCTTTATCTTCGGTCATACCGTGGAAGAGGTGAAACGGCTGAAGGCCAAGGGCTACGACCCGGTGAAATGGCGTAAGAAAGACAAAGTGCTGGACGCGGTGCTGAAGGAGCTGGAAAGCGGCAAATACAGCAACGGCGACAAGCACGCTTTTGATCAGATGCTGCACAGCATTGGCAAACAGGGGGGCGATCCGTACCTGGTGATGGCGGACTTTGCCGCCTACGTTGCGGCACAAAAGCAGGTGGACGTGCTGTATCGCGACCAGGATGCCTGGACCCGGGCGACGATCCTGAACACCGCGCGTTGCGGGATGTTCAGCTCGGATCGCTCCATCCGCGATTATCAGGCTCGTATCTGGCAGGCAAAACGCTAAGGAAGCGCCATGGAACGCAAACGTCTGGATAATGCCGCGCTGGCGGCGGGGATCAGCCCCAATTACATCAATGCCCACGGTAAACCGCAGTCGATTGGCGCCGAAACCAAACGGCGTTTGCTTGATGCGATGCACCGCGCCACCGCCGCCACGAAGGTGGCGGTGACGCCAGTGCCGAATGTGATGGTGTATACCGCAGGCAAGAAGATGCCGCTGGCGGTAGAAGGCAGCGGCGATTTTAGCTGGCTGCTGACCACCGAGGAGGGCGTACAGCACAAGGGGCACGCCACCGGCGGCAAAGCCTTTACCCTTCCGGCAAAGCTGCCGGAGGGGTATCACACGCTGACCCTGACTCAGGGCGAACAGCGCACGCACTGCCGGATCATCGTGGCGCCGAAACGCTGCTATGAGCCGCAGGCGCTGCTGACCGGACAGAAGCTATGGGGGGCGTGCGTTCAGCTTTATACCCTGCGTTCGGAAAAAAACTGGGGGATTGGCGACTTTGGCGATCTCCAGTCGATGCTGACGGATGTTGCGAAACGCGGCGGCGCATTTATTGGCCTGAACCCGATTCACGCCCTCTACCCGGCAAACCCGGAGAGCGCCAGCCCGTACAGCCCCTCATCCCGCCGTTGGCTGAATGTCATTTATATCGACGTGAATGCCGTTGACGATTTCCGGTTGAGCAAAGAGGCGCAGGCCTGGTGGAACACGCCGGCGACGCAGCAGACATTGCAGCGCGCACGGGACGCCGAATGGGTTGATTATTCTGCTGTTACCGCGCTGAAAATGACCGCCCTGCGGATGGCATGGAAAGGTTTTGCGCTTCGTGATGATGAACAGATGGCGGCGTTTCGCCACTTTGTCGCCCAGGAAGGCGACAGCCTGTACTGGCAGGCGGCATTTGACGCGCTGCACGCGCATCAGGTGAAGGAAGATGAGTTGCGCTGGGGCTGGCCGGTCTGGCCGGAAGCGTATCAGTCAGTGAACTCGCCGGAAGTGAAACAGTTCTGTGAAGATCACCGCGATGAGGTGGACTTTTACCTCTGGTTACAGTGGCTGGCGTATACCCAGTTTGCCGCCTGTTGGGCGGTATGCCAGGGTTATGATATGCCGATTGGCCTGTATCGCGATCTGGCGGTAGGGGTTGCGGAGGGCGGGGCGGAAACCTGGTGCGACCGTGAGCTGTATTGCCTGAAAGCATCGGTGGGCGCGCCGCCGGATATCCTCGGCCCGCTGGGGCAGAACTGGGGACTGCCGCCGATGGACCCGCATATCATCGCCGCCCGCGCCTATGAGCCGTTTATTGAACTGCTGCGCGCCAATATGCAGAACTGTGGCGCTTTGCGTATCGATCATGTTATGTCGATGCTGCGTCTGTGGTGGATTCCTTACGGTGAAACGGCGGATCACGGGGCGTATGTGCATTACCCGGTGGACGCCCTGCTCTCTATTCTGGCGCTGGAAAGTAAACGTCATCGCTGCATGGTGATTGGCGAAGATCTGGGGACGGTGCCGGTGGAAATCGTGGGTAAACTGCGCGACAGCGGCGTTTACTCGTATAAAGTGCTCTATTTCGAGAATGATCATGAGAAGAACTTCCGCGCGCCGAAAGCGTACCCGGAACAATCAATGGCAGTCGCGACGACGCATGACCTTCCTACGCTGCGTGGCTACTGGGACAGCGGCGACCTGACGCTCGGCAAAACGCTGGGGCTTTACCCGGATGAAGTGATATTGCGTGGGCTGTATCAGGATCGTGAGCTGGCGAAGCAGGGTCTGCTGGACGCGCTGCACAAATACGGCTGCCTGCCGAAACGCGCCGGACATAAGGCGTCGCTGATGTCGATGACGCCGATCCTCAACCGTGGAATGCAGCGTTACATTGCGGACAGCCATAGCGCATTGCTGGGGTTGCAGCCGGAAGACTGGCTGGACATGGCGGAGCCGGTCAATATTCCAGGCACCAGCGACCAGTACAAGAACTGGCGGCGCAAGCTGTCCACGACGCTTGAGAAGATGTTTGCCGATGACAAGGTGAATAAACTGCTTAAGGATTTGGACAAGCGGCGAAAAGCGGCCGCGAAGAAGAAGTAAAAAAAGCCGGGAAATTCCCGGCTTTTTTATGGTGACAACACGTAGGCCCGATAAGCGCTGCGCCATCAGGCGATTCTGGCGCACATTGCCGGATGGCGGCTTTGCCTTATCCGGCCTACAAATCGTCTCGGTTACACCACCATTCCCAGCAGCAGACACCCAATCAGGCCGCAGACGGAGATAATGGTTTCCAGCATTGACCAGGACTTGATGGTTTCGCCGATGGTCAGGTTGAAATACTCTTTGAACAGCCAGAAGCCTGGATCGTTTACGTGAGAGAAAATGACGCTACCGGAACCGACGGCGATAACCATCAGCTCAGGGCTTACGCCCGTCGTCGCAATCAGCGGCGCCACGATACCACCCGCGGTAATTGCGGCCACGGTGGCAGAACCGAGCGCGATACGCAGTACGGCTGCGATGGACCACGCCATGAACAGCGGAGAAACGTTGGTTTCGTTCATCATGGACGCGATGTATTTGTCTACGCCGCTATCAACCAGTACCTGCTTGAATGCGCCGCCGCCGCCGATGATCAGCAGCATCATCGCGATGATTTTGATTGAGGAACCCAGCGTGTCGTTAATCTGATCCATTGAGCGGCCACGGTTCAGACCGAACGTAAACATCGCAATCAGTACCGCAATCAGCGTTGCCATTACCGGGTCGCCAAAGAACTCAGCAACCGGCAGGAAGGCATGACCTTTTGGCAGCACCATTTCTGCAACGGCGCGCATGGCCATTAAAATAACCGGCACCAGAGAAGTCCAGACGCTGACGCCAAAGCCAGGCATCTCTTCTTCAGTAAAGTTTTTTGCGCTGTACAGACCTTCCGGGATCGGCTTATCGATGCCTTTCAGGAAGCGGGCAAATACCGGGCCTGCGAGAATTACGGTCGGGATAGCCAGAATCGTACCGAACAGCAGGGTTTTACCCATATCGGCGTGGAAGATCGTGGCGATAGCGGTCGGGCCCGGGTGCGGAGGCAGGAAGCCGTGGGTAACGGACAGCGCTGCCGCCATCGGTACGCCGACATACAGCAAAGGAATGCTGGCCGCCGCTGCGATGGTGAATACCAGCGGCAGCATCAGCACGAAGCCCACTTCATAGAACAGTGCGAAACCTACCGTAAAGCCGGTTAATACCACTGCCCACTGGATGTGTTTTTTACCAAATTTGGCAATCAGCGTGGTCGCGATGCGCTGTGCGCCGCCGCAGTCTGCCAGCATTTTGCCCAGCATGGCGCCGAAACCCATAATCAGGGCGAGGCTACCAAGAGTACCACCAACACCAGCTTTAATAGAGCCAATGACTTTATCCAGCGGCATTCCTTGCATCAATCCAACAGCAAGTGCCACCAGGACGAGAGCGATGAAACCGTTCATTTTGAAGCGGATCATCAGGAGTAATAACAAAATTACACCGATAGCGACGATGACTAATGGCATGATTTACCTGGCCTTTCATTTGTTATGGGTAACGTCGGTGTGTCGACGAAAAATTGCGCTTGCCCCAACCGGGAACAGAAGCGTAACGGCACCAACACTGATTGACTTTAACACTATCTGGTTTAGTCAGCTGTTATGGGGATGTTTGGTGCCCATATGAATGATACGGGTAACATATAGCGATTGAGAATCACCCTGGCAGGCAAAATTTAAATTATGAGAGGCAGGTCATGTTATCGGAGGGGAAAAGCGGAAGATATCATCACGCCGGATGACGGCGTAAACGCCTTATCCGGCCTACGGGATATACATTGCAGGCCCGGTAAGCGACGCGCCACCGGGCAAAACGCCGGATGGCGGCGTAAATGCCTTATCCGGCCTACGGGATATGCATTGTAGGCCCGGTAAGCGACGCGCCACCGGGCAAAACGCCGGATGGCGGCGTAAACGCCTTATCCGGCCTACGGGATATACATTGTAGGCCCGGTAAGCGACGCGCCACCGGGCAGAATCTTAGTAGTAAGAATGCTCGCCGCGCTGGTGTTCGGTCAGATCGCGAACGCCTTTCAGCTCAGGGAATTCATTCAGTAGCTGCTTCTCGATCCCTTCTTTCAGGGTCACATCGACCATCGAGCAACCGTTACAGCCGCCGCCAAACTGCAAAATGGCGTAGCCTTCGTCGGTGATCTCCATCAGAGAGACGCGACCGCCGTGACCGGCAAGCTGCGGGTTGATCTGCGATTGCAGCATGTACTCCACACGTTCCATCAGCGGCGCATCATCAGCAACCTTACGCATTTTGGCGTTTGGCGCTTTCAGCGTCAACTGAGAACCCAGCTGATCGGTGACGAAATCGATCTCGGCATCTTCCAGATACGGCGCGCTCAGTTCATCAACATAAGCGGTCAGCAGGTCAAATTTCAGGGCAGTGTCGCTTGCTTCCACGGCGTCCGGCGGACAATAAGAAACGCCGCATTCAGCGTTAGGCGTACCGGGATTGATCACAAATACGCGGATTTGTGTCCCTTCTTCCTGATTTGCCAGCAGTTTGGCAAAGTGCGCTTGTGCAGCATCGGAAATATGGATCATAGTAATGGCCTAATAGTTGACTATTTTACTTGGTTATAATACGCCCATCATCGAGGCTCTACAAGGTTCGACACAGGCACCATACCTGGACAGTCGCCGCGCCGTTGCGCAAAAGCAGCTGCGCGATCTCCGCGACGGTACTTCCGGTAGTGACGACATCATCCACAATGACCATATGGAGTCCCTGTACCGGCAATTCAAGGCGAAACGCATTTTTCAGGTTATGTTTGCGCAATCGGGCACTGAGATGGTGCTGAGTGGCGGTGGCGCGAAGGCGCGTGACGCTTCGGCTGTCCCAGCCGCAGCCCAGCCAGCGCGCCAGGGGGCGACACAGCAGATCGCTTTGGTTAAATCCCCTGCGCCAGTGACGGCGCTGCCAGAGCGGCACGCTGACTAAGCGATCCGGTAGTGGAAGCGTCGATGCGCGGTGCGCGTGTAAGACTTCCAGCAACAGCAGGCGTGAAAGGGCGGCGGCGACGTCGCTGCGGCGAGAGAATTTTAGCTGGTGGATAAGTAAACTCAGCGGCGGTACGTAGTCGCTGACCGTCACCAGACGCTGCCACGGCGGGGGTTTTTGCAGACAACGCCCGCAGGGAATGGCGGCGTGCGCAGCGGGTAATCCACACTGCGGGCACAGACTGACGCGGCGACGCGCCGCTCTCGTGCAAACCGAACAAATCCCCCAGTGACTCAACGCCAGCGGCATTCGGCATAGCCAGCATAATCCCGGTACTGTTAGCATATGTTCATCCTTGTTAGCCAAAAGAGAACAGTAACTGATGAATGACATCTGGTGGCAGACTGAAGGTCAGGGAAATTGCCATCTTGTGCTGCTGCACGGATGGGGACTGAATGCGGAAGTGTGGAATTGCATTCGTGAGGAACTCAGCGCGCATTTCACGCTGCATCTTGTCGATTTACCCGGATTTGGCCGCAGCCAGGGTTTTGGCGCGATGTCGCTGGAGCAGATGGCGGAGCATGTGCTGAAACAGGCGCCTGATAAAGCCGTCTGGCTTGGCTGGAGTCTGGGAGGGCTGGTGGCGAGCCAGGTGGCGTTAACCCATCCTGAACGCGTTCAGGCGCTGGTGACCGTCGCATCATCGCCCTGTTTTAGCGCTCGCGAAGCGTGGCCGGGTATTAAGCCGGATATCCTGGCGGGATTTCAACAGCAGCTCAGTGAAGATTTCCAGCGTACGGTGGAACGTTTTCTGGCGCTGCAAACGTTAGGCACCGAAACCGCGCGTCAGGATGCCCGCACGCTGAAAAGTGCCGTGCTGGCGTTGCCGATGCCGGAGGTTGCGGTACTGAACGGTGGGCTGGAGATATTGAAAACGGCCGACCTGCGCGAGCCGCTTAAATCGCTGACCATGCCGTTCCTGCGTCTGTATGGTTATCTGGATGGTCTGGTGCCGCGCAAAGTCGTGCCGATGCTGGATGCCGCATGGCCGGAGAGTGAATCGCAGGTGTTTGCAAAGGCCGCCCATGCGCCGTTTATTTCGCATCCCGGCGAATTTTGTCAGGCGTTGATGGCGTTAAAGCAGAAGATATAATTATTGTCTATGCAGTGCCGGATAGCGGCGTAAACGCCTTATCCGGCCTACAGGTTAGCTACCGTTCGCCATCCGGCAGAACGTTAACGCAACGTCCACCACTCCCGGAGACAGGCTTTTCCTTCCGGGCAGCTTTTGCAGCTACCGGACAGACAGCCGTCGGGATCTTCCTGAATCCGCACGGCCCTGCCCATATTCTCCAGCTGATTCAGCATCGCGTCGATCATCGGCTGCGGCGTATGCAGCGTGCGGCTGATCTGCATTGCCTCCATACGCCCCTGCAAAGCCAGTAAATCACGAACCTGAATAAGTGACGCCATTGTTCTCAACCTTAGTGACAGTTACCGGCAGGGCTTGCGCAGCAGGCGCTGGCCGTTTTACGCGTCGCCAGCAGTTCGATATCCACCCGGCTGCGAGCGCGCCGTAACAGCCCCAGCACCACGATGTTAAACAGGATGACCGCCAGAATGCAGACCAGGCTATAGGTCGGATGCTGGCTAAAGCTTGCAACCTGATAGAACAGGGTAGACAGCGAGTAGGCGATATTCAGCCCCCACAGAATCGAGAAGCTCATCCAGCCGCGGCTGGATTCACGCGCGATAGCCCCCATCACCGAGATGCACGGTACATACAGCAGAACGAAAATCAGATAGCTGTATGCGGCAGCGGCGCTGCCAAACTTCGCGTCCATCACGCCCATCGCCCCGGTCGCCATTTCACCGTCGCCTTTGCTGGCTTCGATTGGGTTAGCCAGTACGCTAAGGCTGAAGGTGTCTTTCAGGCTTTGCCAGGTTTCATCGACCGCGCCCAGCAGCTCGTCGCCGAGATGGAAGTCAGCCGGGTTAAACTCTTCTTCCTGAATATTTTCAGCGGTATAGAGGGTGTTCAGCGTCCCTACCACCACCTCTTTCGCCATTGCGCCGGTGAACAGGCCAACGGTCGCCTGCCAGTTATCTTCATGAACGCCAATCGGTTTAAAGACAGGCGTAATCACGCGGCTGATGGACGCGAGCGCAGAGTCGTTGATGTTATCGACGATTTTTCCGCTCAGGGAGAAGCTGTTAAACGCGCTGAGGAAAATACTGACGATGATGATGACCTTACCGGCACGCAGCACAAAGCCTTTCAGGCGTTGCCAGGTCTGGATCACCAGGCTTTTGATGTGCGGCACATGGTAGACCGGCAGTTCCATCACGAACGGAGAGGCTTCGCCGCGCATAATCGTGTGTTTAAGCATCAGGCCGGTCAGTACCGCCATCACGATACCCAGTACATACAGCGAGAAAACCGCCAGCGCGCCGTTTTGCCCAAAGAACGCGGCGGCAAACACGGCGAAAATCGCCAGACGTGCGCCGCAGGACATAAACGGCGCCATCATAATAGTCATCAGGCGTTCACGCGGCGCGTCCAGGGTACGGGCGCCCATCACGGACGGGACGTTACAGCCAAAGCCGACAATCAGCGGCACGAACGATTTACCCGGCAGCCCTAGTGCCTGCATCAGACGGTCCATAACGAACGCCGCGCGCGCCATGTAGCCGGAGTCCTCTAGGAAAGAGAGAAACAGGTACATCATGCCGATCTGCGGCACCAGCGGCAGAACGGTATTGATACCGCCGCCCAGCCCTTGCGCGAGGAAAATGGTGAGCCAGTCCGGGAAGTGCAGCGTGTAGCCGATCCACTGAATGCCGTGAATAAAGAGCGCCACGGAACCCACGTCGAACAGCGGTTGCAGCGCGCCGCCAATGTTAATGGCGAGCAGGAACATCAGGTACATGACGAACAGGAAAATCGGCAACCCGAGGAAACGGTTCAGGATGACCTTATCTACCGCTGCGGTGAAACGGCTGGGTTTCGCCGTCAGGGTGTTGCTGACCACGTCGCAAATCGCGGCGATGCACTGATAACGCGCATCGGCGATGTGCAGCGCCGGGTCATCCATCTCTTTGCTCAGGCGAGTGAGCGACGCCTCAAGGTTTTGCGCGGCATTACCGGCGTAAACGCGGCTGTAGATATCGCCTTCCAGCATCTGCAAGCCTAGCCAGCGGCGCTGTTGCGCTGGCATATCCGCCGCCATGACATCGGCCAGCGATTCGGCCTCGCGCAGCAACGGCCGGGCATAATGTACCAGCTCAACGTTTTCGTTTTCTTTATAGCGATCGATAGCCAGTTTCAGTGCTTCAATCCCACGGCCGCGTGTGGAAACCAACGGCACAACCGGGCAACCAAGGCGTGCGGACAGCGCGTCGATATCAATGCGAACCTGCTGTTTCTCCGCGATGTCGAGCATGTTGAGCGCCACAATGCAAGGAATGCCCAGCTCAAGCAGTTGCAGCGTCAGGTAGAGGTTGCGCTCAAGGTTAGAGGCATCCACCACGTTGATCAGCAGGTCTGCGTCGCCGCTCAGAATGTAATGGCAGGCGATTTGTTCATCGAGGGAAGTTTGTGACGAAATGGTGGTCAGTGAATAGGTGCCGGGTAAATCGACCAGCGTGACCTGATGGTCGGTTGTTGCGAACTGACCTTCTTTGCGTTCAACGGTAACACCCGCCCAGTTCCCCACACGCTGACGCGCGCCGGTGAGCTGGTTAAATAATGTTGTCTTGCCGGAATTTGGATTACCAATTAAACCAATGGTTAATTTTTTCATTTTTATAGACTCACCGAATTAACAGGAAACCGCTTCCACTTCTAATAACGCCAGATCTTTCTTACGTAATACCAGGCTCACGCGGCGAGTTTCGATATGAATAGGATCGCCTAATGGGGCGACGCGCACTACGTTAAATGAAGAACCTGGCAACATGCCGAGTGAAAGCAGCTTCTGACGGTATGCCGGGCTGATTTCATGGGAAAAGCCGGTAATTTTCCACGCCGTGTCTGGAATGAATTGCATAGGGGGCCTACTTGTTTCTCGCTAACTGGACGTATACCTCATGCGCGCTCAGAAGGCAGCATAAGACCAGATGATTAGCCAACGAAAGAAAGATTAAATAATCAACAAGACAATGATAATGAGAATGGTTTTTATCATCAATGATTAAAATGTGACGGAATGTAGAAATGGATAATAAATTGAGTCAGTTTTGACATGGCTCAACATTTATTCGTCTTAAAAAGAACGTGTTGATTTAAACATTATTCAGCGTTGCTAATGTTTAATTAAGGTTTCATCTGTTAATGAATTGATAATTACCAGTGCTGGCAACAGGCGGGTAATGAATTAAGCAATTTAATTCGTAAGATTTAATTGTTAATTTCAAATATAACGGCCGGATGGCGGTATAGATACCTCATCCGGCCTACAAGCATAAGGCTTGATTAGCGTTTTTTACCCATTGCGGCCGCCAGCGCGTCCATCATGGCGCTGTTGCCCGCAGGTTGCGCGTCACGACCACGCGGCTTCGCCGCTTTTGCCGCCGGGCGGTTGCCCTGGGCGCGATCGTTGCCGCCGCCGCGACGGGCGTTGGTTTCACCCGGCTGCTCGTCCAGACGCATGGTCAGCGCGATGCGCTTACGTTGCAGGTCAACCTCCAGCACTTTCACCTTCACGATGTCGCCCGCTTTCACCACGGTGTGTGGATCTTCGACGAACTTATTCGACAGGGAAGAGATGTGCACCAGACCGTCCTGATGTACGCCAATATCCACAAACGCGCCAAAGTTGGTGACGTTGGTTACGGCGCCTTCCAGAATCATGCCCGGTTGCAGATCGTTCATGGTTTCTACGCCATCAGCAAACTGCGCGGTTTTGAACTCTGGACGCGGGTCGCGGCCCGGTTTTTCCAGCTCTTTGATGATGTCGGTAACGGTTGGCACGCCGAATTTGTCGTCGGTGAAATCCACCGCTTTCAAATTGCGTAGCTCGCTGCTGTTGCCCATCAGCGCTTTCAGCGCCTGTTGGGTGGCGGCAAGAATACGCTCGACCACCGGGTAGGCTTCCGGGTGAACGGTAGAGGCATCCAGCGGGTTATCGCCGTGGTTGATGCGCAGGAAGCCCGCGCACTGTTCAAAGGCTTTCGGCCCCAGACGGCTCACTTTCAGCAACTGCTGGCGGTTCTGGAACTGACCGTTTTCATCACGCCAGGCGACGATATTCTGCGCCATCATGCGCGTTAAGCCTGCCACGCGGGTCAGCAACGGTACGGACGCGGTATTGAGATCGACGCCGACGGCGTTTACGCAGTCTTCCACAACGGCATCCAGCTTACGGGCAAGCTGGGTCTGGCTGACGTCGTGCTGATACTGGCCGACGCCGATGGATTTCGGATCGATTTTCACCAGCTCCGCCAGCGGGTCTTGCAGACGACGGGCGATAGAGACTGCGCCGCGCAGCGAAACGTCCAGATCCGGGAACTCCAGCGCCGCCAGCTCGGAAGCGGAATACACCGATGCTCCGGCTTCGCTGACGATCACTTTCTGCGCCGTCACTTTCGGGAACTGTTTCTGCACGTCGAGGAAGAAGCGCTCGGTTTCGCGCGACGCCGTGCCGTTACCAATCGCCACCAGCTCAACGTTGTGTTTTTCGCACAGCGCGGCAACCGCCACCGCAGCTTTAGCCGCCTGACCGGTATGTGGATAAATGGTGTCGGTGGCGACCAGTTTACCGGTGCCGTCCACTACGGCAACCTTCACGCCGGTACGCAGACCCGGATCGAGACCCATAGTCGCGCGCAGGCCAGCAGGCGCCGCCATCAGCAGATCGTGGAGGTTGCGGGCAAAGACGTTAATGGCTTCATCTTCCGCGCGTTCACGCACGGTGCCCATCAGTTCGGTTTCGAGATGCATCAGGACTTTTATACGCCATGTCCAGCTCACCACGCCTTTGCGCCAGCTATCCGCCGGAGCGTTGTTCAGACGCAGGCCGAGGTGATCCTGGATGATCTGCTCGCAGTGGCTCTCTTTGGGCGGCTCATCGAATTGCGGGTCGGCATTCAGCGACAGTTGCAGCACGCCTTCGTTGCGGCCACGGAACATCGCCAGCGCACGGTGTGAAGGGACGCTGGCGATCGGTTCGTGATGATCGAAATAGTCACGGAATTTCGCCCCTTCCTCCTCTTTGCCGCTTACGACGGTCGCGACCAGATGGGCGTTCTTCCACAGATAATCGCGCACTTTCGCCAGCAGCGCCGCGTCTTCGGCAAAACGCTCCATCAGGATATAGCGCGCGCCATCAAGGGCTGCTTTGGCATCCGCCACGCCGTTGTCAGCGTCGATGTATTTTGCCGCTTCCGTTTCCGGGGGGTGGGAAGGGTCTGTCCACAGCAGATCAGCCAGCGGTTCAAGTCCGGCTTCGATGGCGATTTGCCCGCGCGTGCGACGCTTGGGTTTGTAGGGCAGGTAGAGGTCTTCGAGTTCGGTCTTACTTAACGTGCCGTTGATGGCGTTAGCCAGCTCATCGGTCAGCTTGCCTTGCTCGGAAATGGACTTGAGAATGGCCTGACGTCTGTCTTCCAGTTCACGCAGATATCCCAGACGGGTCTCCAGATTACGCAACTGCGTGTCATCCAGCCCGCCGGTGATCTCCTTACGATAACGTGCGATAAACGGCACGGTGTTCCCTTCGTCAAGCAGGCGAACGGCAGCGTCTACCTGTTCGGCGCGTGCCTGAATTTCACCCGCGATAATGCGGCAGAAAGAATCATTCATCATGGATTTAGTTTCATCTGAGTAAAAAATCAGGGGATAGTTATACGGATTGACTGGCAAAATTGCCAGTCATCAGCGGGGGCTTCGGATTGTTCCGGCGCTATTTTACGTATTCGATCTCATTAACGTACCAGCTGGCCTCGCCGGCGGGCGTGTGTACTACCGCGAGATCGCCCACTTCTTTTTTCAGCAACGCCCGCGCCATAGGCGAGTCGATGGAGATGTAATCCTTACGACCGAAAATTTCATCGTAGCCGACGATGCGAAAGCGGCGGATATCGCCCTCATCGTTTTCGATCTCCACCCACGCGCCGAAGAACACTTTGCCTTCCTGCTGCGGGGAATAATCGACGATTTTCAGGTTTTCCATGCATTTGGTCAGATAACGAACACGACGGTCGATCTCACGCAGGCGCTTTTTATTATACTGATAGTCGGCATTTTCGCTGCGGTCCCCAAGACTCGCAGCCCAGGTCACTTTTTTGGTGACTTCCGGGCGCTCTTCCCGCCAGAGATAATTCAGCTCGTGTTTGAGTTTTTCGTACCCTTCCCGGGTAATCAGGGGCGTTTTCATCTCGTTGATTTACCTTTGACTATTTGGCGATGCGCACAATACGTATTACGTGATCGCCGCAGCAGAATAAATAATGTGTCGCAAGATTAATTGTATACTTAAGCTGCTGTTAAATATGCTTTGTAACAATTTAGCCTGGAATTTATACCAGAATTCGCTGGTGACGAACGTAAGCTTTTTTAAGAATACACACATTCAATTGTTGCGAACCTTTGGGAGTAAAACAATGCAAGAGAATTATAAGATTCTGGTGGTGGATGACGATATGCGCCTGCGCGCGCTACTGGAACGTTATCTGACCGAGCAGGGCTTCCAGGTTCGAAGCGTGGCAAACGCCGAGCAAATGGATCGTCTGCTGACCCGTGAGTCCTTCCATCTTATGGTACTGGACCTCATGCTGCCTGGCGAAGATGGCCTGTCAATTTGCCGCCGTCTGCGCAGCCAGAGCAACCCTATGCCGATCATCATGGTGACGGCGAAGGGCGAAGAAGTGGACCGCATTGTGGGTCTGGAGATCGGTGCTGACGACTACATTCCGAAGCCGTTCAACCCGCGTGAACTGCTGGCGCGTATTCGCGCTGTGCTGCGCCGTCAGGCGAACGAACTGCCGGGCGCGCCTTCGCAGGAAGAAGCGGTAATCGCTTTCGGTAAGTTCAAGCTGAACCTCGGCACCCGCGAAATGTTCCGCGAAGACGAACCGATGCCGCTCACCAGCGGTGAATTTGCGGTACTGAAAGCGCTGGTCAGCCACCCGCGCGAACCGCTCTCCCGCGATAAGCTGATGAACCTGGCGCGCGGTCGTGAATACTCTGCGATGGAACGCTCCATCGACGTGCAGATCTCCCGTCTACGCCGCATGGTGGAAGAAGATCCGGCGCATCCGCGTTACATTCAGACCGTCTGGGGCCTGGGCTACGTCTTTGTACCGGACGGTTCTAAAGCATGAGGCGAATGCGCTTCTCACCGCGAAGTTCATTTGCCCGCACGCTACTGCTCATCGTCACCTTGCTGTTCGTCAGCCTGGTGACGACTTATCTGGTGGTGCTGAACTTTGCGATTCTGCCGAGCCTCCAGCAGTTTAATAAGGTTCTGGCCTACGAAGTTCGTATGCTGATGACCGACAAGCTGCAACTGGAGGACGGCACGCAACTGGTGGTGCCGCCTGCGTTCCGCCGGGAAATCTATCGTGAGCTGGGAATTTCTCTCTATTCCAACGAGGCTGCCGAAGAGGCCGGGCTGCGTTGGGCGCAACACTATGAATTCTTAAGCCATCAGATGGCGCAGCAGCTGGGCGGCCCGACGGAAGTACGCGTTGAGGTCAACAAAAGCTCGCCGGTGGTCTGGCTGAAAACCTGGCTGTCGCCCAATATCTGGGTGCGCGTGCCGCTGACGGAAATCCATCAGGGCGATTTCTCCCCGCTGTTCCGCTATACGCTGGCGATTATGCTGCTGGCGATAGGCGGCGCATGGTTGTTTATTCGTATCCAGAACCGACCGCTGGTCGATCTTGAACATGCCGCGTTGCAGGTGGGGAAAGGCATGATTCCACCGCCGCTGCGCGAGTATGGCGCGTCGGAGGTGCGCTCTGTAACCCGCGCCTTCAACCATATGGCGGCGGGCGTGAAGCAACTGGCTGATGACCGTACCTTGCTGATGGCGGGCGTGAGCCACGATTTGCGCACACCGTTGACGCGTATCCGCCTGGCTACCGAAATGATGGGTGAAGAGGACGGCTATCTCGCGGAGTCCATTAATAAGGACATAGAAGAGTGCAACGCCATTATCGAACAATTCATCGATTACCTGCGTACCGGTCAGGAAATGCCAATGGAGATGGCCGATCTGAATGCCGTGTTGGGTGAGGTTATTGCGGCGGAAAGCGGCTACGAGCGGGAAATTGATACCGCGCTGCAACCGGGCAGTATTCAGGTGAAAATGCATCCGTTGTCGATTAAACGCGCGATCGCCAATATGGTGGTCAATGCCGCCCGTTATGGCAATGGCTGGATCAAGGTCAGCAGCGGTACGGAACCGCATCGCGCCTGGTTCCAGGTTGAGGACGATGGGCCGGGCATTAAGCCGGAACAGCGTAAGCACCTGTTCCAGCCGTTTGTGCGTGGCGACAGCGCGCGCAGCACCAGCGGCACCGGGTTGGGTCTGGCGATTGTGCAGCGTATTGTGGATAACCATAACGGTATGCTGGAGATTGGCTCCAGTGAGCGCGGTGGGCTTTCTATTCGCGCCTGGCTGCCGATTCCGGTCGCTCGCGTACCGGGTTCGACGAAAGACGTATAAGAAAAGGGAGGCGAAATGCCTCCCTTTTTGTTTCTCAGCGCCCGGTGGCGCTACGCTTACCGGGCCTACAATAACGTATGCTCCGTAGGCCGGATAAGGCGCAGCCGCCATCCGGCATTGCGCCCGGTGGCGCTACGCTTACCGGGCCTACAACAGCGTGTGCTCTGTAGGCCGGATAAGGCGCAGCCGCCATCCGGCGTGTTTTTTTACAGCTTCGGCCCGGCGCTGACCAGCGCTTCACCGGCTGGGGTATCGGTGTATTTCTCGAAATTCTCGACAAACAGTTTCGCCAGCGCGGTGGCTTTTTCCTGCCACTGTTCCGGTGACGCGTAGGTGTTACGCGGGTCAAGAATACGAGTCTCTACGCCCGGCAGCTCGGTCGGGATCGCCAGGTCAAACATCGGCAGATTAAAGGTTTCCGCATTATCCAGAGAGCCGTTCAGGATGGCGTCGATAATCGCGCGCGTATCTTTGATGGAGATACGTTTGCCCGTGCCGTTCCAGCCGGTGTTTACCAGATACGCCTGCGCGCCGGATGCCTGCATGCGTTTGACCAGCACTTCAGCGTACTGCGTCGGGTGCAGCGACAGGAACGCCGCGCCGAAGCAGGCAGAGAAGGTTGGCGTCGGTTCGGTAACGCCGCGCTCAGTACCGGCCAGTTTAGCGGTAAAGCCAGACAGGAAGTGGTACTGCGTCTGGTCAGCCGTCAGGCGAGAAACCGGCGGCAGCACGCCGAAAGCGTCGGCAGTCAGGAAGATGACTTTGGTTGCATGACCCGCTTTTGATACTGGCTTAACGATGTTATCGATGTGATAAATCGGGTAGGAGACGCGGGTGTTCTCGGTTTTGGAACCATCGTCGAAATCGATGGAGCCATCTTCGCGAACGGTGACGTTTTCCAGCAGCGCATCGCGACGGATAGCGTTGTAGATTTCCGGTTCGGCTTCTTTAGACAGCTTGATGGTTTTCGCGTAGCAGCCGCCTTCAAAGTTAAACACACCGTCGTCATCCCAGCCGTGTTCGTCATCGCCGATCAGACGGCGTTTCGGGTCGGTGGAGAGGGTGGTTTTCCCGGTGCCGGAAAGCCCGAAGAAGACCGCGACGTCGCCTTTCTCACCCACGTTGGCGGAGCAGTGCATGGAAGCAATGCCTTTCAGCGGCAGCAGGTAGTTCATGACGGAGAACATCCCTTTTTTCATTTCGCCGCCGTACCAGGTGCCGCCAATTAACTGAATGCGTTCAGTCAGGTTGAAGGCCACGAAGTTTTCAGAGTTCAGCCCCTGTTCCTTCCACTGCGGGTTGGTGCATTTCGCGCCGTTCATCACGATAAAATCTGGTTTGAAATCCACCAGTTCTTCGTCCGCAGGACGGATGAACATGTTTTTGACAAAATGCGCCTGCCAGGCGACTTCCGTGATGAAGCGAACGGAGAGACGGGTATCCGCGTTAGCGCCGCAGAAGGCGTCAACGATGAACAGGCGTTTGCCGGAGAGTTGCTGAGTTACCAGCCCTTTCAGGTGCTGCCAGGTTTCCTGGGACAGCGGTTTGTTGTCGTTCTTGCCTTTGCCTTTGTCGGACCACCAGAGCGTGTCACGCGTGGTGTCGTCACGGACAATGTATTTATCCTTCGGCGAACGTCCGGTAAAGATACCAGTATCAACGGCAACGGCGCCCAGATTCGTTAATACGCCGCGCTCGTAACCTTCCAGAGTAGGATCGAGTTCCTCCTGGTACAGCAGGTCGTAGCTGGGGTTGTAAACGATATCCTGAACGTCATTGATACCATAAGCCTTGAGATCTTGCGGGGTTAAGCTGTTAACGCGCATGTCACTACTCCTTAGCCAATATGTATTACCTGAAATTGTAGGGTTTTTTAGGGTTTGTTAACCGCGACGAGGCTCATAGATTTACGTATCTGGACAAAATCACGATTGACCGAAAACGCTGTGACTCCTGTCACGAAGCGGCGCTTATTATGGCAGAGAACCCTTTTTTGTTGTGGAAAATGTTCTTAAAACGTTAAAAATGAGTGTATTCTGCGGGAATGTTGTGAGTGTAATCGCATTCATGTAAGAAATTTACGAAACCCTTACATATAAAATATCGATTCACCACGAAGGAAAAAATGAACAAAAAGTGCGGAATTTTGCGGAGCAGGCCGGATGACGACGCGGATGCGTCTTATCCGACCTGTAAATGAGTAAGCCTGATGAGCGATTCGCCATCAGGCTTTTTACCGGTGATTAATGCACCTGCGGGTCGGCAGGGGAGGCATTGTTGCGGATTTCCGCAATGTCCATCGCGTTGAACAGATAGTGGCTGCCGCAGTAATCGCAGTGCATATCGATCTCGCCTTCTTCCGCCAGGATGCTGTCCACTTCTTCATCCGGTAGCGTTTTCAGCGCGCCCGCACAGCGTTCACGAGAACAGGTACACTTGAACTCAACATCCTGCGGGTCGTAGAGCGTGACCTCTTCTTCATGGTACAAACGCCACAACACATCGTTAGCCGGAAGGGTCAGCAACTCTTCGGTTTTGATGGTTCCGGTCAGCGTCGCCAGGTGATCGAAGTCGTCCGCCTGCGCGTTCTGCGCGGGCATTACCTGTAGCAGCATTCCGCCCGCCGCCGGTTTGCCTTCCACCTCGCCAGTGCGGATGAACAGGCGTGTCGGCAGCTGTTCGGAACGCAGGAAGTAATCTTCCAGGCACGCCGCCAGCGTGTCGCCTTCCAGACCGACCACGCCCTGATAACGCTCGCCTTCTTCCGGCGTAATGGTGATCACCAGATAGCCGTTGCCCACCAGCGTTTTCAGATCCGCGTTTTCCGGCACTTCGCCCTGTACGCGAGCGACGCCGCGCATCTGCTGGTTGTTATTGCCGTTGATCACCGCCAGGCTCAGCGGGCCGTCGCCCTGTAGCTGCACGGTAATGTCACCGGCAAATTTCAGCGTGGCGGTCAGCAGGCTGGTGGCGACCAGCAGCTCGGCCAGCACGGTTTTTACCGGCTGCGGATAGGCGTGGTTTTCGAGGATCTGTTGCAGGGTTTCCGATACGGTCACCAGTTCGCCGCGCACGGCAAAGTTTTCAAACAGATAACGATGTAATTGGTCATGTTGCGGCATAATCATCTCTCTTGCGGGTGACAGTCACTCACTGTCGCCGTGTTTAAATCGTAACAGGTCGCGGCGCTCTTTTTTATCCGGTCGCCTGTCCGGGTGCGGCATGGTTAATGCGTTAAGTTTGCGTGCCTGCGCCATTTTTTCGCGTTTTTCCACGCTCTCCGCTGTTTCTTCATACAGCGTAACGGCTTCGCTTGCCGGACGGCGTTGCTCGGTAATGCCTTTAATGATTACCGTCCGCTCGTCGTTGCCCTGGCGCAGGGTCAGCGTCGCATTCAGCTCGACAATCTTGCCCGGCTTGCTGCGCTGCCCGTTATAGTGCACCTTACCGCCTTCAACCATTTCGCGGGCCAATGCACGGGTTTTATAAAAGCGTGCGGCCCACAGCCATTTATCCAGTCGGACCTCAACAGAGGGCTTTTCTTTCATGGCGTCTCCTTCACATCAGTGAGGGGATCAGTCGGCGGTAATCATTCAACGACGGATGGCGTGCATACTGCTTTTCCGCAATGCCGGAGTCGGGATTGGTCACGCCGAGGCAGTAACGAATGCCGAATTGGGCGGCGGCGTCGAGAATCGGTTCGCTGTCGTCGATAAACAGCGTTTTCTCTGCGCTTATTCCCGTTTCTTCAGCCACTGCGTGCCATAACCGCTGATCCTCTTTGGGATAACCAAATGTGTGGGTGGAAAGTAATAAATCAAGGTGTGATGCCAGACCGGTATGTTCCAGCTTCACCGCCAGGTTATGCGGGTGCGCGTTGGTCAGCAGAATGCGGCGTTTACCGCGGGCTTTTAACGCATCCAGAAACGGCACGGTATCTTCGCGCAGCACGGCGCGCGGCCCCTGTGCCGTCGTCATGGCGCAAATGTCCAGACCCAGCCGCTCGCTCCAGTAATCAAGACAGTACCAGTTTAGCGTATGCTGCACGGCATGATACTGCTGGCGAATATAGTCCTGGGCTTCCTGTGCAGTGATTCCCTGCTGTGCGCCATAGGTTTCCGGCACCAGTTTCTGCCAGAAATAGTTATCGAATGCCAGATCGAGCAGCGTGCCGTCCATGTCCAGCAAAACGGTATCGACGTCCTGCCAGGCAATATCAATATGCATGGGAATTCTCCAGATGAGATTGCCGCCAAATCCTGGCGGCTTTTGCCGGATATGCGCTACAGGGTAGCATATCGTGAGCTGTCAGATGAGGCTTTCCGGGGAGGCGATCAGCTTTGGATTCAGGCAGTTTTCATAATATTCCTGAATTTCCGCCATACGGGTGCGGTTACGCTGATAACGTCTGAACGCCTGAATGCCGTTGTAAGCGGCGCAGCCCAGCATGGTGAGCATCAGCAACGTCGTGCCAAGGTAGCGCCATAAACCGGAACGATCCGGGATGCGGTGCAGGCCGATGTACTGCGTGCCGTTGGCGTCGGTGTAGACACGGGTGACGATCCCTTCGGCGCTAAACGGTGTTTGCATTAACATCTGCGCCAGGCGCTGGAATGCGCCCCACTGTTCCTGCGCGGGGTAATCGTACAGGGACATCGACGGCCACGGCTGATCAACCAGATCGCTGCCTTCATCGCTGATAATCAGGAAGCCGCCCGGCGCGGGGCTGTTAAGCGCCTGTGCGGCGCGCGCGGTTTCACGGGAGATAAACGGCGCGGTTGAGGTCGTCACCAGGTTATCGAGCGACTCCGCGCTGACAGGGCGCAGCAGAACGTTCACGCCGTCAAGTTTGCCCGCATTCGCGCGTTTGACCAGCGCGGCCCAGTTTTTGCTGTTGCCGAGGTTCACCAGCGCGTTTTTCAGGCGCACGCATTCGTCTTCGGCGGCGCACAGATCGGCGGTCTTTAATACGATGTCGCCGAAATCATCCAGCAATACCATCCCGGACTTTTGAATCGCCGAACGTAGCGACGCGCTAACGCGGGAGTCATCTTCCGGCTTCGGGTGCAGCTGGCGGTTGATGGCCTGGGTCAGCGCTGTGGCTTTGTTGACGAGATCGGACTCGGGCAGCGGCAGCGTCCGCGCGTCATTCCAGATGATTTGCGAGCAATCAAACGGCATAAAAGGGGAGTTCGGCTGCGCAGTCCAGCTACCAGACTGATGGATATTACACATGCCTTTGCCGCTCAGATGCAGCGTATCGCCCACGCGAACTCCGGCGTCGTGGAGCTGTTTAACGCTGGTGGCCTCAATGGTTTGCGCGCCTTTCATCCACGACAAAGTGAATTTGATCGGCATATCCAGCGGGATCCAAAAGAGCAGCATAAACAGCACCAGCAGCGATCCGCCCGCAATAACGGCGCTACGCAGCCAGTGTTGCAACGGGAAATTTTTCACCTCGTCATGCAGGGAGAGAAAACGCCCTTGCCGCGCGACGTGGCGATCCAGATAGATATCAATATCCGTTTGCTGCCCGAGATCCTGTGCGATATAGGGTTGCCAGTGGGCAGGGTAAATCAGGTCAATAATCCCCAGCGAAATATTGTTGATCTGCTCCTGATCGTTTTCGCCAAACAGCCCCCAGCGACGCGGGGTTCCCCGCAGGCAGTGAATCTCCCGCAGCGAGGTTTTAGATGGCGGAGCGAACAGCCCCCAGAGACCTGCGGCGAGCAGCAGAATTGCGCCGCCCGCAATCCACGGCACGAAGACATCCGGCGTAATTAAGCAACAGAAGAACAGCAGGAATGAGGCCACAATCAGCGATGCTTCGCGCAGCCCCGCGGGGCGGCTGAGCGCATACTCTTCGTGAGTTTCCTGACGAATGTTCAGTAGTTCAATTTGCTCGCTCTCTTCGCCACGAATCGACGCCTGGGTGGAGGAGGTATGCTGTAGCGCATAGCCGCGCGTCTCCTGCATGTACTCCTGCAACGTGTGGCCGTTAAGCGAGATGACTAAAGGAAGCGTATCGGTATGGATCAGCTCAACGTTATTTTCGTCATTGATGTACTGTTCCCAGAACGGCGGCAAATGAACCTCAACGGAATCAAGGTAATATCGCCATTTATTGGGATCGTCGGTCGTAATGCCGTAACGCGTAATGGAATGGGTCAGAATAATGACGTTATTACTCTGGGCATTCAGCGTTAACGACACGGGAGCGGTGCTGGCGCCTGTCGGCCCCGGCACCTGCTGAATCTGGCTGAGGTTGTCGAGATAGTTTTCAACCGCACTGCGCTCTTCCGGCGTTAGCTTGCGCGTCGCGGCGTCTGAAAAGGCGCTGATCCAAGGCAGATTCTGCCGCCTGGCTCTTACTCTGAGTAGCCATCCTGCCAGTAGAGAGCAGGCCAGCAAAGCAGCTAAGAAAATCAAAATGGTGCTCATGCTTTCCCCATCTTACTAAGTCTGTCAGGCGTGGTCAGTCGCACCCTGTCGAATAAATGTGATGCTGTGGTTGGCTATCGGCAAGCGTGGAGTTGAACTTGAGCATTTTTACGCGCATCCCAGTGAACGCGGATCATAGCAAACCCACCAAAAGCGGAATATCAGCAAATTCCTGGAGTTATTTCAACCTATTGACTTTTAATTTTAAATGGGAATTAATTTTTGCTACGTTACATAAATGTAAATAAACGGCAATTCACATTGCCGAAACCGTGCTGTATATCGCACAATGACACCAGATTTCACTGCATAGATTCTCACGATGAGCAAATCATTACAAAAACCCACCATTTTGAAAGTTGAAACTGTCGCGAAATCCCGGCTGTTTAACGTCGAAAGTGTGGATCTCGAATTCAGCAACGGCGTGCGCCGCGTCTATGAGCGTATGCGTCCGTCCACTCGTGAAGCGGTAATGATTGTGCCGATCGTAGATGATCACCTGATTCTGATCCGTGAATATGCCGTGGGCACGGAGTCTTATGAGCTGGGGTTCTCCAAAGGGTTGATCGACCCTGGCGAAACCGTTTTTGAAGCGGCGAACCGGGAACTGAAAGAAGAAGTTGGGTTTGGCGCGAACGATCTGACGTTCCTCAAAAAGCTCAGCATGGCGCCGTCCTATTTTTCCAGCAAAATGAACATTGTGATAGCGGAAGACCTCTATCCTGAATCACTGGAAGGCGACGAGCCGGAACCGCTGCCGCAGGTGCGCTGGCCGCTGACGCATTTAATGGATCTGCTGGAAGAACCGGATTTCAGTGAAGCGCGAAACGTCAGCGCGCTGTTCCTGGTCCGTGAGTGGCTGAAGGGGCAGGGGCGGTTGTAATTTATATTGCCGGATGGCGGCTGACGTTTTACCTGGCCTACAACAAAACGTAGGCCGGATAAGACGTCTCAGGCGTCGCCATCCGGCAAAAGATCAAAACAGTTCGTGTGTCTCACCGTTATCGATAATGGTGGTGCCCACCTCATGCACCGCCTGCTGCGTTGGCTGAGTGCCTTCGATAAAGTATTCCGCGCGGCTGTTACCGCCGTTTGCCAGTTGCCCGGTGCTTCTGTCGATATTGATCGTCACAATGCCCGGAGGCGGCGTCAGCGGCTCTTCAGGAACCCCTTCCAGCACGGCTTTCATGTAAGCATCCCATGCGGGTTGCGCACTTTTCGCGCCGCCTTCATAACCAGAAATCTGGTCTTTGATCGCCCCGGACGCGGTAGTGCGCCCCAGATCGCGACGGTGATCGTCAAAGCCGATCCACACGGAAGTCACCACGCCCGGGCCGTAACCGGAGAACCAGGCATCTTTCGAGCTGTTGGTGGTTCCGGTTTTTCCGCCGATATCATGACGTTGCAGGTCGCGACCCGCGCGCCAGCCGGTGCCCATCCATCCGGGTTCGCCGAAGATGTTGCTGTTCAGCGCGCTCTTAATCAGGAAGGCCAGCGGCGTGTTAATCACATGCGGAGCATATTCCTGCATTCCGCTTTGCGCCACTAACGCCTGGTTAGCCTGCTCCAGTTTTGGCATTGGCACGGTGGCGTTTTGCTGCTCCTGAGAGATGGCGACATCTTCAACGTTATTGTTTTCCAGCACGTTGGATTTCTGGGTATCACCGTAAATGACCGGGATATCGCAATCCGGGCAGGCGATTTTCGGCTTCGCTTCGAAGATCACGCCGCCTTGGTCGGTCTCTATCTTGCTGATGAAATACGGGTCTACCAGGAAGCCGCCGTTAGACATTACCGCATAACCGCGCGCCACCTGCATCGGGGTGAAGGACGCGGAGCCCAGCGCCAGCGATTCGGTATGCACGATGTTCTGCGCCGGGAAACCGAAGCGTTGCAGATACTCTGCGGCGTAATCCACGCCCATCGCGCGCATCGCCCGCACCATCACCACGTTTTTCGACTGACCCAGACCCTGACGTAAGCGGATTGGCCCGGCATACTGCGGCGGGGAGTTTTTCGGCCGCCAGTCGGAACCGGCGCCAGCATCCCAGCGGGAAATCGGCACGTCGTTCAGCATACTCGCCAGCGTCAGACCTTTATCCATCGCGGCGGTATAGAGGAACGGTTTGATGTTCGACCCGACCTGACGCAGCGCCTGCGTGGCGCGGTTGAATTTACTCTGGTTAAAGTCAAAACCGCCGACCAGCGCCAGAACCGCGCCGTTTTGCGGGTTGATGGAAACCAGCGCCGAGTTCACATCCGGGACTTGCGCCAGCCACCAGGCATCACCCATCTGGCGAACCCAGATTTGTTGGCCTGTCTGTACGGCGTCGGTCACTTTACGCGGCGTCGGGCCCTGTTGGGTATCCGAACGGTAAGGGCGCGCCCAGCGAACGCCTTCCATCCGCAGCGACACGGAGGTGCCATCAGCGAGCATCGCGGTGGCTTCCTGCGGATTCGCGCCGGTAATGACGGCGGGCAGCAACGGCCCGTAGGTTGGCAGGGCTTTCAGCGTGTCGGTGATTTTTTTGTTGTCCCAGGCGGTTTCGCCTACTTTCCACAGCACGTTCGACGGGCCGCGATAGCCGTGGCGCATGTCGTAGTCCAGCACGTTGTTACGCACGGCTTGCTGCGCCGCCTGCTGTACTTTGCGGGTGATTGTGGTGTAAATGCGATACCCGTCTTCATAGGCGCTTTCGCCATAACGGCTGTACATTTCCTGGCGCACCATTTCCGACAGATACGGCGCTGAGAACGCGATTTCCGGCGCATGGTAATTGGCGTCAATCGCTTCGCCGCGCGCCTGATCGTACTGCGCCTGGGTGATGTAGCCTTCGCTCAACATACGAGACAGCACCACGTTACGACGCGCCGTCGCCCGATCCATCGAGTAGAGCGGGTTAAATGTGGAAGGGGCTTTCGGCAGACCGGCAATCACCGCCATTTCGCTCAGGGTGAGCTGATCGACCGTCTTACCGAAATAGACCTGCGCCGCCGCGCCGACGCCGTAGGCACGGTAGCCGAGGTAGATCTTGTTCAGGTAAAGTTCGAGGATCTCATCTTTGCTCAGCATCTGCTCAATGCGGATTGCCAGGAACGCTTCCTTAATTTTACGCATCAGCGTGCGTTCCGGGCTCAGGAAGAAGTTTCTCGCCAGCTGCTGGGTGATGGTACTTGCCCCCTGTGAGGCATGGCCTGAGAACAGCGCGACGCTGGCCGCACGGAAGATCCCTACCGGATCGACGCCATGATGCTCGTAAAAGCGGCTGTCTTCCGTAGCGATAAAGGCTTTAACCATTTCCGGCGGCATCTGGTCAAGCGTGACCGGGATACGACGTTTTTCGCCATACTGCGCGATCAGCTCGCCATCCGCGCTGTAAACCTGCATCGGAATCTGCAAACGCACGTCTTTTAAGGTCGCGACGTCAGGTAGTTGCGGCTCGATATAGCGGTAGAGGCCATAAATCGAGCCTGCTCCCAGCAGGATGCAACATACTGCAAGGATCAATAAATACTTTACGAACTTCACTGGAGATTTCCCATTTAGTGTCATTTGGGCAGTTTATAAACAAACGCGCGGTAGTATAAAGGCAAGCCAGACGCATTGATATACCCGTAAGAGCGACCATTGATAAGGAGATCATAAGCAATGGCTTTCAGGTTCTGGCAAATTGGCCTTCATATTCAGCAGCATGAGGCGCTGGCTGTCGCCGTGGTTCGCGGCGCGTCAGGCTGGTCTTTACAACGCTGGTGGCGGGTGCCGCTGGCGGAATGTACCTTCGTTGACGGGCATCTTCGCGAGCCTGAACAGCTCGTCAATGCGCTGCTTCCGTGGCGTCGTTCGCTTCCTCACCGGCATCATATTTATCTCTCTTTCCCTGCCAGCCGGACGCTGCAAAAGCATTTTCCGCGCCCGGAAATGGCGCTGCGCGAACGTGAACAAACGGCGTGGCTGACCGGCGCGATGGCGCGTGAGCTGGATATGCCCCCCGACGCCCTGTGCTTTGACTATCGCGAAGATACCCTGACTCCGGCATTTAACGTGACCGCCGCCCAAAGCAAGGAGGTAGCGACCTTATTAACGCTGGCGCAAAAACTGAAAATGCAGGTGACGGCGATTACGCCGGATGCCTGCGCATTACAGCGCCTTATTCCTTATCTGCTGGCGCACCAGCAGTGTCTGGCCTGGCGTGACGAAGAACAGTGGCTGTGGGCGACGCGCTATGCGTGGGGACGAAAACCGCTACAAGAGGCGGCCTGCGCCGACAGTCTTGCCGCGACGTTGTCCATTGCGCCGGAAAGTCTGACGGTGTGCGGCGCGGGCGGCTTCGAACCCTGGTGCGCGGTTGCCATTCGCCAGCCTCCCGTTCCGCCGGAAGGCCATACCTTTGCCATCGCACTGGGATTAGCAATGGGGGCGCCGTGCTGATGAGTCATCCGGTCAACTTTTTGCCCTGGCGCCAGTCCCGGCGGCGCGAATGTCTGCGATTCTGGAGCGTTATGTTCAGCGGTTCACTGCTGCTGGCCATTGCGCTGGCGTGCATCCATGAGGTTACGCTCACGGCGCAAAAGCGGGCGGATGCGCAGTGGCCGATCGCAGAGAAAGAGCGCGCGGCCGCGCTGCTGGCGATCCAACCCCGCTTACAGCAGCGGCAGACCGCGTGGCAGCAAGCGTTGCAGCGGCAAACGGAATATGAGCAGACGCGGCGCTGGCAGAGCGTGCTGGAAGGGATGGCGGCGCTGTTGCCCGAGCAGGCGTGGCTAACCCGGTTATCCTGGCAGTAGGGAACGCTGGAACTTGAGGGATACGCGACGACATTTCTCGCGTTAAACACGCTGGAAACCGCGCTGCGTCGTCATCCTGATTTCCCGTTAGCCGGGAGTGGGGCAACGCAGCAGGATGCGCAGGGACGTTGGCAATTTCATTACCCGTTAAAAAGGAGCCTCGCAGATGGCCGCGCTTTTTGACCTCTGGTGCGGGTTATTGCCGCGAACCCGCCTCTTCTGCTGGTTAGGCTGGAGCCTGGGGCTGGGATTACTGGCGTGTTTATGCACGTTTTCTTCGGGCGCGCAGCAACAGGAGCAGCAACGAACGGCGCTGGCGCAACAGCGGGCGGCTATCGACCGGCAGTGGCGAAGCCTGCGTCAGATCGCCGCATCAATGGATATGTCTCGTTTAGCGTCGGCCAGCAAGCGCGTGCCTTTTTCCCCTCTGGATTTTCAGCGCTCTCCGGTACGCCTTCTTCACTGGCAGCCTTCCGCGCAGGGAGGCGAGCTGGCGCTGTCATCCACCTGGGAGGCGGTTCCGCAACTGTTCAGTCGGCTGGCGGAGCGTGGCATGCGCATCAACCGCTTTTCGCTTGTTCCGCAGGAGACGGAGCTGCTGTTGACGCTACAGCTGGAGCGGCTGACTGATGACTAAGCGCTGGCTGTTGGTCTGTAGCTGCCTGCTGATGCTGACCGGAATGCGCGACCCCTTCAAACCGCCGGAGGACCGATGCCGGATCGCTGAACTGCCGATGTGGCGTTACCAGGGCGTGGTGAGTCAGGGAGAGCGCCTGACTGGCATTCTCAAAGACAGCCAGCAGAAGTGGCGGCGCGTCGAACAATATCAGGTGCTGGAGAACGGCTGGACGATTTCCCGACTGACGGCAGACAGCATAACGCTTGAGACCGGTAAAGGCTGTGAACCGTCACAGTGGCGGTGGCAACGACAAGGAGAAGTGAATGAAGCGATGGATAGCCGCAGCGTTGATCGCCGTGATGCCCGCCGTACAGGCGGGGAAAGCGCAAAACGTGACGCTGGTGGTGGATGATGTTCCTGTTGTTCAGGTATTGCAGGCGCTTGCCGCGCAGGAGAAGAAGAATCTGGTGGTCTCGCCTGACGTCAGCGGTTCGCTGTCGCTGAGTCTGACGGATGTGCCGTGGAAGCAGGCGGTGCAGACGGTCATAAAAAGCGCCGGGCTGGTGCTGCGCCAGGAGGGGAATATTCTGCATGTTCACTCGGTTCACTGGCAAAACGAAAACGCCGCGCGGCAGGAGGCCGAGCAGGCAAGGCTTCGGGCTAACTTACCGCTGGAGGATCGCAGTATTTCTCTGCAATATGCCGATGCCTCCGAACTGGCAAAAGCGGGAGAAAAACTGCTGAGCGCCAAAGGCAGTATGACGGTAGATAAGCGCACCAACCGGTTATTGCTTCGGGATAACAACGCCGCGCTGGCGGCGCTGGAAAAGTGGGCGGCGCAAATGGATCTCCCCATTGAGCAGGTTGAACTGGCGGCGCATATCGTCACCATAAATGAAAAAAGCCTGCGTGAGCTGGGGGTAAAGTGGACGCTGGCGGACGCGCAACAGGCCGGGTCGCCAGGGCAGGTGACGTCGCTTGCCAGCGATCTGTCCGTCGCGGCCGCCACGTCTCGCGTCGGGTTTAACATCGGGCGCATCAACGGTCGCTTGTTGGATCTTGAGCTTTCCGCCCTGGAGCAGAAGCAGCAACTTGATATTATCGCCAGTCCACGACTGCTGGCTTCGCATCTGCAACCCGCCAGTATTAAGCAGGGGAGCGAAATCCCGTATCAGGTCTCCAGCGGCGAGAGTGGGGCGACGTCCGTGGAGTTTAAAGAAGCGGTGCTGGGGATGGAGGTGACGCCCACCGTTTTGCCGAAGGGGCGCATTCGCTTGAAACTTCACATCAGCCAGAACGTTCCCGGCCAGGTGCTACAGCAGGCGGATGGCGAAGTGCTGGCGATCGATAAGCAGGAGATCGACACGCAGGTCGAGGTTAAAAGCGGCGAAACGCTGGCGCTGGGCGGCATCTTTTCGCGCAAGAACAAATCCGCTAAAGATAGCGTCCCGCTGTTAGGCGATATCCCCTGGCTTGGTTCCCTTTTCAGCCATGATGGAAAAGAGAACGAGCGGCGCGAACTGGTGGTGTTCATTACCCCCAGACTGGTTGCGGCAGAATAATTTATGCCTGAAATCGCGCTGTTTTTGCACTGAACACGTTTCAGGGATTTGACGTGGGGGTGTATTTAGCATACAAGGAGTACCGATTTGAGAGTTGGTTCTTCTCGTCGCTATCCAGCGACGCTGCCTCCGGGGTTGTCTACAATATGTCTTGGTAATTTATTCAGTTGCCAAACCCGTTGGAGTATTGAGATAATTTTCAGTCTGACTCTCGCAATATCTTATGAGGTTTCAGTTCATGTCCTGCTGCGCAAGGTGTCTGCGACGCGGGTTTATCATTAACGAATTGTCTTAGTAGTACCGAAAAAATGGCAGAGAAACGCAATATCTTTCTGGTTGGGCCTATGGGTGCCGGAAAAAGCACTATTGGGCGCCAGTTAGCTCAACAACTCAATATGGAATTTTACGATTCTGATCAAGAGATTGAGAAACGAACCGGAGCTGATGTGGGCTGGGTCTTCGATGTAGAAGGTGAAGACGGCTTCCGTGATCGCGAAGAAAAAGTCATCAACGAGTTGACGGAAAAACAGGGTATTGTGCTGGCAACCGGCGGTGGCTCTGTAAAATCACGTGAAACGCGTAACCGTCTCTCCGCGCGTGGCGTCGTGGTGTATCTTGAAACGACAATCGAAAAACAACTTGCGCGTACGCAGCGCGACAAGAAACGCCCGCTGTTGCAGGTAGAAGCTCCGCCTCGTGAAGTTCTGGAAGCGTTGGCCAACGAACGCAATCCTCTGTATGAAGAGATTGCCGACGTGACCATTCGTACCGACGATCAGAGCGCTAAGGTCGTGGCAAACCAGATTATTCATATGCTGGAAAGCAACTGATTCTGGCTTAATACATACTCGGTAAGCGGGTACAAGTAACTAAGGTGGATGTCGCGTCATGGAGAGGATTACAGTTACTCTCGGGGAACGTAGTTACCCTATCACCATCGCGGCTGGTTTGTTTAACGAACCAGCTTCATTCTTACCGCTGAAATCGGGCGATCAGGTTATGTTGGTGACCAACGAAACCCTGGCTCCCCTTTACCTTGATAAGATCCGTAGCGTACTTGAACAGGCGGGGGTTAACGTAGATAGCGTTACCCTGCCCGATGGCGAAAAGTATAAAAGCCTGACGGTACTTGATACGGTTTTCACCGCGTTACTGCAAAAACCGCACGGTCGCGATACCACGCTGGTTGCCCTCGGCGGCGGCGTGATTGGCGACCTTACCGGTTTCGCCGCCGCCAGCTATCAGCGTGGCGTGCGCTTTATCCAGGTCCCGACGACATTGCTGTCGCAGGTCGACTCCTCCGTAGGCGGGAAAACCGCTGTAAACCATCCCCTCGGCAAGAACATGATCGGCGCGTTCTACCAGCCTGCTTCTGTGGTGGTGGATCTCGACTGTCTGAAAACGCTTCCTGCGCGTGAGCTGGCATCGGGTCTGGCGGAAGTGATCAAATACGGCATCATTCTTGACGGTGAATTTTTCACCTGGCTTGAGGACAATCTGGACGCGTTATTACGTCTGGAAGGTCCGGCAATGGCGTACTGTATCCGCCGTTGTTGTGAGCTGAAAGCCGAAGTTGTCGCAGCAGACGAGCGCGAAACGGGCTTACGTGCTTTACTGAATCTGGGACATACCTTTGGTCATGCCATTGAAGCTGAAATGGGTTATGGCAATTGGTTACACGGTGAAGCCGTCGCTGCTGGTATGGTGATGGCGGCGCGCACGTCAGAGCGTCTCGGTCAGTTTAGCGCTGCGGATACGCAACGCATTATTACGCTGCTCCAGCGCGCAGGTCTGCCTGTACACGGGCCGCGTGAGATGTCTGCTCAGGCGTATTTGCCACACATGCTGCGCGATAAGAAAGTTCTGGCGGGCGAGATGCGCTTAGTGCTCCCGCTGGCGATAGGGAAAAGTGAAGTACGCGGCGGAGTGCCGCACGAAATCGTTCTCAGCGCTATTGCTGACTGTCAGCAGGCGTAACAACAAGAAAGGTCGGACTGATACTGCACGGTATTGGTCATTTAAATTCAGGTTAACTGCAACGTCGTAAGCATTAACCTTTGAGTGGGGTGTTAAATGGATGAATTCAAACCAGAAGACGAGCTGAAACCCGATCCCAGCGATCGTCGTACTGGTCGTACTCGTCAATCTTCTGAACGCGATAATGATCCACAGATCAATTTCGATGACGTCGACCTGGATACGGACGATCGTCGTCCAGGGCGTGCGCGAAAGGCGCGTGAGGAAGAGCAGTACAGCGAAGACGATTATGAATCCGATGATGCAGTGGATGAAGAACGCGTAGAGCGTCGTCCCCGCAAACGTAAGAAAGCCGCCAGCAAACCCGCTTCCCGTCAATACATCATGATGGGTGTCGGCGTTCTGGTGTTGCTGCTGTTGATCATCGGTATTGGCTCCGCGCTGAAAGCTCCTTCACCCTCCTCTTCCAGCGATCAAACGGCGTCTGCCGAGAAGAACATCGATCTTTCCGGCAATAACGCGACCGATCAGGCGAGCGCCACGCAGCCTGCGCCAGACGCTGAACAGACCGCCGGAAACACGCAGCAGGATGTTTCTCTGCCGCCGATCGCCTCAACGCCAACGCAGGGTCAGGCGCCTGCCGCGACCGAAGGCCAACAGCGTGTGGAAGTTCAGGGCGATCTGAACAATGCGCTGACTCAGCCGCAGGGCCAGGAACAGGTTAACAATGTGGTGGCGAACTCCACGCTGCCGACGGAACCTGCCACCGTTGCGCCAATCCGCAACGGCAACGCGCCGCGTCAGACGGCGACGACGCAATCGGGCGAGCGTCAGACCACTACGCGCCCGGAACGTAAGCAGGTTGTGATTGAGCCGAAGAAACCGCAGACCACCGCGAAAGCGACGCCAGCGGAACCGAAGCCGACCACGCAGCCGAAACGTAGCGAACCTGCCGCGCCGAAAGCCACCGCCAGCACTGCGCCTGCACAAACCGCAGCGCCAGCGCAAGCCACAGCGGCAGCCGGCAGTGCGGCTGGTACGAAAAGCACAGGTAACGTGGGTTCGCTGAAGTCTGCGCCTTCCAGCCATTACACCCTGCAACTCAGCAGTTCTTCTAACTACGACAACCTGAACGGTTGGGCGAAGAAAGAAAACCTGAAAAACTATGTGGTGTATCAGACGACGCGTAACGGTCAGCCGTGGTATGTTCTGGTAACGGGTGTGTATGCGTCTAAAGATGATGCCAAACGTGCGGTGTCTACGTTGCCAGCCGATGTGCAGGCGAAAAACCCGTGGGCAAAACCGTTGCATCAGGTGCAGGCCGATCTGAAGTAATAGTCATGTTAAAGCGCAGGATGCTGTCGGAGCTTTCTCCACAGCCGGAGAAGGTGTAATTAGTTAGTCAGCATGAAAAAGAATCGCGCTTTTCTGAAGTGGGCAGGGGGGAAATACCCCCTGCTTGATGACATCAAACGGCATTTACCGAAAGGTGAATGTCTGGTTGAACCCTTTGTGGGTGCCGGGTCGGTGTTTCTTAACACCGACTTTTCTCGTTATATTCTTGCCGATATTAATAGTGACCTTATCAGCCTCTATAACATCGTGAAGTCGCGTACTGAAGAGTATGTGCGGGCTTCCCGCGAGCTGTTTACGCCTGAGACGAATCAGGCCGAGGTTTACTATCAACTCCGTGAAGAGTTCAATACGAGCCGGGAGCCGTTCCGTCGCGCGGTCCTGTTCTTATACCTGAACCGCTATGGTTACAACGGCCTGTGCCGCTATAACTTGCGTGGGGAGTTTAACGTGCCGTTTGGCCGTTACAAAAAGCCCTACTTCCCGGAAACGGAGTTGTACCATTTTGCCAAAAAAGCGCAGAATGCAGAGTTTCATTGCCTTTCGTATGAAGAGTGTATGGATCGTGCTGATAGCAATTCTGTGGTCTATTGCGATCCGCCTTACGCACCGCTTTCTGCGACGGCGAATTTCACCGCTTATCATACCAATAGCTTCAGCCCAAAAGAGCAGGCGCGCCTGGCGGAGATGGCAGAAAAGCTGGTCAGCAAGCGGATCCCGGTGTTAATTTCGAACCATGACACGCCCGATACCCGCGAGTGGTACAAAGCGGCGAAACATTTTCAGGTCAAAGTGCGTCGCAGTATAAGCAGCAATGGCGGCACACGTAAAAAGGTGGACGAACTGCTGGCTCTGTACCAACCAGGAGTCGTAACGCCTGCGAAAAAATAATTCTCAAGGAGAAGCGGATGAAACAGTATTTGATTGCCCCCTCAATTCTGTCGGCTGATTTTGCCCGCCTGGGTGAGGACACCGCGAAAGTGCTGGCTGCTGGTGCGGATGTCGTGCATTTTGACGTCATGGACAACCACTATGTGCCGAACCTGACCATCGGCCCGATGGTGCTGAAATCCCTGCGCAAATACGGTATTACCGCCCCCATCGACGTGCATTTGATGGTGAAGCCGGTTGACCGCATCGTGCCGGATTTCGCCGCAGCGGGCGCCAGCATCATTACGTTTCATCCCGAAGCCTCCGAGCATGTCGATCGTACCTTGCAGCTGATTAAAGAAAACGGCTGTAAAGCGGGTCTGGTGTTTAACCCGGCCACGCCGCTGAGTTATCTGGATTACGTGATGGATAAGCTGGATGTGATCCTGCTGATGTCCGTCAACCCGGGTTTTGGCGGCCAGTCTTTTATTCCGCACACGCTGGAGAAGCTGCGTGAAGTGCGCCGTCGTATTGATGAGTCAGGTTATGACATTCGCCTGGAAGTGGACGGCGGCGTCAAGGTGAACAACATCGGCGAAATCGCCGCGGCGGGCGCAGACATGTTTGTGGCAGGCTCCGCGATTTTCGACCAACCAGACTACAAAAAAGTCATTGATGAAATGCGCAGTGAACTGGCAAAGGTAAGTCATGGATAAATTGCAGGATATTCGGGGTGTCGCCTTTGACCTCGACGGCACGCTGGTCGACAGCGCGCCGGGATTAGCCGCTGCGGTAGATATGGCGTTATACGCGCTGGAACTGCCTACCGCTGGCGAAGATCGCGTAATTACCTGGATTGGTAACGGCGCGGATGTATTGATGGAGCGTGCGCTCGCCTGGGCTCGCCAGGAACGCGCTACGTTACGTAAAACAATGGGCAAACCGCCTGTTGATGATGAGATCCCCGCCGAGGAGCAGGTGCGTATTTTGCGTAAGCTGTTCGACCGCTACTATGGCGATGTGGCGGAAGAAGGGACGTTCCTGTTCCCGCACGTAGCCGATACGCTGGGCGCGCTGCATGCCAAAGGGCTGCCGCTTGGACTGGTGACCAATAAGCCGACGCCGTTTGTGGCGCCGCTGCTTGAAGCGCTGGATATCGCCAAATACTTTAGCGTGGTTATTGGCGGCGACGATGTGCAGAACAAAAAGCCGCATCCCGATCCGCTGCTGCTGGTGGCAAAGCGGATGGGCGTCGCGCCTGAACAGATGCTCTTCGTGGGCGATTCGCGTAACGACATTCAGGCTGCAAAAGCGGCTGGCTGCCCGTCGGTCGGCCTCACGTACGGCTACAACTATGGCGAATCAATCGCTCTTAGCCAGCCGGATGTGATTTACGACACTATTAATGACCTTCTGCCCGCTCTCGGGCTTCCGCATAGCGAAAATCAGGAATCGAAAAATGACTAAGCCCATCGTTTTTAGTGGCGCACAGCCCTCAGGTGAATTGACCATTGGCAACTATATGGGTGCGCTGCGTCAGTGGGTGAACATGCAGGATGACTATCATTGCATTTACTGCATCGTTGACCAGCATGCGATCACCGTGCGTCAGGATGCACAGCAGTTGCGTAAGGCGACGCTGGATACGCTGGCGCTCTACCTGGCGTGTGGTATCGATCCTGAGAAAAGCACCATCTTTGTTCAGTCCCATGTGCCGGAGCACGCGCAGCTGGGCTGGGCGCTGAACTGCTACACCTATTTCGGCGAACTGAGCCGGATGACCCAGTTCAAAGACAAATCCGCGCGCTATGCCGAGAACATCAACGCCGGTCTGTTTGATTACCCGGTTCTGATGGCGGCAGACATTTTGCTGTATCAAACGAATCAGGTGCCGGTGGGTGAAGATCAGAAACAGCATCTGGAATTGAGCCGCGACATCGCGCAGCGTTTTAACGCGCTGTATGGCGATATCTTTAACGTTCCTGAGCCGTTTATTCCAAAATCCGGCGCGCGCGTGATGTCACTGCTGGAACCGACCAAAAAGATGTCCAAGTCGGACGATAACCGTAACAACGTCATCGGCCTGCTGGAAGACCCGAAATCGGTGGTGAAAAAAATCAAACGTGCGGTGACGGATTCCGACGAGCCGCCGGTAGTGCGCTACGACATCCAGAATAAAGCGGGGGTGTCTAACCTGCTGGATATCCTCTCCGCCGTAACCGGCCAGAGCATCCCTGAGCTGGAGCAGCATTTCGAAGGCAAGATGTATGGTCATCTGAAAGGTGAAGTGGCTGAAGCCGTTTCCGGTATGCTGACCGAGTTGCAGGAGCGTTATCATCGCTTCCGCAGCGACGAAGCCTTCTTGCAGAAAGTGATGAAAGAAGGGGCGGAAAAAGCCAGCGCCCGTGCTTCCGAAACGCTGAAAGCGGTCTACGAAGCGATCGGCTTTGTCGCCAAGCCGTAATGCGCACCGCGCCGTAGGCCGGATAAGGCGTTTACGCCGCCACCCGGCGTAAACACGGCGAGGGTCTACAGTGATGCGACACTACACATTAAAAAACCGGGGATTTCCCGGTTTTTTTGTCTCTCTGCGTACCCGTGACGAAAAACTGTGAGGCGTCTCGCCGTTTACGCACATCGTCATTGCGCGATATCTTCATTTTAATGAATATATAAATATTCACTTTACTGAAAATTTATGATGCGTCGAACATTTATCAAAAAAGAGGGGGTCGTGCTGACGACCCTGGCCCGCTACCTGCTTGGTGAGAAATGCGGTAACCGTTTGAAAACGATAGATGAACTGGCTAATGAATGCCACTCATCGGTGGGGTTAACGCAGGCCGCATTAAAAACGCTGGAGTCCTCCGGGGCGATCCGTATTGAGCGTCGTGGGCGCAACGGCAGCTTCCTGGTGGAGATGGATAACAAAACGTTGCTGTCGCATGTGGACATCAGCAACGTTGTTTGCGCGATGCCGCTGCCGTACACCCGTCTGTATGAAGGGCTGGCGAGCGGGCTGAAAGCGCAGTTTGAAGGGATTCCATTTTATTACGCGCACATGCGTGGGGCGGACATCCGGGTTGAGTGCCTGCTGAATGGCGTCTACGACATGGCCGTGGTGTCGCGTCTGGCCGCAGAGAGCTACCTGGCGCAAAACGGGTTGCGCATCGCGCTGGAACTGGGGCCCCACACCTATGTCGGCGAGCACCAGTTGATCTGCCGTAAAGGCGAATCCGACCGGGTGAAACGAGTGGGGCTGGATAACCGTTCGGCAGATCAGAAAATCATGACTGAAGCCTGTTTCGGCAAAAGTGATGTGGAGCTGATAGACCTCTCTTATCACGAAAGCCTTCAGCGCATTGTAAAAGGCGATGTGGATGCGGTGATCTGGAATGTGGTGGCGGAAGCGGAGCTGGCATTGCTGGGGTTAGAAGCGACGCCGCTCACCCGCGATCCCCGATTCTTGCAGGCCACCGAAGCCGTGGTGCTGACCCGGTCGGACGATTACCCGATGCAGCAACTGCTGCGCGCCGTGGTGGACAAACAGGCGCTGCTCGCCCATCAGCAACGTGTGGTCAGCGGTGAACAGGAACCCAGTTACTAAGTTAATCAAAGGCATTGTAAATGGAAAACAGACTCAGCCTGCTGTGTGACGCAGGGGTTATCGACGAAGATATTTGCCGCGGCATGTTGCAGGTCGTCAGACGACTGGACGAGGAGTGGAAGCTGCCGGTGCATACCGAGCAGGGAACGATGGCGATAACCCACATGGCCAGCGCGTTAATGCGCAGTCGTCGGGGAGAGGTGATTGACGCGCTGGATCGCGAGCTGCTGGCGGAACTGACGCAATCTCCCCACTGGCCCGCGATTTTGTTGGCGCACCAGGCGCTGCTGGCGGAGTTTGCGGTTTCGCTTCATGCCAATGAGGAAGGCTATTTGTTGGCAAATCTATATGGGCTGTGGATGGCGGCGCACGAAGCGTCGTGAGGAATACCGTACATCAACGTACCACACCTTAAATATTCAAAAAAATGAATATTTAATTCAGGGATTAGAAACCGAGGCACAAAGATGTTTATACACGCATTGAAACGCCAGAATCCGGCGCTGATTACCGCCGCGATCCGACTCTGGCAGCAGGGAAGGATCGTCCCGGACAGCTGGGTGATTGATGTTGATCAGGTGCTGGAAAACGGGAAGCGCCTGGTTGATACGGCTCATCAATACGGCATCACGCTGTATCTGATGACAAAACAGCTTGGGCGTAATCCCTGGCTGGCGGAAAAGCTGCTGGCGCTGGGATATGCCGGAATTGTCACGGTGGATTACAAAGAGGCCAGGGTCATGCGCCGCGCCGGATTGCCGGTGGCGCATCAGGGGCATTTAGTGCAGATCCCCTCCCGGCAGATTGACGAAGCGGTGGAGCAAGGGACGGACATTATTACGCTCTTTTCGCTGGAGAAGGCGCGTGAAGTGTCGGCGGCGGCGGTGAAGGCCGGGCGCGTGCAGGCGGTAATGCTGAAGATTTACGGCGAGCAGGATTTTCTTTATCCGGGGCAGGAGAGCGGCTTCCCGCTGGCGCGCCTTGATGACGCGGTGAATGACATTCGCCGTCTGCCGGGGCTCCATGTCACGGGGTTAACGCATTTCCCCTGCCTGCTGTGGGATGACGCATCAGGCGAGACCAGGCCGACGCCCAATCTGCATTCCCTGGTCAAGGCGAGGCAGCAACTGGAAGAGCGGGAGATTGCTATTGAGCAGCTTAATGCGCCCTCTGCAACCAGCTGCGCGTCTTTGCCGCTGTTGGCGCGGTATGGCGTCACCCATGCCGAACCGGGCCATGCGCTGACCGGCACCATTCCGTCGAATCAGCAAGGCGATCAGCCTGAACGCATTGCGATGCTCTGGCTGAGTGAAATTTCGCACCATTTTCGTGGCAACAGCTACTGCTATGGCGGCGGCTATTACCGCCGGGGACATGCGCGCAACGCGCTCGTTTTTACGCCGGAAAACGACGTTCCCGCGAAGACGACGCTGGAACCCGTCGATGACAGCAGTATCGACTACTACCTGCCGCTTGCAGGGACGTTTCCGGTGAGCAGCGCCGTGGTGCTCTGTTTTCGTACCCAAATCTTTGTGACGCGCAGTGATGTGGTGCTGGTGTCTGGCATTCAGCGCGGCGCGGCGGAAATCGTCGCCCGTTATGACAGTCTCGGAAACGTACTGGAGGCGTAATGGCTCGTTTTGTGGTGCTGGTGATTGATAGCTTCGGCGTCGGCGCAATGAAGGATGTGGCGGAGGTTCGCCCGCAGGATGTCGGGGCGAATACCTGTGGACATATTCTGCGTCAGCTCCCGCAGCTACATCTGCCGACGCTGGAGAAACTGGGGCTGATTAACGCGCTGGGCTATGCGCCAGGCGTTATGGCTCCCTCGGCATCGGCAGTGTGGGGGATCGCGGAATTGCAGCATGAAGGCGGGGATACCTTCATGGGGCATCAGGAGATTTTAGGCACGCGTCCGCAGGCGCCGCTGCGTATGCCGTTTAGCGAGGTGATTGATCGCGTTGAGCTGGCGCTGAAGGCGGCGGGCTGGCAGGTAGAGCGACGTGGCGGCGAACTGGCGTTTCTGTGGGTCAATGAATCAGTGGCGATAGGCGATAACCTCGAAGCGGATTTAGGGCAGGTTTACAACATTACCGCCAACCTTTCCGTCATCGCCTTTGACGAGGTGCTGAAGATTGGCCGCATTGTGCGTGAACACGCGCAGGTGGGGCGCGTCATTGCATTCGGCGGCACGCTTCACGACAGCCAGCGGATTCTGGACGCCGCAGAAACGAAAGAAGGGCGTTTTATTGGCATCAATGCGCCGCGATCTGGCGCATATGAGAGCGGTTTTCAGGTTGTTCATATGGGCTATGGCGTGGATGAGCGGGTTCAGGCACCGCAAAAACTGCATGAGGTTGGCGTGCCGACCGTGCTGATCGGCAAAGTGGCGGATATCGTGGCGAACCCTCACGGACGTAGCTGGCAAAACCTGGTGGACAGCCAGCGCATCATGGATATCACGCGCGATGAATTCAGTGCCGCCCGGCACGCGTTTATCTGCACCAACATCCAGGAAACCGATCTGGCGGGACACGCCCAGGATGTCGCACGTTATGCGGAACGTTTGCAGGTGGTTGACCGTAATCTTGCGCGGCTGACAAGCGAGATGACACCCGATGATTGTCTGCTGGTGATGGCCGACCACGGCAACGATCCGACGATAGGTCACAGTCACCATACCCGTGAAAGAGTGCCGATTCTGGTCTACCGGCAGGGGCTGAAGCCTGTTCAGTTAGGCCTTCGCACCACGCTGTCGGATGTGGGCGCGACGGTCTGTGAGTTCTTTGGCGCGCCCGCGCCACAAAACGGCACCTCTTTCTTTTCGTCATTACAGCTCACAGGAGACGCCGTATGAATTTTGATACGTCAGGCTACACCTGGGCCCATGAGCATCTGCACATCGATCTCTCCGGGTTCAAAAATAACCTCGACTGCCGGTTAGATCAGTACGATCTCATTTGTCAGGAGATGAAAGATCTGCGGGCGTTGGGCGTGCGCAACATCATTGAAATGACCAACCGCTATATGGGGCGCAACCCGCAATTCATGCTCGATTTGATGCGGGATAGCGGGATAAACGTGGTGGCCTGTACGGGTTACTACCAGGACGCATTTTTCCCTGAGCATGTCGCGACCCGCAGCGTGGAGCAGCTTGCGCAGGAGATGATCGATGAAATTGTCATCGGTATTGATAACACGACGCTGAAAGCCGGAATTATTGCGGAAATCGGCTCCAGTGAAGGGGTGATTACGCCGCTGGAAGAGAAGGTGTTTATCGCCGCTGCGCGCGCCCACAATGAAACCGGACGCCCCATCTCTACCCATACCTCGTTCAGTACGATGGGGCTGGAGCAACTGGCCTTGTTGCAGGCGCAGGGCGTCGATCTCTCCCGCGTGGTGATTGGTCATTGCGATCTGAAAGATAACCTCAACGGCATTTTGCAGATGATCGATCTCGGCGCGTACGTGCAGTTCGACACCATCGGCAAAAACAACTACTACCCGGATGAAAAGCGCATCGACATGCTGAATGCGCTGCGCCAGCGTGGTTTGCTCAACCGCGTGATGCTTTCGATGGATATTACCCGCCGCTCCCATCTAAAAGCCAATGGCGGCAATGGCTACGACTACCTGTTAACCACCTTTATCCCACAGCTGCGCCAGTCAGGATTCAGTCAGGCCGATGTGGACACGATGTTGCGTGATAACCCCTCACAATTTTTCCAATAAGGACAGAAAGATGAAAAAGATTGGTGTTGCTGGCTTACAGCGTGAGCAGATTAAAAAAACTATCGAGACCGTGGCGCCCGGCTGCTTTGACGTGTCTATTCACAACGATATGGAAGCGGCGATGAAAGTGAAGTCCGGGCAACTGGATTATTACATCGGCGCGTGTAATACCGGCGCTGGCGCGGCGTTGTCGATAGCGATTGCGGTGATTGGCTACAACAAAAGCTGCACCATCGCTAAGCCGGGTATCAAAGCGAAAGACGAGCATATCGCAAAGATGGTCGCGGAAGGGAAAGTGGCGTTTGGCCTCTCTGTCGAACATGTTGAGCATGCGATTCCCATGCTGGTTAACCACTTGAAATAAAAGGCATGCTTATGGAGCTGTATATTCAGATTCTGGTGGTGGCCTGCCTGACGGGGATGACGTCGCTACTGGCGCATCGCTCAGCCGCCGTTTTCCATGACGGAATTCGCCCGATCTTACCGCAGCTGATCGAAGGCTATATGAACCGCCGGGAGGCGGGGAGTATCGCGTTTGGTTTGAGTATCGGTTTTGTGGCGTCGGTGGGGATCTCATTTACCCTCAAAACGGGGCTGCTTAACGCCTGGCTGCTGTTTTTACCTACCGATATTCTTGGCGTACTGGCGATCAATAGCCTGTTGGCGTTTGGGCTTGGCGCTGCCTGGGGCGTGCTGATTCTGACCTGTCTGCTGCCGGTGAACCATCTGCTTACCGCCTTGCCGGTTGATGTGCTGGGGAGCCTTGGCGAGCTGAGTTCCCCGGTTGTCGCCGGTTTTGCGCTGTTCCCGCTGGTGGCGATTTTTTATCAATTCGGCTGGAAACACAGTCTTATCGCTGCGGTTGTGGTGCTGATGGCGCGTGTCCTGGTGGTGCGCTACTTCCCGCACCTGAACCCGGAATCGATTGAGATTTTTATCGGCATGGTGATGCTGCTGGCGATTGCGATTACGCACGACCTGCGCCACCGTGGTGATGAGGAGATGGATACCAGTGGGTTATCCGTCTTTGAGGAGCGCACCTCCCGCATTATTAAAAACTTACCGTATATCGCGATCGTCGGCGCGTTGATTGCGGCGGTCGCCAGTATGAATATTTTTGCCGGCAGCGAGGTGTCGATCTTTACCCTTGAGAAAGCTTATTCCGCTGGCGTTACGCCTGAAGAGTCGCAGACCTTGCTTCATCAGGCGGCGCTGGCGGAGTTCATGCGCGGGCTTGGCTTCGTGCCGATGATCGCCACAACGGCGCTGGCGACGGGCGTGTATGCGGTGGCCGGTTTTACCTTTGTGTATTCCGTGGGCTATCTGGCGCCGAATCCGTGGATTGCCGCCATCCTGGGGGCGGTCGTGATTTCTGCGGAAGTGCTGCTGTTGCGCTCGATTGGGAAGTGGCTTGGACGCTACCCGTCGGTGCGCAATGCGTCGGACAATATCCGTAACGCGATGAATATGCTGATGGAAACCGCGCTACTGATCGGCTCTATTTTTGCGGCGATCAAGATGGCGGGTTATACCGGCTTCTCGATTGCGATTGCTATCTACTTCCTCAACGAGTCGCTGGGGCGTCCGGTGCAGAAGATGGCCGCGCCGGTCGTGGCCGTAATGATTACCGGTATCTTGTTGAATATTCTCTACTGGTTCGGTCTGTTTATTCCGGCCTGAGGAGGCGTCTAAATGAAAACCTTCCCCCTGCAAAGCCTGACGCTCGCAGAGGCGCAGCAGAAGCAGTTTGCGCTGGTGGACACGGTGTGTCGTTATTTTCCGGGCGCGGATTTTTTAAAGGGTGGCGATCTGGGGTTAAGTCCGGGGCTTAACCAGCCGGGAACCACCCGGCAAGTGGAAAAGGTGCTGGCGGAGGCGTTTCATGCTGAGGACGCGGTGCTGGTGCAGGGCGCGGGAACCGGCGCGATTCGGGCCGGGCTGGCTGCGCTGCTGAAACCGGGGCAACGCCTTCTGGTGCATGATGCGCCGGTTTATCCCACAACGCAGGGGATCGTCGAGCAGATGGGGATTGTGCTTGTCAGAGCGGATTTCAACGATCTGGCGACGATAACGCAGGTTATCGCAGAGCATCATCCCCATGCGGCGCTGGTGCAACATACGCGTCAGCAACCGCAGGATTGCTATTCTCTGGCCGGGGTGCTGGCGGAGCTTGCGCGATGCGGCGTCCCCACGCTGACCGACGATAATTATGCGGTGATGAAAGTGGCGCGTATTGGTTGTGAATGTGGGGCCACGCTGTCCACGTTTTCCTGTTTTAAACTCTTCGGGCCTGAAGGCACCGGCGCGGTGGTGGGGGAGGCGGAAGCCATCGCCAGAATACGTGCGACGATGTATTCCGGCGGCAGCCAGATTCAGGGCGCGCAGGCGCTGGCGGTGCTTCGTGGCCTGGTTTTCGCGCCAGTGATGCACGCTGTGCAGGCTGGGGTGACGGAACGTTTACTCGCCTTGTTAAACAGTGGAACCGTGCCGGAAGTGAAGCAGGCGGTGATTGCGAATGCGCAATCGAAAGTGTTGATTGTGGAGTTTCACCAGCCCGTTGCCGAAAAGGTGCTGGAGGAGGCGCAAAAGCGCGGGGCGTTGCCTTACCCGGTGGGCGCGGAGTCCAAATATGAAATCCCGCCATTGTTTTATCGCCTTTCCGGTACGTTTCGTGCGGCTCGTCCGGGTCTGGCGCGTTATGCGATTCGTATTAATCCCAACCGCAGCGGCGAAGAAACGGTGTTACGTATTTTGCGGGAAAGCCTGTGTGCCTGATGGCACAGCACCGTAGGCCGGATAAGGCGTTTGCGCCGCCATCCGGCGTGTGTATGTGTGTGCGAAAGCCTGATGGCGCTGCGCTTATCAGGCCTACAACGGTTCGGCATCGTGATGGCAAACACACATGAAAAAACCGGGGAATCCCCGGTTTTTTTGTATCGTGCGACAACGGTTTCGATTATTGATCCGCGGCCGGGCCGCAACCACCAATAATTTTTGAAATAGAGATTGCCGGGTGAAGTAAATAATCGTAACTGCAATCATTCTTTTTGTTTTCGATATGACCCGTACACGCGGTGAGCGTAGCCAGCATCCCTGCCACAACGGCAATCTTTGCAATTTTAAACATGACAAAATCCTTGTAAATAAAACAATTTTAATTGTATGAGATAAATGGAAAAATCCATTTTGCGGACGTTACCATATCAATTAATAAGGGAGCGAGGTAGTCCAGATAAGGACTTCTTATTCTGCGGATAATATGCTTTGCGTAGATTCAGCATAATAAAAAACGGCCTGGAGATGATGTATATTCTCCAGGCCGTGGCGTTTATTTAATTAACGGAATGTTTTCTTAAAGTTCAGCATAAAGCCTTTATCGCTGATGCCATCTTCTTTCCACTGATAAGCGTCGAGATGCAGGCTGCTGTCCTGGGCGCTGTACTTCACGCCCATCGTTGCCAGACCGTTCAGACCGCCGCCTTTCTGGCCGTCGTCAACGCTAAAGCGCTGGTCGCTTGCACCCGCCAGCGTGGCGCTACGCTGGCTTTTCGTGTAGCTCAGGTTCGGGCCGCCTTCCAGCGTGGCGCTTGCGCTCCAGCCGTTTTCCCCGGCGTAGTCCATTTTCAGGCCAAGCACGGAATCTACGGCCGTTTCGCTGCCGCTGTTCATCGACAGGTTGAAGTCCCCGGCGCTGCGCTCTTTGTAACCTTCTTCCATTGTGTGACGCAGCTTAACGCCCGCATACGGCGTGATTTTCAGCGCATCGTCCATCAGGTTAAAGGTTTTTGCCCCTTCGCTGCGGAACTCCATGTACTGCTGACGGGCGTCAGAATCCGCCACTTTATTGACATCGCCATAGGCGACAGAGCGGCTGCTGTCGAGGTTATGCACGTCATAACGCAGGCTGTTGTTCCAGGCCAGACCCTCATTAAAGGTCATGCTGTGCTTCAGGCCGAAGAACTGGCTGTAGCCGCCGGTCACTCCGTTGTCGCCCGCTTTCTGCGAACCGTCGCCGTCCAGACGCGCAATACCGTATTCCAGCGTCAGGTTCTGGCTGGCGGTCAGATCCAGCGTCTGGCGCAGCGCCAGCATGTCGTACTGGGTGTCGTTACCCAGTTCGGCACGCGGATCGCCTTTCGCCATCACGTTGAACGCCAGACCGTCTTTCACCTGCGGCGCGGCGTCCGCCAGCATCGTAAAGCGATTGCTGAGTACGCGGGCTTCGCGGAAGACGGTGTTCGCCTGGCTGCCGCTGACCTGTTTCAGGGCGTTGTTCAGCTCTGCGGTCGTGCCAACGTTCAGGCTGTTGTACAGCTCATTGTTGGTATACCCGGCGTCCAGCGCCTGTGCGACGTCGCTGACGGAACTCTCCGTCGCCACATCCGCATAGGCGTTTTTGGTCATGGTGATGTCAACGTTGCCGTCGCCGTCGGTGCTGCCCTGGGCGTTCCACACCACGCTGGTGGAGGTGATATTGTCCGCGCCCTGGATATTACTGCCGGTAAAGGCGTTATCGACCACGACGGTGGTCTCTGCCGTACCTGCGGTAAAGCCGGTATTCACCTTCACGTCGTCGCCAATCACCAGGTTATTCGCTTTCAGCGTACCGGAACTGCCGTCGGCATTGGTGCCCACAATGTAGTTGCTTAACATCTGCGGCGCGTTCGGATCGGCCGGAGGCGCTGGAATATCACCCTGCGTCGGCGCGACAATCGCATCCGGGATCACGATATCCGCCGTACCGTTGTGATCGTCCTGCGTACCCGTAGTGCCAGGGGCGTAGATGCCGCAGCCGGTGTCGCACAGCAGATTCACTTCGCCATTATTGATGATGGTTTTGCTCTGGCCGCCAAACGCGTAAGAGTCATTCGCGTACACGTTGATCACGCCATCGGCGGTGTTGTTGATGGTGGTGGCGTTGCTGTTGCCTTTGATGCCGATAAGTCCGGTGCCGTTGGTTCCGTCTATTTGCCCCTGTTCGGTGCCGACGTTGATGGTGCCGCTGTTGACCAGGTCGATGATATAACTGCTGGTGCCGCCGCTGATCGCCACGGCATTGTCGCCCTGGACGTTAATGGTCCCTTCGTTGCCAAAGCTATAGCCACGGCTGAGGTTGATCAGGGGGGCGTCCGGGTTAATACCATTAATCACGCCGGTTTCCGTGTTCCAGATCCACATCGGGGTGTTGCTGGCATTCGCGGTGGTGATGGCGCTGTAACCGTTGGTGGCGGTAATGGTGCCGCTGTTCACCTGAGCGATGGAACTGTCGGTTCGCGTCATGTTGATGATGGTGTTTTCGCCGCCTTCTACCGCGCTGCCGCTGTTGGTGAGCGTTGCGCCTTCCTGGTTATAAAACGCAAAGCTGCCGTTGATGAGCGATTTGCCATCTTCCGCCACCGTCATATTGCCGGTATTGACGACTTCCTGGGCGTAAGAGGTTCCTGTAATTGAGCCGGTAAAGCTGCCCTCGTTGAACAGGGTGATATCGCCATTAAGCGTCAGGAGGTCAGTGGTCAGGCTGCCGTCTGCGCGGTTGAACAGGCTGTGATACGTACTGATCGTATCGGCATGCATCGTCCCGTGGTTTTCCAGATCGCCTCCGGCATTCATCGCCATATCGCCGTTGATGGTCAGCGTGGCGCCTGCTTCGTTGTACAGCCAGCCGTTAACATCGATATCGCCGTTCAGCGTTTCATTGCCGTAATTCGCCAGCGCTCCGGTGGTGAAAAAGCCCGCTTCTGAAGTTTGGCTATCGCTGTCGCCGCTGCCGGGCAGCGACCGTATCCAGATTTTATCGGTTGGCGTGGAACCCATATGCGGGTCGTTTTCGTCCATCGGGCTGCCGTTCAGGTTGATGGCGCCGTTATTGATGATGTAGCTGCTGCTGTCGCTAAGGAACGCCTGGCCGTAGTCGGCATCAATATTGATGGTGCCGGTGGTGTCGTTCACGACGGTGCCGCCGTTTAATGCGGCCATCCCTACCAGTTGGTTTTCCTCGCCGGTCACACCTTCATCAGCGGTCAGCGTAATAGTACCCTGGTTAACGGCCGTGCCGCCGCTGAGCGCCATCATACCGAACCCGGCGTTGTTGACGGTGATGGTGCCGGTGTTGATGGCCGTGGCGTCACCGTAGCCGATGTCGGTGGAACCAGCAACCATTGCCGAGCTGGTCAAATAGAGGTGTGTCGGCTGCCAGTAGCCTGTGCTGATGATATTGTTTTCATCGTCCAGCGTCGGGATAAAACCGTCCAGATAAATATCGCCTTCGTTTAACGCCGTCCCTACACTGGCACTGACGCCATATGCTCCCGCGCCCTGTAAATGGACGGTCGCTCCTTTATCATTAACGACGCTGCCGCCCTGGGACGCCAGCATGGCGTAAAGCGTGTGGGTATACCATCTTTCCGGGTAGAGATTGATGCCGTCAATGTACTCTGGCGTTTGGTTAGAAAAGAGGGTGATATCGGCCCCCGCTTTGTTGTGTACGACCGCATCTTCGCGATTTGCACGGGTGATGGCAGAACGGTCATCTCCCGTATCGTCACTGCTTCCGTAGACGAGAATATTGCCGCTGTTGCTCGCTTCCGCTCCCTGATCGGCAAGGAGAACGTTGGCCGTTCCGTGGGTGGTAATATCGCCCTGATTTTCAATCGTCGAGCCCTGGCCATGAGCTGACAGCAGGGCTTTATTTCCGACGGAGTAATATGAGTACAGATAGTCGGCGTTCACTTCAATTGTGGCGTCATCGGTAACGAGCAGGGAGCCGCCATTATTAACGTTTGCCAGCGTGGCCTGGCCACCTGAGATAGTGGTCATATCCACGGTAGATTTACCGCTTAGCGTTAACGTGTTGTCACCATCAATGTTGATACCGATAGCTTCAGAGCCAGCAGCCGCTTCGTTTTGGGAAAAGTCGATGTTTATACCACCGGCGACATTCACGGTGTTACCGCTGCCGCTGATATCGAGGCCGACAACGCTCGCATACCCAGAGCTGATATCAGAACTGTCAAGATGGATATTCATCGCGCCATCCAGATTGACCGTATTTTGATTGCCGTTGACGGTAATGCCTTGTAACTGCTCATAGCTTTTAATTTGAGCGTCTTGCGCGTAACTGCCCTCGATGTTCACATTACCCAGAATGGTTGTCGTATTCGTGTCGCCAGAAACGTTAAGACCGGTTGCCCCACGAAATACGCCGCTGCTGTCCTGCACTGAGACAACGTTAATATCGCCCGTCAGACTGACCTGCGATTCAGTACCGCTGATCAGCGTTCCTGTACCGTTAAGGCTGGCGTTGATATCACCTTTGTTGTTGAAGGCGTTTTGTGTACCAGCCACAACGAAGCCGACAGAGCCGTCGTTACGTACGGTGGTGTTGCCGCTGTTTGTGAGTTCGCTTTCTTCGCCGTTGATGGTCAGGCCCGTCGCGCCATTCATAACCAACAGATCGCCATTCTGCGTCATGTCAGCGTTATTGCCCGTAATGGTGGCGATTGTTGAGCCAGCGCCGTCGACAGCCATATTGCCGGTATTGAGTACGCGGGCGTTGTCGCCATCAATGCGCACGCCCGTCGCGCCATCGGCGATGAGCTGATTACCTTCATTAATCACCAGCGCATGATCGCCCTCAATATATAGCCCCGTAGAGCCGGTACCGCGGGTTGTCGAATGGCCTTTGTTATCGACAATAGCATTGTCGCCGGTGATTTTTGCCCCGGTGCCGCCGTCAGAAACGTTTAATTCCCCCTTGTTGATGAGGCGAATGTTATTGCCGTTAATGATGGAACCGGTAGAACCTGCGCCGCTAATGCTGGAAGTCCCCGCATTATCAATGAGGGTGTTATCACCATCGATAACGATGCCCGTACCGCCGCCGCTGATGGTGATATCGCCGGAGAGCGAGGTCGAGGTGCCATTGCCGGAAATTAACGCCCCGGTAGCGCCATCTACCGTACTTTTGCCTGAGATAGCGTTAGTGGTGCCGTCGCCGCTAATGACCAGGCCAACTGCGCCATTGGTCACGATGGAATCCCCGTTCAGCGTATTACGGGTGTTATCGCCCGAGATAATGACGCCGGTACGATTTTTCCCGCCGATATCCAGTTCGCGATCGGTGGTGTGCGTATTGCCGTCTCCGGTGACAACCTGGGTATTGTTATCCGCGAGGATCAGATAGCCCCGGCTGTCGTACTTCCAGTAAAAGCCGTTGGCCTGAGCGCCTTCAATCACGGCCGCGTTGCTGTCGGTAACGTTCCAGCCGGAAATCGCCAGCGTTTTGCCGTCCTGGGTGGTTAACTGCCACTGCGCGTCTTGTTCGGAATAACTGAGCGTGGCTTCGCCGAGGTGCTCGCCGTTATCCAGTTTGATGTCGTCGAAGTGCAGGGTGTCTGTGCCTTTATCCAGCGTCACCTGATTGCTGAAGGTCGTCACGGACGTGTCGTCAGGCGGTACTGGCGTATCACCGCCATCATCAGGCGGTGTGACGTCGCCGCCATCATCGGGAGGCGTTGGGGTGACATCTCCGCCGTCATCCGGCGGCGTTGGGGGAACGTCGCCCCCGTCGTCTGGCGGAACTGGCGTTGTTGAATGGTGGTGAGAGTCGCCGTCGCTGTGATTGCCAATGGCGATGCCCGCCGCCAGAGCCGCTACGCCGCTGGCGACCCATGCCCAATGGTTATCCTGCCCGGCTTCTGCCGTCAGACATTTCGCCGGTAACTTATTGCGTTCCGCCTGAGATAACGACGAAATATTTACCGGACATTCTTTCTCATCTTCTGTATTCTCTGCCGCAATTGCCGGGCAGTAATATGTTTGCAGTGCAATCGCAATACCCACTGCAAGGAGTTTTTTCCTTTGCATAAACATAGTTGCCATCCTGTAAATAAAATAAGAAATATAAGGCGGCCCTGACAGACAACCTTTATTTGCAAAATTAATGAATGGCGCTATTTTGCCACTGACTACCCAGGGGGCGTCAATCCAGCCTTTATTCTGCTGATATTTGTGTGGTGAATTTATTTAGCGAATAAAAAAGAGATAATGGCTGTTTTGTGCGGTATTTTATTGCGTTATTCTTTTTTATATTTACGCAATGAATGGATTTAGCTTATTTAAAGTGTAATGTAAGAATGAATGATCGTTAAAGTGTTAAAAAAAAGATGCCCTGATATAGGGCATCTATATTTATTAATGGTTTGAGAACCAGTTTAGCTTATCGCGTAACGCGACCACCCGACCGACAATAATCAGCGCCGGGCTTTCGACCTGCTTCGCCAGCTCGCCTAATTGCGCAAGAATGCCGCTGACCACGCGCTGCTTGACGGCCGTACCGTTTTCAACCAGCGCCACAGGCATATCGGCCTGCATACCAAACGCGATCAGCTTCTCCTGAATGGTCGCCGCCTGATTCAGCCCCATATAGAACACCAGCGTTTGTTTCTCCGCCGCCAGGTTTTCCCAGTCCAGCTCGCCGCCCGTTTTCAGGTGCCCGGTGACCAGACGCACGCTTTGCGCGTAGTCGCGGTGAGTCAGCGGAACGCCGGAATAAGCCGAGCACCCGGAGGCCGCGGTAATACCGGGAACAACCGAGAACGGAATGCCGGCGTGGCACAGCGTTTCCAGCTCTTCGCCGCCGCGACCGAAGATAAACGGATCGCCGCCTTTCAGACGCACCACGCGTTTGCCTTTCTGCGCTTCTCGCAGCAGGATCTGGTTAATCTCTTCCTGGGGAACACAGTGATAGCCCGCGCGTTTGCCAACGAACACGCGGTCAGCGTCGCGGCGTACCAGATTCATAATGTCGTCGGAGACCAGGCGGTCATACACCACCACATCCGCCTGTTGGATCTGTTGTAACCCTTTCAGCGTCAGCAGCCCGGCGTCGCCAGGGCCCGCGCCCACCAGCACCACTTCACCACGGTGATCCAGCGGTTCGCTAAGCATCTGCTCGGTGATCTCCGACACCGCTTTCGCATCGGCATTCGCCAGCGACTGCGCGAGCCTGTCGTTGATGAACAGTTTTTCCCAGAAGCGACGGCGCTCGCCCATTGTGGCGAACTGCTTTTTCACCCGCGCGCGGAGCTGGCCGGCGTAATGCGCGACCTGGCCGAGGTGCTGGGGCAGCAAGGACTCCAGTTTCTCGCGCAGCAAGCGTGCGAGAACGGGCGAGGTGCCGCCGGAGGAGACCGCCACCATCAGCGGCGAGCGGTCGATAATGGAGGGCATGATGAAACTGGCGGCTTTTGGCGCATCGACCACGTTGCAGAAAATGCGGCGTGATTCAGCGGCTTCGCTCACCTGCTGGTTCACGGCGTCATCATCGGTCGCGGCGATCGCCAGCCAGCATCCGTCGAGCAGGGATTCTTCGAATGCCCCTTCAACTAACGTCAACATGCCTTCATTTGCCCACACGGTGAACTGCGGAATAAACGCCAGCGCGTTGACCGTTAATCGAGCGCCTGCTTCCAGCAGTAACCGCGCTTTGCGTTCTGCGACATCGCCACCGCCGACGAGCAGACAGTCACGATTGCGTAATTGACAAAATATAGGCAAATGGTCCACGACATTACCTCTTAATTATTGGCAGTAGCTTCAGTTTGATTGATTTTTGCCGGAGCCGGACGCTCCGCTTTTGGCGTAGCATACCAATAACCTAATCCCATGAATACGACACCGGACAAAGTATTGCCGAGAGTCACCCACAGCAGGTTATGACCAATTCCCGCCAGCGTGTAGGCGTCGCCGTGATGGCCGAACCAGGAGAGGGCGAACAGCGTCATGTTGGCGACGGAGTGCTCGTAGCCGGACGCGATGAACGCCAGCAGACACCACCAGATAGCGAGGAATTTCGCCGCGCCTTCAGTACGAATCGCCATCCAGATCGCCAGGCAAACCAGCCAGTTGCACAGCGCGCCTTTAAAGAACAGTACCGTGGCGGGCGCGGTGGTTTTCGCCAGCGCAACCGTGTGAACGATGCTGGTATCGACCGGCAGCAGACTGCCGCCGCCCCAGCTATACAGCAGCGCGACGAACACGGAGCCCACCAGGTTGCCCAGCCAGGTTTGCGGCAGAATCGCCCACATCTGACCGTGGCTGATGGTGCCCGCTTTTACGCCGAGCGTCAGGAACATGGTGTGGCCGGTAAAGAGTTCAGAACCGGCGATGATCACCAGCGTTAAGGCGATGCCGAAGGTAGCGCCCATCACCAGTGGGCGAACGGAAGGGTCAAGCAGGTTGCCGAGGGTAAAAATAAGAATGATGCCGAGACCGACGTAGGCACCGGCCATTGCGGAACTCACCCAGAAACCGAGCGGATTATTTGCCGACAGGCGTGCAATGCGCGCAGCGTTAGCCGCACACTTGTTAATAGTGTCTGTAAACATTTGATTATCCTTGAAGTAAAAACAATAAAATTAAAAAAGAAATCGTAAAACCGTAGGCCGGATAAGGCATTTATGCCGCCATCCGGCGGTGTTTTTGCCTGATGGCGCTACGCTTATCAGGCCTACAAAATCGGGCCTGTAACCATTTGATTGTCCTTGAAGTAAAAACAATAAAAATCGTAAAACCGTAGGCCGGATAAGGCATTTATGCCGCCATCCGGCGGTATGTTTGCCTGATGGCGCTGCGCTTATCAGGCCTACAAAATCAGGCCTACAAAGACGTCAAAAAGGGAGGCGTTGCGCCTCCCCAAATTCATCAACCGCGCAGTTGCACCACGCCGTCTTTCACGCGAGCTTCGTAGTGCGCAACGGAATGGCTTTCATCTTCCATGCACAGACCGTCGCTCAGACGGAAACGCTGTTTTTTCAGCGGGCTGGCAACCCACAGTTCGCCCTGATGCTCGGCAATCAACCCGCGCGACAGCACGCTGGACTCAAAAAACGGGTCGATGTTGCTGATCGCGAACACCTGGTCGCTGTGATATGGACGGAAAATGGCGACCTGCTTTTCGCCTAACAGCGCGCAGACGCCGGTTTCCGGCAGAATGTCATCGATTTTGCAGATGTTTTTCCACTGGCTCATGCGTTTTCCTCCACCAGAGTTACCGGAATGCGTTCGTACGGCGTTGCCGGACGATGCTGTTCACGCTCAGGAACCACCTGAACATTCGGGTCGCGCTTATCGCTGTTGATAAAGTGTCTGAAACGAACCTGCGCAGACGGTGTATTCACGGTCTCCGTCCACTCGCACACCACCGCTTCACGCAGGCGGGTCATCTCTTCTTCCAGATGCGCGTTCAGGCCCAGTTTGTCGTCGATGATGACCGACTTCAGGTAGTCGATGCCGCCTTCCAGGTTATCTAACCACGGTGCGGTACGGGTCAGTTTGTCGGCGGTACGGATGTAGAACATCATGAAGCGGTCGAGGTATTTAACCAGCGTTTCGCGGTCGATATCCGCCGCCAGCAGGTCCGCATGACGCGGTTTCATCCCGCCGTTGCCGCAGACATACAGGTTCCAGCCTTTTTCCGTGGCGATAATCCCCACGTCTTTACCCTGGGCTTCCGCACATTCACGGGTACAGCCGGAGACGCCAAATTTCATTTTGTGCGGGGTACGGATGCCTTTGTAGCGGTTTTCCAGCTCGACGCCGAAGCCGACGCTATCGCCCACGCCGTAGCGGCACCAGGTGCTGCCCACGCAGGTTTTCGCCATACGCAGCGCTTTGGCATACGCGTGACCGGTTTCGAAGCCCGCTTCAATCAGCTGACGCCAGATTTCCGGCAGATCGTCTTTCTGTGCGCCGAACAGACCGATACGCTGAGAACCGGTAATTTTGGTGTACAGGTTAAACTCACGCGCGATGCGACCTACGGCCACCAGACCTTCCGGCGTGATTTCGCCGCCCGCAGAACGCGGGATCACGGAGTAGGTGCCGTCTTTCTGGATGTTCGCCAGGAAGTTGTCGTTGGTATCCTGTAGCGGGGTGTGCTGTGGCTTCAGAATGTATTCGTTCCAGCAGGAGGCCAGCAGAGAACCGACGGTCGGTTTACACACTTCGCAGCCGTAGCCTTTACCGTGTTTCGCCAGCAGTTCTTCAAAGGTTTTAATGCCTTCCACGCGGATGAGGTGGAACAGTTCCTGACGCGAGTACGCAAAGTGCTCACACAGGTTGTTGTTCACTTCAATACCCTGTTTCGCCAGTTCGGCGTTCAGAACCTGAGTAACCAGCGGAATACAGCCGCCGCAGCCAGTACCGGCTTTGGTTTCCGCTTTCAGCGCCGCAACGGTGTGGCAGCCTTTGTTGATGGCGGCGACCAGCATCCCTTTGGTGACGTCAAAGCAGGAACAGATTTGCGCGCTGTCCGGCAGTTTATCAACGCCAATGGAAGGCTTACCGCTGCCAGAATGTGCCGGCAGGATCAGCGAGTCCGGGTTTTCCGGCAGTTCAATCGCGTTCAGCACCAGTTGCAGCAGGTTGCCGTAATCGCTGGTATCGCCCACCAGCACCGCGCCGAGCAGGGTTTTGTTGTCTTCGCTGACGATGAGGCGTTTGTAGACCTCTTTGCTTTCGTCGAGGTAAACGTAGCTACGCGCGCCCGGCGTGCGGCCATGCGCATCGCCAATGCCGCCGACGTCCACGCCCAGCAGCTTCAGCTTGGCGCTGAGGTCTGCGCCTTCAAACACGTTTTCGGTTTCGAGGATGTGGTCAACGGCAACCTGCGCCATTTTGTAGCCAGGCGCAACCAGACCGTACACGCGGTTGTTCCAGCTGGCGCATTCGCCAATCGCGTAGATATCCGGGTCAGACGTCTGGCAGGCGTCGTTAATCACGATACCGCCGCGCTGAGCGACGTCCAGGCCGCACTGGGTGGCCAGTTTGTCACGCGGGCGGATACCGGTAGAGAAAACGATGAAATCGACTTCCAGCTCGCTACCGTCGGCAAAACGCATGGTTTTACGCGCTTCGGTGCCTTCCTGAACGATCTCTTTGGTGTTTTTGCTGGTGTGTACGCGTACGCCCATGCTTTCGATTTTACGGCGTAGCTGCTCGCCGCCCATCTGATCCAGCTGTTCTGCCATCAGCATGGGGGCAAATTCGATAACGTGGGTTTCGACGCCTAAGTTTTTCAGCGCGCCAGCGGCTTCCAGACCCAGCAGGCCGCCGCCGACCACCGCGCCGCGTTTGCTGCGACGGGCGCAGGCTTCAATGGCGTTGAGATCTTCAATGGTACGGTAAACAAAGCAGTCCTGGGTTTCGGAACCTTTAATTGGCGGGATCCACGGGTAGGAGCCGGTCGCCATGATCAGTTTATCGTAATAGACCGTACGACCCGCGCTGGAGTGGATGACCTTCTCCTGACGGTTGATCGTAATGGCGCGTTCGCCGACCAGAACGTTAACGCCGTGCTTCTCATAAAAGCCTTCACGCACCAGAGACAGCTCTTCAGCGGTGTGGTGGGAGAAGTAGGAAGACAGGTGGACACGGTCGTATGCTTTGCGGGGTTCTTCACAGAACACGGTAATGTCAAAATTGGCAGCGTCGGATTTATCAAGAAGGTCCTCAATAAAGCGATGGCCGACCATACCATTACCGATAATAGCGAGTCTGACTTTGCTCATTTTTGCCTCGATTTCTTTTCTATTACTGCCTACCTTAACGATTCAGCAACCCCGCTTATTGATGTAAATCAAATTCGGCCTTATATACTCCTTAAGAGGTATATTGCTGATTTGTCAGCATTTTTATAAGTCACGGAATTGTCAGACATTTCGTTGTTGTGCAAATAACGTACAAAATGAGGGGTTATTAGCGTAAGAAGGTCTACCTCTAAAGAATGCGAGGTCTACGCCGTCAGGAGGAGGGGGAAATTGCGCGAAAAAGCAGGGTTAAAAAGCCGGATGGCGGCTGACGCCTTATCCGGCCTACAAGTCATGCGTAGGCCCGGTAAGCTTGCGCCACCGGGCAAATCACCAGCCTTATCCGGCAATCATCATCAGTGCGCTGCTGGCACGTTATGCTGGCGATGACGGGTAACAAACCCGAGGATAAAGCACATCACAAACACCACGGCATACAGGCCGTTTGCGGTGAGCAACGCGGCCTGTGGGCCGCTGTGCGCCACGATTGGGCCTGTCACCACGAAGGTCAGCATGGTGCCAATGGTGCCGCAGGTCAGCACAAAGTTAACCAGCTTCGGCGACGGCACTTTGGTTTGCTGCGAACCCAGCGTAATGATTGAGGTGTAAATGGCGCTGGAGAAGAAGCCGAGAGTCAGAATAAACCACGCCATATGCTCCGGCTGGGCCTTAATGAACAGGTACATCAGCACCGCCGCCAGACCCGCCAGTACCGTCAGGATACGTTGCAGATCAAAGAAGCGCAGAATGAAACTGAAGGCCCACATGCCGAACATGTACGACATCCAGAAATCGCTGACCAGCGTACCGGCGTCGTTCAGGCTCATGCCCAGACCTTTGGCGTATTCCGGCACCCAGGAGATGAAACCTAACTGACCGAGGATGTAGCACAGCGCGGCGATGGACAGGAACAGAACGCCAATGCCCCATTTCTCTTTTACCACCGGCGTTTCCGTTTTCTGCGCGTGTTTACCCAGCGCCGGAAATTCGCAGCCGAAGGTCAGGATGAAAATCGCCACGTAGACCAGACCGATGCAGGCGTATACCCAGTACCACTCAATGCTGCGCGCCAGCAGGTAAGCGGCGACCATCGGGAAGATCATCCCGGCCATACTGAAGAAGGAGTCGGTGAACAGCAGGCGAGAACCACGTTGACGGCCTTCATACATCTGGGTGATCAGGAAAGTACCGATCGACATGGTGATACCGCTCACCAGACCCAGTACAAACATTGCCGCAGAGAAAAGCGCCAGGCTATGGCTGAGCATCAGCCCCGCCACGGCCAGCACCATCAACACAAAGCCAAAACGCAGCTGCGTTTTCAGCGGGATAATTTCCATCAGCCAGGCATTCAGGAAAATAGAGATCAGGATACCGGCGTTAAGAAAGGTGAATGTGTTACTCATACTGGAAACGGGCAGGTTGAAATACTCTGCAATGTTTCCCATCACCATCCCGGTGACAATTACCAACGCGCCTGTCAGGGCGTAGGAGAGAAAGCTAATCCATGTGAGCTTGATGCGATTGCTGTTAGTCATGACTGGCCTGTGTATAGAGGTGTAAAGCGCGTTGACAGCGCCGTGAGCGGGCAGATTTTAGGCGTTTTAGTGATGTATTTAAATGTTTATTAGCAATTACTGTAAGCGTTACATTTTTTAACGTGACATTGATCACATTAATATACCGAAAAGCACAACAAAATCGTAAGGTTACATTTGTTTCAGATACGTAAAATTAGGTAAAGGGCTGGCCTGCTCCTTGAAGGCTCTTTAGAATCAATCTACTTGCTTTTGTTACTGCTCTCGTTAAGGAAATCTCATGCTCAAATCGACTCTGGCGGCTGTTGCAGCTGTTCTCGCTCTTTCTGCTCTCTCTCCTGTAGCGTTGGCAGCGAAAGGTGACCCACATGTTCTGCTGACGACCTCCGCCGGAAATATTGAACTGGAACTGAATAGCCAGAAAGCGCCAGTTTCAGTGCAAAACTTTGTCGATTATGTCAACAGCGGTTTCTATAACAACACCACGTTCCACCGTGTGATCCCCGGCTTTATGGTGCAGGGCGGCGGTTTTAACGAGCAGATGCAGCAAAAGAAACCTAACCCGCCGATCAAGAACGAAGCGGACAACGGGCTGCGCAACACCCGTGGCACCATTGCGATGGCGCGTACCGCAGATAAAGACAGCGCAACCAGCCAGTTCTTTATCAACGTTGCCGACAACGCCTTCCTGGATCACGGCCAGCGCGATTTTGGCTACGCCGTATTTGGTAAAGTTGTGAAAGGGATGGATGTCGCTGACAAAATCTCCCAGGTGCAGACGCACGATGTCGGCCCTTACCAAAATGTTCCTTCAAAACCGATAGTTATCCTTTCCGCCAAAGTCCTGCCGTAATGGCATTCTGCGCGGGCCAGTAATGCCCGCGCGATTCCTGACCTCTGCGTAACCTGAATTTGCTGCTTATACTTGTGGCAAGTGCAGGCACATTCAGGGAGGTCTCGTGAAAAAACTCACCGATAAACAAAAGTCTCGCCTCTGGGAACAACGACGAAATATCAATTTCCAGGAGAGTCGACGTCTGGAAGGGGTGGACATCCCGTTAGTTACCCTGACCGCCGAAGAAGCACTGGTGCGCCTGGCAGAATTAAGGAGGCACTATGAGCGATAAGTTTGGTGATGGACGCGACCCCTATCTGTATCCCGGACTGAACATCATGCGTAACCGCTTAGGCATCCGGCAGGTTCAGCGTCTGGAGCAGGCGGCGTATGAACTGACCGCACTGCGTGCCGCGACGATTGAACCTGGCCCCCTGGTGCGCGGACTGCCTCACCTGCGCGCCATTCATCGTCAGCTGTATCAGGATGTTTTTGACTGGGCCGGACAACTGCGCGAGGTCGATATATATCAGGGAGATACCCGTTTTTGCCATTTTGCCTACATCGAAAAAGAGGGCAACGCCCTGATGCAGGATCTGGAAGAAGAGGGGTATCTGGTCGGGCTGACGAAAGAGAAATTCGCCGATCGTCTGGCGCACTACTACTGTGAAATTAACGTGCTGCATCCTTTTCGTATCGGCAGCGGACTGGCGCAGCGCATCTTCTTTGAGCAACTGGCGCTCCACGCCGGTTATATCCTGAGCTGGAGCGGCATTCAGGTGGCCGAATGGAGCCAGGCGAACCAGAGCGGCGCGATGGGCGACCTGTCGGGATTACAGGCAATATTTCGTAAAGGGGTAAGCGAAGCCCAGGAAACTGAGTAGAATAGCGCGGTTCTTACGTACCGGAGCCGCCATGATTCTGCTGATCGACAACTATGATTCGTTTACCTGGAACCTTTATCAGTATTTCTGCGAACTGGGCGCTGATGTCCTGGTCAGGCGAAATGACGCGTTGACGCTGGCGCAAATTGACGCGCTGAATCCGCAAAAAATCGTGATCTCGCCGGGGCCCTGTACGCCGGATGACGCGGGTATCTCCCTGGCGGTAATCCGCCATTATGCCGGGCGCCTTCCCATGCTCGGCGTCTGTCTTGGACACCAGGCGATGGCGCAGGCCTTTGGTGCGACGATCGTGCGGGCGGCTAAAGTGATGCACGGTAAAACCTCTCCCGTCACCCATAACGGCCAGGGCGTTTTTCAGGGGCTATCGAACCCGCTCACCGTCACGCGCTATCACTCGCTGGTGATCGATCCTGAAACGCTTCCCGCCTGCTTTGACGTTACGGCCTGGAGCGACACGCAGGAAATTATGGGGATTCGCCACCGGGAGTGGGATCTGGAAGGGGTGCAGTTCCACCCGGAAAGTATTCTGAGCGAGCAGGGACATCAACTGCTGGCTAATTTCCTGTCGCGCTGATTTGTGGTTGCTATCCAGTGATTTTTTATGCATATTTTATGACTGAAATTTCATTTAGCTGGATGGGCATAAGATGGCAACTGAACAAACTGCAATTACGCGCGCGACTTTCGATGAAGTTATCCTGCCGATTTATGCACCGGCAGAGTTTATTCCGGTAAAAGGCAAGGGCAGCCGGGTCTGGGATCAGCAGGGTAAAGAGTACGTTGATTTCGCGGGTGGGATTGCAGTTACCGCCTTAGGGCATTGCCATCCGGCGCTGGTGGACGCGCTGAAAACGCAGGGTGAAACGCTGTGGCACACCAGCAACGTTTTTACTAACGAACCTGCGCTGCGTCTGGGGCGTAAGCTTATCGACGCGACCTTCGCCGAGCGCGTGCTGTTTATGAACTCCGGCACCGAAGCCAACGAAACCGCCTTCAAACTGGCGCGCCACTATGCCTGCGTGCGTCATAGCCCGTTTAAAACCAAAATCATCGCCTTCCATAACGCCTTTCATGGCCGCTCGCTGTTTACCGTTTCCGTTGGTGGTCAGCCGAAGTATTCCGACGGATTTGGCCCTAAACCGGCGGATATCATCCATGTTCCTTTCAACGATCTGCACGCGGTGAAAGCGGTGATGGATGACCATACCTGCGCGGTGGTGGTGGAGCCGATCCAGGGAGAAGGCGGCGTCACCGCCGCAACGCCAGCGTTTCTGCAAGGCCTGCGCGAGCTGTGCGATCGGCATCAGGCGCTGCTGGTGTTTGATGAAGTTCAGTGCGGTATGGGGCGCACCGGCGATCTGTTCGCCTATATGCACTACGGCGTGACGCCGGATATTCTTACCAGTGCGAAAGCGCTGGGCGGCGGCTTCCCGGTCAGCGCTATGCTGACCACGCAGGAGATTGCGTCCGCGTTCCACGTTGGGTCGCACGGTTCCACCTACGGCGGCAACCCGTTGGCCTGCGCCGTTGCCGGAGCCGCGTTCGATATCATCAATACGTCTGACGTGCTGAGCGGCGTTCAGACTAAACGCGAGCGGTTTGTTCAGCATTTGCAGAAGATTGACGAGCAGTATGACATTTTCAGCGATATTCGCGGCATGGGGCTGTTGATTGGCGCGGAACTGAAGCCGCAGTACAAAGGCCGGGCGCGGGATTTCCTTTATGCTGGCGCGCATGAAGGCGTTATGGTGCTGAATGCCGGGCCGGATGTCATGCGCTTTGCCCCGTCGCTGGTGGTGGAAGAGGCGGATATTGACGAAGGGATGCAGCGTTTTGCGCAGGCGGTGGCGAAAGTGGTTGGCTGATTGCCGGATGGCGGCGCAAGCGCCTTATCCGGCCTACGGAGAAAATGCGATTTGTAGGCCGGATAAGCGTAGCGCCATCCGGCAAACAACAAACAACAAACAGCAAACAACGTCAACCCTTCATATCCCGTAACCGGCGACTAAGCCAGATGCCATGATGCGGGCGCTGGCGCCATGCCACTGACGAAATGGTGTGCATGGTATTCAGGTGCCCCAGCACGCGTTGCAGATGCTGTTCCAGCGTGCTGAGTGGCCCGTGGGAGAGCATCTCCGATGACTCCAGAATATTCACATCCCCGGAACCGCCCGGCGCGTCATACTCCAGCCGCTGCTGACAGCGCTGGAGCGCAATTTCGCAGGATTCCAGGTAGCGCTGCGCCAGATCCGGCGTCAGCATCGTATGCTCGCGCGCCAGCGTGGTCATGGCGTTGACGTGCTCAACGATAAACTGACTGTGCGTTACCCACAGTTTCATATCTTCCAGATAGTGCGTGTTAAACCCCGGTTCCTGCATCGCCTGATTCAGCGAGTTAAACAGCGTATTGTGCGCCTGGTTCACCCGCATTCGCTGGTACGCCAGCGGCGTTGGCTGCGGGTCGTTGCTGAGGATCAGCCGAATGGCCTCCTGGTCCGCTTCCAGCGCGTCGTGGGCATTCTTACGCAAAAGGCCGCTTTGCCACTGCGGCCAGAGCCAGACCATCCCGCCAAAAGCAATCAGGCAACCAATGACCGTATCAATAAATCGCGGCACGATGAACTGTTCGCCGTTGAGCGTCAGCAGTTGCAGGGTATAGACCGCCGTCACCGTAAAGCCAACCGTCGCCCAGCCGTAGTTTTTGCGAATGGTCAGATAGCTCACCAGCGTAATGATCAGCATTAATGCCAGCGTGTAGCCTTCAGGAATGCGAAAGTGCAACGTGACGCCCGCCACCACCAGACCGGCCAGCGTACCCGCCGAACGGTGCAGAATGCGTACGCGCGTCGCGCCGTAGCCGTTTTGCGTGACGAACAGGATGGTCATCAGAATCCAGTACGGCTTGGGCAGATGTAAGGCGCTGCCCATCAGACTGGCGATACTTAACATGACGCTGATTCGCCCGGCGTTGCGCAGCGCGGGCGATTTAAACGATAAATAGCTTTTCAGCGCGGGCAGCAGCGGCAGGCGACGCTGTTTATCGGCCATCAGGTCGCGTGCGTACAGCGGACGCTGAGTGCGTAATACGCGGGCAATACGGCTAAAGTGCCAGTAGCAAAACTGCCCGACAGGGTTTTCCGGGTGCTGATTGGCGATTTTTTCCAGCGCGCCAGTCTGCTTCTCCATCGAAAAACGGCTGGGCAGACGGTGATACAGGATGTCATCCGCGATGATGCGCAGGCGGGCGGCGACGGTTTGCGCATTCCAGCGAATAACCTGTTCTGCGTGACTGCGCTCCACCAGCTTCTGAACCTCCTCCGGCTGATGCAAACTGACGGAGATATGCTCCTGTAAGTCCAGCGCTTCCTGGAAGGCGCGCAGCAGGCGCTTGTAGTCATTATTGTGCTGGGCCGACAGCATGTGCATCTGCTGGTAACACTGGGTAATGAGATCTACCGCTTTCTGCTGGCGCACCAGCAGAGGCGGCAGCGCTTTTTCTGGATCGATATGCTGCGTGAGCAGGCTGTATTTGGCCTCGCAGTAGTCGGCCAGCTCGCGATACAGCAGGCTGAGCGACTCGCGCAGCGGCTGTTCGCGCCACAGCCAGAACCAGAACCAGTTAAACAGCCCATACCATAGCGTGCCGAGCGCGTAGATGAGCAGCGGCTCCCAGACCGGCATGTTCCCCGCCAGGCTTAGCGTGAAAATGGCGGCAATCAGTGAAGCGGGCAGCAGCCTTGCATGCAGCGGGCTGATTTCTGCCGTGACGCCGAGCAGCAGCGTCAGCCCAGTGAGGATCAGCGGCAGGGGGATGTCGCGCGCCAGCAGCAGTTGTGTAATCAGGCTGCATCCGGCAAACAGCGATCCGCCGATGATTAAGCGTTTGAAAAAGCGTTTATGCGGGGTATCAAGACCGGCAATGTTGCAGCAGGCGGGAACGAGCGAGAACAGCAGTCCCAGGTGCAACTGGCCGATGATCAGGCCGATAGCCACAGGCAGGCACAGCACCAGCGTTTGCCGTAGTGCGTAGTTGATCTCAGGATGGTAAATCAGTCTTCGCCACATCGGTGCAAACAAAAATGGCGCATTACCCGGTAATGCGCCATTCCGACGGGATTAACGTGTGCCGTAGACGACGATGGTCTTACCGTGAGCGGAGATCAGATTCTGATCTTCGAGCATTTTCAGAATACGCCCCACGGTTTCACGGGAGCAGCCAACGATCTGGCCGATCTCCTGACGGGTGATTTTGATCTGCATGCCATCCGGGTGAGTCATCGCGTCAGGTTGTTTCGCCAGGTTCAGCAGGGTCTGAGCGATACGGCCCGTTACGTCGAGGAAGGCGAGGTTACCGACTTTCTCAGATGTCACTTGCAGACGGCGAGCCATCTGGGAAGACAGGCGCATCAGAATATCCGGGTTTACCTGGATCAACTGACGGAATTTCTTGTAAGAAATTTCAGCGACTTCACAGGCCGTTTTGGCACGTACCCAGGCACTGCGTTCCTGACCTTCTTCAAACAGGCCCAGTTCGCCAATAAAATCGCCCTGATTCAGATAAGAAAGGATCATTTCTTTCCCTTCTTCATCTTTGATCAACACTGCCACTGAGCCTTTAACGATGTAGTACAACGTTTCCGCTTTTTCACCCTGGTGAATCAGCGTGCTCTTCGATGGGTACTTATGAATGTGGCAATGAGACAAGAACCATTCGAGAGTCGGGTCTGTTTGCGGTTTGCCAAGCACCATGCGCGGTTATCCTCTGTTATAAGCTGTCTCCAGAGCCAGAACACGACACTGCCTCTGGGTTTGCAAAAATAGGTTTCCCGAATTCCTGGGAAGGGGGCTGTCGAAAATGTACTGCAGCCTGAATGTGATGTCCTCTGCATACATGCAGTACGTCAATGTATTACTGTAGCATCCCGACTGTTTTAGCATAGCTTTCGCCGTGTGTCTCCTGGTGTCTCGCTTCAGCATGACGCAGGTCGCCTTCCGTTGCGAGATTTGTTATGTGCGCGTAATCTGTCAGGAAAATTGACACATTGGAGTTCCGAATATGCAAGCGCGTGTAAAGTGGGTTGAAGGGTTAACCTTTCTGGGAGAGTCTGCCTCCGGCCACCAGGTTTTAATGGATGGCAACTCCGGTGATAAAGCGCCAAGCCCGATGGAAATGGTGCTGATGGCCGCAGGCGGTTGTAGCGCAATCGACGTGGTTTCTATTTTGCAGAAAGGGCGTCAGGATGTGACGAATTGCGAAGTGAAGCTGACGTCCGAACGTCGTGAAGAAGCGCCGCGCCTGTTTACGCATATCAATCTGCATTTCATTGTGACCGGCAATGACCTGAAAGACGCGGCGGTTGCGCGGGCGGTCGATCTTTCGGCTGAGAAATATTGCTCAGTGGCGCTGATGCTGGAAAAAGCGGTGAATATTACCCATTCGTATGAAGTGATTGCGGCGTGATGCCGGTTGCCTGATGGCGCTACGTTTATCAGGCCTACGAATTCGCACTCTGTAGGCCGGATAAGGCGCCAGCCGCCATCCGGCAAACAGCGAACAGATTATTCGATTTTCTTCCCTTCCATCAGTCGCTGAACCAGCGGCAACATGATCAGCTCCATCGCCAGCCCCATTTTGCCGCCCGGCACCACGAGCGTATTGATATGGGAAATAAACGACCCCTGCAACATCGCCAGCAGCCACGGGAAATCAATCCCTTCCAGATTTCTGAAATGAATGACCACAAAACTTTCGTCCAGCGAAGGAATGCCTTTCGCGGCGAAGGGATTGGAAGTGTCAACGGTGGGCACGCGCTGGAAGTTAATGTGGGTGCGGGAAAACTGCGGCGTAATGAAATTAATGTAGTCATCCATTGAGCGGACAACGGAATCCATCACCGCCTCGCGGGAGTGGCCGCGCTCGCTGGTATCGCGAATCAGTTTTTGAATCCACTCCAGGTTGACGATCGGCACCACGCCGACCAGCAGATCGACATGACGCGCGACATCATGCTGCGGTGTTACCACGCCGCCGTGCAGCCCTTCGTAAAACAGCACATCGGTGGGTTCCGGCAGCGGCTGCCACGGGGTAAACGTCCCTGGCACCTGATTCCACGGCACGGCCTCATCGTAGGTATGAAGATACTTACGCGCCTGGCCTTTGCCCGTCTGTCCGTATTCAATAAAGGTTTGTTCCAGCAGGCTGAAGTCGTTGGCTTCAGGGCCGAAATAGCTGATATGCCGCCCGGCGTCGCGCGCTTTGCGGATCGCCATGTCCATTTCGGGGCGTGTGTAACGATGAAAACTGTCGCCTTCCACCTCGGCTGCGCGCAGATTTAACTGCGCGAAAATTTTTCGAAACGCGAGGCTGGTGGTCGTGGTTCCCGCGCCGCTGGACCCTGTTACCGCAATCACCGGATGTTTGGCAGACATAACAACTCCATGAATCAACAAAAGTTTTAGTATAGTCGGCCGTCAGCGGCGGATTATTCGCGAAACTGTCCACGCGGCATAATATTGACCGTCTCGTGCAGTTCAGACCACACCAGAACAGCCTCTCCGCACTGTAGCTGTCGTTTGACGTCGGCGACCTTTTGCTCAAGCGAACGTTCATGTTCACCATAATCGGTGCCTTCACGCAACACAAAGCTTTCGATCAAATTGTCCAGCGTCTCAGAAGACAGCTCTTGCCAGGGGATCATCATGATGACGCCTCCAGATACGTTGTCAGCCAGTCGGGAATCCGCGACTCCAGCCACATTTCCGGGCGACGCAGCGTCCCGCCGATAAATCCAACATGCCCGCCATGCTCGGTGAGCTGATACTCCACCAGCGGCGGCAGATTTTCCGGTTTCGGGATCACATGATGATCCATAAACGGATCGTCTTTCGCGTGGATGATGAGCGTCGGTTTGGCGATCTGGTTGAGCATCGGCATGGCGCTACATTGACGATAATAGTCTATCGCGTCGGCAAAGCCGTGAATTTTCGCGGTGATCAGATCGTCAAATTCACGGAGCCGGCGCACGGATTTGAGTTGCGCCAGATTAATCGGCAGTGTGCCGGGGTATGCCGCCAGCTTGCGCGCGGCGTTGGCCTTCAGCAGATTGAGCAGATAGCGCTGATAAACGCGGGAAAACCCTTTTTCCATATGATAGCTGCACGCTTCCAGCACGAAGGGGGCGGAAACGATGACCGCCGCGTCAATCGGGATCTCGCGGCCTTCTTTCGCCAGCAGACACGCCAGCATATTTCCGCCGAGCGAATAGCCGACGGCGGCGGTGGGGACGGCGCCAAACTCGCGCTGTAGCCAGTGTAAAAACCAGGTGCCGTCTTCCGTTTCGCCGGAGTGATAAATGCGGTTCAGCCGGTTCGGTTCGCCGCTACAGCCGCGAAAGTGCATGACCACGCCCAGCCAGCCACGCTTTTGCGCCGCTTCAATCAGCCCGTGAGCGTACGGGCTGTTCAGGCTGCCTTCCAGGCCGTGAAAAACCACCAGACGCGGTTTGTGCTTCGCGTGCTGTGGATCTTCACTCCAGGCCAGATCGATAAAATCGCCGTCCGGTAATTCCAGACGTTGCCAGTGCGCATCGAACTTCACCTTGCGGCGGATGAGTCGCGGCAGCATGGTTTGCAGGTGACGGTTGCGGATACCGCGCATTGGCACGAACTCCGCACTATCGTGACCGGTGATATCAAGGTCGGGGGAGGTTATTTGAGTCATAAATTATGCGATGTTTTTTTAAATCTGCCGCCTACTATACCGTCACTTTCCCCCGGTGTTTATGAAAATGAGGCAAGGGGAGCGGATTTACACCTTCCTGACGCTGATCTTAATCACAATTCATTACTCAAATTATTACTCTCAGGCTAATGATTCCTCTCTACGCTTAATTGATGACTTTCTCACCAGGGCGCACACTCTTTCCAGTGTTAAGCAATCAAAATGATTAGCTGAATCAGGAGGTTAATAATGTTATCTGGGCAAACGCCAGCACGAGTCTGGAACACGCGCCGCACCGAGAAGCAGCGGCGTCTGGCTTCCGTTCCGGTACAGGGCAAGGTGCTGCCAACCGCAGACCTGACCGCAATGCTGGAAAAACTGATCGCGCCGGGTGACCGCGTGGTATTAGAAGGGAATAACCAGAAGCAGGCAGATTTCCTGTCCCGCATGCTGGCGGAGGTCAACCCGCAGATAGTGCATGACCTGCATATGATCATGCCAAGCGTTGGGCGCAGCGAGCATCTCGATATCTTCGAAAAGGGTATCGCCCGCAAGCTGGACTTCTCTTTTTCCGGCACCCAAAGCCTGCGCATCTCGCAACTGCTGGAAGATGGCCTGCTGGAAATTGGCGCCATCCACACCTACATTGAGCTTTATTCCCGTCTTTACGTCGACCTGGCGCCAAACGTGGCGCTGATTGCCGGTTACAAAGCTGACCGCAAAGGCAACCTCTACACCGGGCCGAGTACCGAAGATACCCCGGCGCTGGTGGAAGCCGCCGCATTCCACGATGGCATCGTTATCGCACAGGTGAATGAACTGGTGGACGACGAGTGCGACTTGCCGCGCGTCGATATTCCGGGCTCGTGGATCGACTACGTGGTGGTTGCCGACAAACCGTTCTTTATCGAACCGCTGTTCACTCGCGACCCACGCTTGATCAAACAGGAACATATCCTGATGGCGATGATGGCCATTAAAGGCATCTACGCAGAGCACCAGGTGCAGTCGCTGAACCACGGTATCGGCTTCAACACCGCCGCTATTGAACTGCTGCTGCCGACCTGGGGCGAGCAACTCGGTCTGCGCGGCAAAATCTGTAAACACTGGACGCTGAACCCGCATCCGACGCTGATCCCGGCGATTGAAAGCGGCTGGGTGGAAAGCGTGCACTGCTTCGGCGGCGAGCTGGGGATGGAGGAGTACATCCGCGCCCGTCCTGACGTGTTCTTTACCGGCGCCGACGGCTCCATGCGTTCTAACCGCGCCTTCTGTCAGCTGGCGGGTCAGTACGCGGTCGATATGTTTATCGGCTCCACGTTGCAGGTTGATGGCCTGGCTAACTCCTCAACGGTGACTCGTGGTCGTCTGTCCGGCTTCGGCGGTGCGCCAAACATGGGCCACGACCCGCACGGTCGCCGTCATGCTACCCCGGCCTGGCTGAACATGATCACCGAACCTGACCCTATGCAGCGCGGTAAAAAGCTGGTGGTGCAAATGGTGGAAACTTTCCAGGCGGGCGTGAAACCGACCTTCGTGGAAAAACTGGATGCGGTTGACGTGGCGAAAGCCTCCGGTATGCCACTGGCGCCGGTGATGATCTACGGCGACGACGTGACCCACGTTCTGACCGAAGAAGGTATCGCTTATCTCTACCGGGCGGAAAGTCTGGAAGAGCGCCGCGCGATGGTTGCGGCGGTGGCTGGTATCACCGACATCGGTCTGGGCGTAGACGCCCGGCGCGTCGCCGAACTGCGTCAGAGCGGCAAGGTGGTTTACCCGGAAGATATGGGCATTCGACGTACCGACGCCACCCGTTCTCTGCTGGCGGCCGGCAGCGTTGCCGACCTGGTGGAATGGTCCGGGGGTCTCTACAACCCACCTGCGAAATTTCGGAGCTGGTAATGAAACTTCTGCCCCGGATTCAGGTTGAAGGCGGTGCCGAATGGCTGGCGCGAACCGCCACGCAGTGTCTGATCGACGAAGCACGATTAAGCCCGAAGCCCGGTCTGGTGGACAGTCGGGGGAACGGCGCGCACCACGATTTATCGCTTGCGCTGATGGAGCGCTCGGCGCACAGCCTGACCTCCACGTTTCAGGCGCTGGCGCAACAAAGCTGGCGGCGTCCGGCTGATATTGCGCTCAGACAAACCATAGGGCGACTTGGTCGCGAAGGCGAGCAGCAGATGATGGCGGCAACGGGCGGCGTGAACACCCACCGTGGCGCGATTTGGGCGCTGGGGCTGTTGGTGAGCGCCGTGGCGATGCATGGCGGCGCGGGCAGGGCGCAGCAGGTGACGGCAACCGCCGCCGAACTGGCAAAACTGCCGGATGACGCCGCGCCGAAAGTCTTCAGTAAAGGGCTGCGCGCCACCCATCGTTATCGCGTACCGGGCGCCAGAGAAGAGGCACAGCAGGCGTTTCCACACATTATGCAGCGTGCGCTGCCGCAGCTTCGGCTAAGCCGACAGAACGGCAGCAGCGAAATGCACGCCCGGCTGGATGCGCTGATGGCCATCATGACCTCACTGACCGACACCTGCGTACTTTCTCGCGCCGGGATGGAGGGGCTGGATGCCATGCAGCATGGCGCGCGCGCCGTTCTCCATGCGGGCGGCAGCGCGCACCCGGCAGGGGCGCAGGCGCTGGCCCGTTTAGACCGTCAGATGCTGGCGCTGAACGCCTCGCCGGGCGGCGCGGCGGACTTGCTCGCCGCCACCCTGTTTCTCGATCGCGTCGAAACGTCTTATTCAAAGCATTAAGAGGATGTTATGGAAAAAATCACATTGACCGTGCCAGCCAGCCGCGCGTTACGCGGCAGGGCGCTGGCAGGGGTTGTCGGCTCCGGGGATATGGAGGTGTTATTCACCGCCGACCAGGGCCAGACGTTAACCATTGATATCACCACTTCCGTCGATAACAGCCGCAGCCGCTGGGAAGCGCTGTTTACCCGTCTGCAAACGGTCAGCAGCCTGCCGGCAGGCAAACTGACCATCCACGACTTCGGCGCGACGCCGGGCGTAGCGCGCATTCGTATCGAACAGGTATTTGAAGAGGTGAGCTATGCGTGATGACCGCAGTTTTATCGAATTAAAAGCGCGTCAGCGCGCCCATGCGCTGCTGGATGAAGGCAGCTACCGCGAACTGCTCGACCCGTTTGAAGGCGTGATGTCGCCGTGGCTGGGCGCGCAGGGCATCGTGCCGCAGGCCGATGACGGCATGGTCGTGGCGAAAGGCACTATTAACGGCAAACCGGCGGTGGTTGTGGCGATTGAGGGCGCATTCCAGGGCGGCAGCATGGGCGAAGTGTCCGGCGCTAAAATGGCGGCGGCGCTGGAGCTGGCGGCGGAAGATAACCGTAACGGCATTCCGACGCAGGCGGTGTTGAGCCTGGAAACCGGCGGCGTGCGTTTGCAGGAAGCCAACCTCGGCCTGGCGGCGATTGCCGACATCCACGCGGCGATTGTTGACCTGCGTCGTTACACCCCGGTGGTCGGCATTGTGGCCGGGACTGTCGGCTGCTTCGGCGGGATGTCTATCGCCGCTGCGCTGTGTAGCTATCTGATTGTCACCCGCGAAGCGCGTCTGGGTCTGAACGGCCCGCAGGTTATCGAACAGGAAGCCGGGATTGAAGAGTATGACTCCCGTGACCGCCCGTTTATCTGGAGCATGACCGGTGGCGAAGTGCGCTATCAAAGCGGGCTGGTGGATGCGCTGGTTGGCGATGGCGTCAACGCGGTGAAAGCGGCGATGAACGATGCGCTGGCGAAAGGCGTTCCGGCAAAACACCGCACCGATAACTACGACGATTATCTGAACCGTCTGAGCCATTTCGACACCCGCAAACAGGCCGATTCAGAACAGATTAACGCGCTCTTTGCCCGGGAGGTGAAATGATGAGTAACGTAATAAGCCGTGGCGAGTTATGGCTGCAAGCCCTCGTACCGAACGCCAGACGGCTCGAAGGGCTGTGCCCCTCCGTGCAGGCCGCAGACGGTGAACTGAACGGTGAAACGGCGCGCTTTATCGCGGTAGTGCCGGATGCTAACAACCATTACCCACGCGCCGCAAAAGGCGAGGTTGGTCTGCTGGAAGGCTGGACGCTTGCAAAAGTAGTCAGCGAAACCGTGGCTGCCGATGCTGACAACGCTGTTAAGCGCCCGATCGTGGCGGTGATTGATGTGCCCAGCCAGGCCTACGGTCGCCGTGAAGAAGGCTTTGGTATTCACCAGGCGCTGGCCGGTGCGGCAGCGGCGTATGCCAATGCGCGTCTGGCAGGACATCCGGTGATTGGCCTTATTGTCGGCAAAGCGATGTCCGGCGCGTTTCTGGCGCACGGTTATCAGGCCAACCGTCTGATTGCCTTCAACGACAAAGGCGTGCTGATCCACGCGATGGGCAAAGAGTCTGCGGCACGTATCACCCTGCGTACCGTCGAGTCGCTGGAAAAACTGGCGGCCACTATTCCGCCGATGGCGTACGACATCAGTAACTACGCCACGCTGGGACTGCTCTCCAGTCTGCTGGATATCAGTAATCCAGATGCCCCTTCGGCAAACGATCTGACGTTGGTGACGGCCACTCTGCAACAGGCCATCAGCGATGCTCGTCAGGAGCCGACGCTGAAAAACCGTCTGGGTGCTGACAATCGTCGTAGTTCTGCTCTTGTACGCGAACGCATGCGGGCGAGCTGGTAAGTAAAAGAGACCTGCCAGATGCATAACCCCACGGGCGCGCCCGTTGCGTCCGTGAGGCGACCTGCATCCTGAAAATAATAATCATCGCGTCCGTGCTAACTCTTTTATTCATTACAGGTGATTTATGACTTACGTGATTGTTCATGCTCTTGCACCGATTTTTGTCATCATGTTGCTGGGGTTCTGGGCCGGGAAGGCCAAAATGGTTGATAACAAGAATGTTTCCCTGCTCAACATTTTCGTCATGGATTTTGCACTCCCCGCTGCGCTGTTTAGCGCCACGGTACAAACGCCCTGGACGGGTATTGTCGCGCAGTCGCCGCTGATTCTGGTGCTGACGCTGGCGATGTGGATCACCTACGCCGCTATCTATTTTCTGGCAACGAAGGTATTTAAAAAATCACCGCAGGATGCGGCCGTGCTGACCCTGACCGTCGCTCTGCCAAACTATGCCGCGCTTGGCCTGCCGATTCTCGGTAGCGTGCTGGGCGAAGGGCCGTCAACGTCGCTCTCCGTCGCGGTTTCCATCGCCTGCGGTTCCGTGCTGATGACGCCGTTCTGCCTGCTGATTCTGGAGCGTGAGAAAGCGCGTGCGGAAGGCGGCAACTCGGGTTCTACCCTGTCGATGCTGCCGGTGCTGATGTGGCGTTCAATCAAGAAACCGATCGTGATGGGGCCGCTGCTGGGGGTTATTCTCTCCGCTGTCGGTATCAAGATGCCGGAGCTGGTGCTGGCGGCGATCAAACCGCTGGGCCTGTCCGCCACTGCGGCGGCGCTGTTCCTGACCGGGGTGATTCTTTCTGCGCGTAAGTTGCAGATCAACACGATGGTTATTACCTCCACCATTGCCAAGCTGCTGATTCAACCAGCGATTGCCTGGGGGATCGTGCTGATTTTCGGCCTGCATGGCTCGGTGGCGATCACCGCTATCCTGATGATTGCGCTGTCTGCCGGTTTCTTCGGCGTGGTGTTCGGTAACCGCTTCGGCGTGCAGTCGCCGGATGCAGAAGCCGTGCTGCTGTTAAGCTCGGTCCTGTGTATCCTGTCGCTGCCGTTGTTTATCTCGTTGACTTCAGGACTCTAAAGCATGAACACAACATTACGCCCCCACGATCTTATCTGGCTTAACGCGCGGAACGCGCTGGAAGGTGTCACGGAATCCTGGGTGGATGACGTCTGGCATACCCGCCTGCCGGTGGTGGTACGGCGTGATGTTGATGCGCAGGGGCGCATTCCCGTCGGCGTTCGCGGCATAAAGCGCGACCAGCGCGCGGCGGGCTGGGCTCAACCGGACGCCATTACCCGCGTCTGTACGCCGGAATCGCTGGTTGACCCACAGACGCTGCTGCGCTCGCCCTTTATCTCGCAGCCACCGGTTCAGGTGGCTTTATTACTGACGCAACAGGCATGGCCGTGGACGTGGGGGATTACCGGCAGTACCGGTTACGCGCTGGCGACCGGGCTCCCGGTGATCCACGCCGCAAGCGATCTGGATTTGCTGATTCGCGCCCGGCAGCCGCTCTCTCGCGAGCTGCTGGAGAAATGGCGGCAGCAACTGACGGGCGGGCTTTGCCGTGCGGATACCCAGGTGGAAACGCCGTACGGCGCGTTTGCGCTGAACGAATGGCTGCGCGATGGCAAAGCGCTGTTAAAAACGCCGCAGGGGCCGCGGCTGGTCAGCGACCCGTGGCGCAGGGAGGAGTAAATGAAAATCCTGTTTACCTTTCCGGGACAGGGGACGCAGCATGCAGGTATGCTGCAAAACCTTCCGGGAACGGAGTTAGCGCTGGCGCGTGAGGTGCTGGGGGCGGAGGCGAATACGCTTGATACCCCGGACGCGCTGCAACACACCCGGGCGGTACAGCTTGCTCTGCTGATTGCCGGGGTGGCGTGGGCGCGCGAGCTGGAACGTCGCGGCGTCGCGGCGGATATTGTCAGCGGCCTGTCCATCGGCGCGTATCCAGCGGCGGTGATCGCCGGAGCGCTGGAGTTTACCGACGCGCTGACGCTGGTGGCCCTGCGCGGTGATTTGATGGAGCAGGCGTATCCGCACGGTTACGGCCTGACGGCGATTATGGGGCTGACCTTGCCGCAGGTGGAGTCGCTGGTTGCAGGCAGTGGAACCTTTATCGCTAACCTGAATGCGGAAACCCAGATTGTGATTGCCGGTAGCGATGAGGCGATGGCGGATGTTGCGAAGCGGGCGCTGGATAAAGGCGCGAGTAAAGCCCACCGTCTGGCGGTGAGCGTGCCGTCGCACTGCGCTCTGCTGGCGGAACCGGCGCAGCGGCTGGTGGAGGCGTTCCGTCATGTGACGCTCTCCCGTCCGCGCTGTGCATACCTCAGCGGTAGTACCGGGCGCGTGCTGTGGCAGCCGGAACGTATTGCTGACGATCTGGCGATGAACATGGCGCGGACGGTGCGCTGGCAGGACGCGGCGATCTCCGCCAACGAGCGCGAGGCGCGGCTGGCGATTGAAATGCCGCCCGGCGGCGTGTTGACCTGCTTAACGCGACAGGCGGAGTGGGAAGGTGAGTCTGTTTCGCTGGAGCGCAGCGGGGTGGATGTCGCGGTGCATCTGGCAAAACGGCTTAGAGGCTAGTGCGGTTGCCCGATGGCGCTGCGCTTATCGGGCCTACGGCTCGCACCCGTTGTAGGCCGGATAAGGCGCGTAGCGTCGCCATCCGGCGATCCCGGTCAACACGCAACCCCGTAGGCCGGATAAGGCGCGCAGCGTCGCCATCCGGCGATCAGGCGCCCGGATTAAGGCTACGCGCGTACATGCGCCCTTCGGCGGCCAGCGCCAGCAGATTAGGGTCGCGCTCGCGGTTGCGGGCGAAGACAATGGCGATGAGCTGCTGCATCTGGTACGGCTGCGACAGCTTCAGTAACTGTACGGAATTCTCGTACATCTTCTTCATGCGTCCCGGCATCAGAGTGAAACCGACGCCTGCCTGCACCAGACTGAGCATCGAAAAGATGTCGTTCACACGGGTGACAATCTCTGGTTCAAACCCGGCAATATGAAAGGCTTCCTGGAAGCCCGCATAGGTGGCAAAGCCTTCCGCCAGTGAGACAAACTTCTGATCCCGGTAATCACGCAGATCGGCGGGCGAGGAGGTGTCAAGCGTCGCCGTCGCCGGTGCGGCGAGATAAATATCGTCATGAAACAGCGGCAGCACTTCCAGACTGTTGCGATCGATAGCGCTTTCCGAAATGGAGATCAGGATCGCATCCAGCATCCCGTCTTCCAGCATTCTCAGCAGCGCTTCGTTGGAGCCCATTGTCAGATCCAGTTCGAGGTCCGGTCGGCGCAGTTTCATCCCCATGATCAGATGCGGGACGGTTTCCAGCGTCAGAGAGTAGAGCGTACCCACGCGCAGACGCCCCTGGCCGATCCCTGCCGTTTTGCGCGCCTCTTCCAGCCCGCGCGCCATCAACTGGCTGACCTCCTGGCAATACTCCAGCAGCGTCCACGCCGCCGGTTGCGGGATCAGATTACGTCCTTTATGCACAAACAGCGGACAGCGAACATTCTCTTCCAGCGTATGCAGCGCGCGATGAACGCTGACCCCGCTGATATCCAGCGCCTCCGCCGTCCGGGAAATATTGCCTTTCTCCATAAACGTCATGAAGATGCTTAACTTGCGAAAGGTGATATCGTTGGTTATCAGCGGATTCATCGTCATATTCCCGAAGTTAGTCGGCCAGCATCTGCTCAAGCTGTTCCTGGGCTTCCAGCCAGGCCATCTCGCACTCTTCCAGCCCGGATTTGGCGCTGGCCTGCTGTTGCAGGCATTCCGTCAGTTCCGCTTTGCGGCTCTGGTCGTACAGTTCGCTGTCGCCCAGTTTTTCTTCCGCTTGCGCCAGTTTCGCGTTCAGCTTCTCCATCTCTTTTTCCAGACGGGCGATCTCTTTACGCAGCGGCTGGGTCTGGGCACGCAGTTCGGCTTCGCGACGCTTCTGATCCTTACGCGCCTGGGCGCTGTTGGCGTTCTCTTTCGGGGCGTCATCAGGCTGGCTTTCCTGTTTCTGCACGTCGCTCAGCCACTGCTGATAGTCTTCCAGATCGCCATCGAACGGCTCGACTTTATGGTCGTGAACCAGATAGAGATCGTCGGTGGTGGAGCGTAGCAGGTGACGGTCGTGCGAGACGACCACCAGCGCGCCTTCAAATTCGATGAGCGCTTCGGTCAGCGCCTGACGCATATCGAGGTCAAGGTGGTTGGTTGGTTCATCAAGCAGCAGCAGATTAGGGCGCTGCCAGACGATCAATGCCAGCACCAGACGCGCTTTTTCACCACCGGAGAAGCGACGGGTCTCTTCGCTGACCTTATCGCCCTGGAAGCCAAACCCGCCGAGGTAATCGCGCAGCTTCTGCTCCAGTTCCTGCGGCGCCAGCCGCGCCAGATGTTGCAGCGGCGATTCATCCGCTCGCAAATACTCCAACTGATGCTGAGCGAAGTAACCGAGTTTAATGCCCTTCGCCAGACCGATTTCACCGCTGGCAGGCGCAAGCTCGCCCGCCAGCAGCTTGATAAGCGTTGATTTACCGGCGCCGTTGCGCCCCAGCAACCCGATGCGTGAACCGGGCACCAGATTCAGCTTAATGGAGTCCAGAATGATGCGATCGCCATACCCGGCGCTCACTTTCTCCATTTTCAGCAGCGGGTTGGGCAGGCTTTCCGGCGCGCGGAAGCTGAAGTGGAACGGGTTATCGACATGCGCGGGGGCGATAAGCTCCATACGCTCCAGCATTTTGATACGGCTCTGCGCCTGCTTCGCTTTTGTCGCTTTGGCGCGGAAACGGTCGATATAACTTTGCAAATGCGCCACACGCTCCTGCTGGCTCTCGTACATCGCCTGCTGCTGGGCCAGCCGGGTCGCGCGCTGCACTTCAAATGCGCTGTAGTTGCCGGTGTATTCGAACAGGGTTTGCTGTTCGATATGAATGATTTTGTCTACCACCGGATCGAGGAAGTCGCGGTCGTGCGAAATCAGAATCAGAGTGCCCTGATAGCTCTTCAGCCATTTTTCCAGCCAGATAACGGCATCAAGATCGAGGTGGTTGGTCGGTTCATCGAGCAGCAGCAGGTCAGAACGGCAAATCAGCGCCTGGGCCAAGTTAAGGCGCATGCGCCAGCCACCGGAGAAGTCGCTGACCGGACGTTCAAGCTGTTCGTTGCTAAAACCGAGGCCGTGGAGCAGGCTGGCGGCGCGTGAGCGCACGGTCCAGGCGTCGATGGCGTCGAGCTTGCCGTGTACGGTGGCGATGGCGTGCCCGTCGTTACGTTCGTTGGCGTCGTGCAACTGCGCTTCCAGCTGGCGGTATTCGCGGTCGCCATCAATCACGTACTCCAGCGCAGGTTGTGCAAGCGCGGGTGTTTCCTGATTCACCCACGCCAGCTGCCAGTTACCGGGAAAGGTCACGCCGCCTGCATCGGCGCTGATTTCATTTTTCAGCAATGCCAGCAGGGTAGATTTACCGCAGCCATTCTTACCCACCAGGCCGACCTTCTGTCCTGGGTTGATGGTGGCGGTGGCATTGTCCAGCAAGACGCGCACGCCGCGACGAATTTGTAACGAGGAGAAAACAATCATAAGGCGCCGTATGTTCAGACTATGTTAATTTATCATTATGATAATGTAATATGCGGGCATTCTGCCGCGCCGGAGCGCAATGGTAGCCCAAAACAATAACGATACACAAAATAACCGGGAGGGGGATGATGTCCCAGCCAGCAAAGGTACTGCTGCTGTATGCCCATCCAGAATCTCAGGACTCGGTCGCGAACCGGGTGCTGCTTAAACCGGCCATGCAACTCAGTAATGTGACGGTGCACGATCTCTACGCGCACTACCCTGATTTTTTTATCGATATCGCGTATGAGCAGGCGCTATTGCGTGAACATGACGTGATTGTTTTCCAGCATCCGCTGTATACCTATAGCTGTCCGGCGCTGCTTAAAGAGTGGTTAGACCGCGTGCTCAGCCGTGGTTTCGCCAGTGGCCCAGGGGGGAACCAACTGGCGGGAAAGTACTGGCGGAGCGTGATTACCACCGGCGAGCCGGAAAGCGCGTATCGTTACGATGCGCTGAACCGCTATCCGATGACCGATGTGCTGCGGCCGTTTGAGCTGACGGCGGCGATGTGCCGGATGCACTGGATGAGTCCGATTATTATCTACTGGGCCAGGCGACAAAGTGAGCAGGAACTGGCCAGCCACGCGAAAGCCTACGGCGAATGGCTGGCAAACCCTGTTCTGGCGGGAGGTCGCTAATGGAAGGTTCCGATTTATTGACAGCGGGGGTGATGTTCCTCTTCGCGGCGGTCGCTGCGGTGCCACTGGCATCGCGGCTGGGTATTGGTGCGGTACTGGGATATTTGCTGGCAGGGATTGCGATTGGCCCCTGGGGGCTGGGATTTATCAGCGACGTTGATGAAATCCTCCACTTTTCTGAGCTGGGCGTTGTCTTTCTGATGTTTATCATCGGCCTGGAACTCAACCCTTCCAAACTCTGGCAACTGCGTCGCTCTATCTTTGGCGTCGGGGCGGCCCAGGTGATGCTGAGCGCTGTTGTGCTGGCCGGGCTGCTGATGCTTACCGATTTCTCGTGGCAGGCGGCGGTGATCGGCGGGATTGGTCTGGCGATGTCATCGACCGCGATGGCGCTGCAACTGATGCGGGAAAAGGGGATGAACCGCAGCGAATCCGGCCAGTTGGGTTTTTCGGTGCTGCTGTTCCAGGATCTGGCGGTGATCCCCGCGCTGGCGCTGGTGCCGCTGCTGGCTGGCTCGGCAGATGAACATTTTGACTGGATTAAAGTCGGCATGAAGGTGCTGGCCTTTGCCGGGATGCTGATTGGCGGTCGCTATTTGCTGCGCCCGGTGTTCCGCTTTATCGCCGATTCCGGCGTGCGCGAGGTGTTTACCGCCGCCACGCTGTTGCTGGTGCTGGGGTCTGCTTTATTTATGGATGCGCTGGGGCTGTCGATGGCGCTCGGCACGTTTATCGCAGGCGTACTGCTGGCGGAAAGCGAATACCGTCATGAGCTGGAAACGGCCATCGATCCGTTCAAAGGGCTGCTGCTGGGGTTGTTCTTTATCTCCGTAGGGATGTCGTTAAACCTTGGCGTGCTCTATACCCACCTGCTGTGGGTGGCGGTGAGCGTCATCGTGCTGGTGGCGGTGAAAACGTTGGTGCTTTATCTGCTGGCGCGTCTGTACGGGATTCGGAGTTCGGAGCGGATGCAGTTTGCGGGCGTGCTGAGTCAGGGGGGCGAGTTCGCGTTTGTGCTCTTTTCCACCGCCTCGTCCCAGCGGCTGTTTCAGGGCGACCAGATGTCGCTGCTGCTGGTCACCGTAACGCTGTCGATGATGACCACGCCGCTGCTGATGAAGCTCGTCGATAAATGGCTCTCCAGACAGCTTAACGGCCCGGAAGAGGAAGAGGAAAAGCCCTGGGTGGATGATGATAAACCGCAGGTGATTGTCGTGGGATTCGGGCGTTTTGGTCAGGTAATTGGCCGTTTGTTGATGGCGAATAAAATGCGCATCACCGTACTGGAGCGCGATATCAGCGCCGTTAACCTGATGCGAAAATACGGCTACAAAGTGTATTACGGCGATGCGACTCAGGTGGAGCTACTGCGTTCGGCGGGAGCGGAAGCGGCGGAGTCTATCGTCATTACCTGTAATGAGCCGGAAGACACCATGAAGCTGGTGGAGATATGCCGGCAGCATTTCCCGCATTTGCATATTCTTGCGCGAGCGCGCGGACGTGTGGAAGCGCATGAGTTATTACAGGCGGGTGTCACGCAGTTTTCCCGCGAGACGTTTTCCAGCGCGCTGGAACTGGGGCGTAAGACGCTGGTGTCGTTAGGGATGCACCCACACCAGGCGCAGCGTGCGCAACTGCATTTCCGTCGGCTGGATATGCGTATGCTAAGGGAGCTTATTCCGATGCATACCGACATGGTGCAAATTTCTCGTGCCAGAGAGGCCAGACGCGAACTGGAGGAGATTTTCCAGCGAGAGATGCAGCAAGAGCGGCGCCAGTTGGATGGCTGGGATGAGTTTGAGTAGAGGGTAGGTATGGCGATTCGTAAACGTTTTATTGCAGGGGCGACGTGTCCGGCCTGCCAGGCGCAGGATTCAATGGCGATGTGGCGCGAAAATAATGTCGATATTGTTGAGTGTGTTAAGTGCGGTCATCAGATGCGTGAAGCCGATAAAGCGGCTCGCGAGCACGTTCGCAAAGAAGAGCAAGTGATCGGGATTTTTCATCCAGACTAGCGATATGCCGCAGGTTTTTTTAAGCTAGTGGGTACACGGGTGCAGAATTCCGCTACAATCTGCGCCACTATTCTTCCCATGCTCAGGAGATATCATGAAAGTAGCAAAAGACCTGGTGGTTAGCCTGGCCTATCAGGTACGTACAGAAGACGGTGTGTTGGTTGATGAGTCTCCGGTGAGTGCGCCGCTGGACTACCTGCATGGTCACGGTTCCCTGATCTCTGGCCTGGAAACAGCGCTGGAAGGTCACGACGTTGGCGATAAATTCGATGTGGCTGTTGGCGCGAACGACGCTTACGGTCAGTATGACGAAAACCTGGTGCAGCGCGTGCCTAAAGACGTCTTCATGGGCGTTGACGAGTTGCAGGTTGGCATGCGTTTCCTGGCGGAAACTGACCAGGGCCCGGTACCGGTAGAAATTACCGAAGTGGAAGACGACCACGTTGTGGTTGACGGTAACCACATGCTGGCTGGCCAGAACCTGAAATTTAACGTGGAAGTTGTGGCGATCCGCGAAGCGACCGAAGAAGAACTGGCTCATGGCCACGTTCACGGCGCGCACGGTCACGACCACGACCACGGTCACGACGGTTGCTGCGGCGGCCACGGCCACGATCATGACCACGGTCATGAGCATGGCAAAGGTGGTTGTGGCGGTAACGGCGGCTGTGGTTGCCATTAATCGTCTGTAATGCCTGATGGCGCTGCGCTTATCAGGGCTACAGTAGACCGGATAAGGCGTTTACGCCGCCATCTGGCACAAAAAAGCGGGAATATCCCGCTTTTTTTACGTCTCAATAATGCGGTGGCGGCGTCTCTTCGGCCTGCGAGGCGATATTCGACGGTTGGCTGGCTTTAAGCTTCTCCGTCAGCAGGCGCAGATGATCGCGTAGTTTCGCCATCTCCATCTCGTGCGCGGTCACCGTTACGTTGAGTTCTTCAATGGTGATCTCCTGAAACGCCAGACGGCTCTCCAGTTCAGCCAGGCGAGCTTCCATCGTTATATCTTGCATGATTCACCTCTCTTGTTGTCTCCGGCACTTCTTGGGTCGCGGCGGATTCTACTGAACTTTATCGGATTACACAGCACTCATTCGCCCTCTACGAAACTAATTTAAACAAAAAGAGTCTGAAAAGGGGTGATAATAGGGCGTGTCCGTATGTTGATTTGTTCTACAACGTTTTATAGTACGCTTCTCATGTAAGTTAACCTTGGGGTGAGATGCCCCGGCCCTGGAGATATGGATGAAATCACTGTTTAAAGTAACGCTGCTGGCGACCACGATGGCCGTTGCTCTGCATGCACCGCTCACTTTCGCTGCGGACGCCGCGAAACCAGCTGCAACTGCTGACAGCAAAGCCGCGTTCAAGAATGACGACCAGAAATCTGCTTATGCGCTGGGCGCTTCGCTGGGTCGTTACATGGAAAACTCCCTGAAGGAACAAGAAAAACTGGGGATCAAACTGGATAAAGATCAGCTGATCGCGGGTGTCCAGGATGCATTTGCAGACAAGAGCAAACTGTCTGACCAGGAAATCGAGCAGACTTTGCAGGCATTTGAAGCGCGCGTGAAGACCTCCGCTCAGGCGAAGATGGAAAAAGACGCCGCTGACAACGAAGCGAAAGGTAAAGCGTTCCGCGAGAAATTTGCTAAAGAGAAAGGGGCGAAAACCTCTTCAACAGGTCTGGTTTATAAAGTAGAGAAAGCCGGTACTGGCGAAGCGCCAAAAGACAGCGACACCGTTGTGGTTAACTACAAAGGTACGCTGATCGACGGTAAAGAGTTCGATAACTCCTACACCCGTGGCGAACCGCTCTCTTTCCGTCTGGACGGCGTGATCCCGGGCTGGACTGAAGGCCTGAAGAACATTAAGAAAGGCGGTAAGATCCAGATGGTTATCCCACCGGATCTGGCCTACGGTAAAACGGGCGTTCCGGGTATTCCGGCTAACTCCACGCTGGTATTCGATGTAGAGCTGCTGGACATCAAACCGGCGCCGAAAGCCGATGCGAAACCAGACGCAGCGGCCGATGCCAAATCGGCAGATGCTGCTAAAAAATAAAAACTGAGAACCGCCGCCTGTCATGGCGGCGGTTTTTTTATTGCAGGCCGGATATAATTAATACTGGAAAGCGGAACCCCCGCTGTATTAATTTAATCATCCGCGTAAATAATGAGCCTGCCCTGAAAACATAACGACAGGCTCCTGAAAAGGAGTGTTTTTTTTCATGACCAGGTCGCTTTTAACCAACGAAACCAGTGAGCTTGACTTACTGGATCAACGTCCTTTCGATCAAACCGACTTTGATATTCTGAAATCCTACGAAGCGGTGGTGGACGGGTTAGCGATGCTCATTGGTTCCCATTGTGAAATCGTATTGCACTCTTTGCAGGATTTGAAATGCTCAGCCATTCGCATTGCCAACGGTGAACACACGGGGCGCAAAATTGGCTCGCCGATCACTGACCTTGCATTGCGCATGCTGCATGATATGACGGGTGCGGATAGCAGCGTATCGAAGTGTTACTTCACACGCGCGAAAAGCGGTGTCCTGATGAAGTCAGTGACGATTGCCATTCGCAACCGCGAGCATCGCGTAATTGGTCTGCTGTGCATCAACATGAACCTTGATGTGCCGTTCTCGCAGATTATGAATACCTTTATTCCGCCGGAAACGCCGGAAGTGGGTTCCGCCGTGAACTTTGCCTCCTCGGTGGAGGATCTGGTCACTCAGACGCTGGAATTCACCATTGAAGAGGTGAATGCCGATCGCAATGTCTCGAATAACGCGAAGAATCGTCAGATTGTGCTGAATCTGTATGAGAAGGGGATCTTCGATATTAAAGATGCGATTAACCAGGTGGCTGACCGCCTGAACATCTCCAAACATACGGTCTACCTCTATATTCGTCAGTTCAAAAGCGGCGACTTCCAGGGGCAAGATAAGTAATGCGTTTTGCCATTGTGGTGACGGGGCCAGCGTACGGAACGCAGCAAGCGAGTAGCGCGTTGCAGTTTGCACATGCCTTAGTTAACGAAGGGCATGAGTTGAGCAGCGTCTTTTTCTACCGGGAAGGCGTGTATAACGCCAACCAGTTGACCTCTCCGGCCAGCGATGAATTCGACCTGGTGCGCGCATGGCAGCAGTTGGGCGCGCAGCATGGCGTCGCGTTGAATATCTGCGTTGCGGCGGCGCTGCGTCGCGGCATTGTGGATGAGACCGAAGCAAAAAGGCTGGCGCTGGCATCAGCCAACTTACAGCCAGGGTTTTCGTTGAGCGGGCTTGGCGCACTGGCGGAAGCCTCCCTGACCTGCGATCGCGTGGTGCAGTTTTGATGAAACGTATTGCTTTTGTATTTTCCACCACGCCGCACGGCAGCGCGTCGGGCCGCGAAGGACTGGATGCGTTACTGGCGACGTCGGCGCTGACGGAAGAGACTGGCGTCTTTTTTATCGGCGACGGCGTTTTTCAGATTCTTTCGGGACAAACGCCTGACGTCGTGCTGGCGCGGGATTATATCGCCACCTTCAAACTGCTGGGGCTGTACGATATCGAGCAATGCTGGCTGTGTGCCGCCTCGTTGCGTGAGCGCGGTCTGGAGACGGGGGCGAGTTTCATCGTGGATGCGACGCCGCTTGAACCTGAAGCGTTGCGCGGTGAACTGGACAATTATGATGTTATCCTGAGGTTCTGACGTGACTATCCTGCATACATTACATCGTTCCGCATGGCTCAGTGACGTTTCCGCGCTTCTTCGCGTGTGCAAAGAAGGCGATGCGCTTTTATTGCTACAGGATGGCGTTACGGCGGCCATCGAAGGTAGCCGTTTCCTTGAAAGTTTGCGTAACGCCCCCATAACGGTTTACGCACTGAAAGAAGATATCGATGCTCGCGGTTTGAGCGGTCAAATTTCAGACAGTGTCGTCAGGGTTGACTATACTGACTTCGTCAGACTTGCGGTTAAGCATCCCAGCCAGATGGCCTGGTGATTGTGGGATCGTTGTATATTTCTTGACACCTTTTCGACACCGCCCTAAAATTCGGCGTCCTCATATTGTGTGAGGCCGTTTTATTACGTGTTTACGAAGCAAAAGCTAAAACCAGGAGCTATTTAATGGCAACAGTTAACCAGCTGGTACGCAAACCACGTGCTCGCAAAGTTGCGAAAAGCAACGTGCCTGCGCTGGAAGCATGCCCGCAAAAACGTGGCGTATGTACTCGTGTATATACTACCACCCCTAAAAAACCGAACTCCGCGCTGCGTAAAGTATGCCGTGTTCGTCTGACTAACGGTTTTGAAGTGACTTCCTACATCGGTGGTGAAGGTCACAACCTGCAGGAGCACTCCGTGATCCTGATCCGTGGCGGTCGTGTAAAAGACCTCCCGGGTGTTCGTTACCACACCGTACGTGGTGCGCTTGACTGCTCCGGCGTTAAAGACCGTAAGCAAGCTCGCTCCAAGTATGGCGTGAAGCGTCCTAAGGCTTAATGGTTCTCCGTTAAGTAAGGCCAAACGTTTTAACTTAAATGTCAAACTAAACTCGTAGAGTTTTGGACAATCCTGAATTAACAACGGAGTATTTCCATGCCACGTCGTCGCGTCATTGGTCAGCGTAAAATTCTTCCGGATCCGAAGTTCGGATCAGAACTGCTGGCTAAATTTGTAAATATCCTGATGGTAGATGGTAAAAAATCTACTGCCGAAACTATCGTATACAGCGCGCTGGAGACCCTGGCTCAGCGTTCTGGTAAATCTGAACTGGAAGCTTTCGAAGTAGCTCTCGAAAACGTGCGCCCGACTGTCGAAGTTAAGTCTCGCCGCGTTGGTGGTTCTACTTATCAGGTACCAGTTGAAGTCCGTCCGGTTCGTCGTAATGCTCTGGCAATGCGTTGGATCGTTGAAGCTGCTCGTAAACGCGGTGATAAATCCATGGCTCTGCGCCTGGCGAACGAACTCACTGATGCTGCAGACAACAAAGGTACTGCAGTTAAGAAACGTGAAGACGTTCACCGTATGGCAGAAGCCAACAAGGCGTTCGCACACTACCGTTGGTAATCCCTTCGGAATTTTAGTCACCAGGCGGGCGCTTCCAGCAAGCAGCCCGCTTTGGGCTACTTAAATTGAACGCCTAGAAGATAAAACGAGGAATCAAATGGCTCGTACAACACCCATCGCACGCTACCGTAACATCGGTATCAGTGCGCACATCGACGCCGGTAAAACCACTACTACCGAACGTATTCTGTTCTACACCGGTGTAAACCATAAAATCGGTGAAGTTCATGACGGCGCAGCTACCATGGACTGGATGGAGCAGGAGCAGGAGCGTGGTATTACCATCACCTCCGCAGCGACTACTGCATTCTGGTCTGGTATGGCTAAGCAGTATGAACCGCATCGCGTAAACATCATCGACACCCCGGGGCACGTTGACTTCACTATCGAAGTAGAACGTTCCATGCGTGTTCTTGATGGTGCAGTAATGGTTTACTGCGCAGTTGGTGGTGTTCAGCCGCAGTCTGAAACCGTATGGCGTCAGGCAAACAAATATAAAGTTCCGCGCATTGCGTTCGTTAACAAAATGGACCGTATGGGTGCGAACTTCCTGAAAGTTGTTGGTCAGATCAAAAGCCGTCTGGGCGCGAACCCTGTTCCGCTGCAACTGGCGATTGGCGCTGAAGAAGCGTTCACCGGTGTTGTTGACCTGGTGAAAATGAAAGCCATCAACTGGAACGAAGCAGATGCAGGCGTTACCTTCACTTACGAAGATATCCCGGCTGACATGCAGGAACTGGCTGAAGAATGGCACCAGAACCTGATCGAGTCCGCTGCGGAAGCTTCTGAAGAGCTGATGGAAAAATACCTGGGTGGCGAAGAACTGACTGAAGAAGAGATCAAAAAAGCTCTGCGTCAGCGTGTTCTGAGCAACGAAATCATCCTGGTAACCTGTGGTTCTGCATTTAAGAACAAAGGTGTTCAGGCGATGCTGGATGCGGTAATTGATTACCTGCCATCCCCGGTTGACGTACCTGCGATCAACGGTATCCTGGACGACGGTAAAGATACTCCGGCTGAGCGTCATGCTAGCGATGATGAGCCTTTCTCTGCACTGGCATTCAAAATCGCTACCGACCCGTTCGTGGGTAACCTGACCTTCTTCCGTGTGTACTCTGGTGTGGTTAACTCTGGTGATACCGTACTGAACTCCGTGAAATCCGCACGTGAGCGTTTCGGTCGTATCGTTCAGATGCACGCTAACAAACGTGAAGAGATCAAAGAAGTTCGCGCGGGCGACATCGCTGCTGCTATCGGTCTGAAAGACGTAACTACGGGTGACACCCTGTGTGACCCGGACGCGCCGATCATTCTGGAACGTATGGAATTCCCTGAGCCGGTAATCTCCATCGCAGTAGAACCGAAAACCAAAGCTGACCAGGAAAAAATGGGTCTGGCTCTGGGCCGTCTGGCTAAAGAAGACCCGTCTTTCCGCGTATGGACTGACGAAGAATCTAACCAGACCATTATCGCCGGTATGGGTGAGCTGCACCTCGACATCATCGTTGACCGTATGAAGCGTGAATTCAACGTTGAAGCGAACGTCGGTAAACCTCAGGTTGCTTACCGCGAAGCGATTCGCTCGAAAGTTACCGATATCGAAGGTAAACACGCCAAGCAGTCTGGTGGTCGCGGTCAGTACGGTCATGTTGTTATCGACATGTACCCGCTGGAGCCGGGTTCCAACCCGAAAGGCTACGAGTTCATCAACGACATCAAGGGTGGTGTAATCCCTGGCGAATACATCCCGGCCGTTGATAAAGGTATCCAGGAGCAGCTGAAAGCAGGCCCGCTGGCTGGCTATCCGGTTGTTGACATCGGTATCCGTCTGCACTTCGGTTCTTACCATGACGTTGACTCCTCTGAACTGGCGTTTAAACTGGCTGCGTCTATTGCCTTTAAAGAAGGCTTTAAGAAAGCGAAACCTGTTCTGCTTGAGCCGATCATGAAGGTTGAGGTAGAAACGCCGGAAGAGAACACCGGTGACGTAATTGGTGACTTGAGCCGTCGTCGCGGTATGCTGCGCGGTCAGGAATCCGAAGTTACTGGCGTTAAGATCCACGCTGAAGTACCGCTGTCTGAAATGTTCGGATATGCAACTCAGCTGCGTTCTCTGACCAAAGGTCGCGCATCATACACTATGGAATTCCTGAAGTATGATGATGCACCGAGCAACGTTGCTCAGGCCGTTATTGAAGCCCGTGGTAAATAATCCACAGGATTAAAACCTAAGTCCCGTGCTCTCTCCTGAAGGGGAGAGCACTATAGTAAGGAATATAGCCGTGTCTAAAGAAAAATTTGAACGTACAAAACCGCACGTTAACGTCGGCACCATCGGCCACGTTGACCATGGTAAAACTACTCTGACTGCTGCAATCACTACCGTACTGGCTAAAACCTACGGCGGTGCTGCTCGTGCATTCGACCAGATCGATAACGCGCCGGAAGAAAAAGCTCGTGGTATCACCATCAACACTTCTCACGTTGAATACGACACCCCGACTCGCCACTACGCGCACGTAGACTGCCCGGGCCACGCCGACTATGTTAAAAACATGATCACCGGTGCTGCGCAGATGGACGGCGCGATCCTGGTTGTTGCTGCGACTGACGGCCCGATGCCGCAGACCCGTGAGCACATCCTGCTGGGTCGTCAGGTAGGCGTTCCGTACATCATCGTGTTCCTGAACAAATGCGACATGGTTGATGACGAAGAGCTGCTGGAACTGGTTGAGATGGAAGTGCGTGAACTGCTGTCTCAGTACGATTTCCCGGGCGACGACACGCCGATCGTTCGTGGTTCTGCTCTGAAGGCGCTGGAAGGCGACGCAGAGTGGGAAGCGAAAATCATCGAACTGGCTGGCTACCTGGATTCTTACATCCCGGAACCAGAGCGTGCGATTGACAAGCCTTTCCTGCTGCCGATCGAAGACGTATTCTCCATCTCCGGTCGTGGTACCGTTGTTACCGGTCGTGTAGAGCGCGGTATCATCAAAGTGGGCGAAGAAGTTGAAATCGTTGGTATCAAAGAGACTGCGAAGTCTACCTGTACTGGCGTTGAAATGTTCCGCAAACTGCTGGACGAAGGCCGTGCTGGTGAGAACGTAGGTGTTCTGCTGCGTGGTATCAAACGTGAAGAAATCGAACGTGGTCAGGTACTGGCTAAGCCGGGTTCCATCAAGCCGCACACCAAGTTCGAATCTGAAGTGTACATTCTGTCCAAAGATGAAGGCGGCCGTCATACTCCGTTCTTCAAAGGCTACCGTCCGCAGTTCTACTTCCGTACAACTGACGTGACTGGCACCATCGAACTGCCGGAAGGCGTAGAGATGGTAATGCCGGGCGACAACATCAAAATGGTTGTTACCCTGATCCACCCGATCGCGATGGACGACGGTCTGCGTTTCGCAATCCGTGAAGGCGGCCGTACTGTTGGCGC
>NZ_JAOWFM010000054.1:280237-452613 GCF_030333655.1 Citrobacter sp. CK180 | reverse complement strand
GGTAAAAACCTTGAAGCAGCATCCGCGCAAGAACAAAACGGCCATCAACATCGAATACATGAAAGCCAGCATCCGTGCCAAGGTGGAGCACCCGTTTCGCATCATCAAGCGGCAGTTCGGCTTCGTGAAAGCCAGATACAAGGGGCTGCTGAAAAACGATAACCAACTGGCGATGTTATTCACCCTGGCCAACCTGTTTCGGGTGGACCAAATGATACGTCAGTGGGAGAGATCTCAGTAAAAACCGGAAATAACGCCAGAAATGGTGGAAAAAATAGCCTAAATAGGCTGATTCGATGTGTTTGCGGGAAAAAAATCGGCCCAGATCCGCGAAATTTTAATCAGCGAGTCAGCTTGGGAAGAAATGACCTGCTTATTCGCACCTTCCCTAAATAGTTAGCGGGCTATGCCCGTTGTTTTTTACGTTGCCGGTATTTTGCCAGCAGTGCGAATAATGACGGGTAAATCTATCAAGGAAAATATAATGACAATAAAAAAAACAGCGCTGGCGGCATCGATCGGCGCGGCAGTGGCATTAACGTCTTTCGCATCTCAGGCGGAAATCACTGTTCTGAAACAAGATCCACAGGCGGGTAATCCGCTGAGCCGTCTTAACTTCACCGTTGGCGGCAGTATTCGTCCTCAGTTCCAGAATATGGCTGGCGACGACGGTAAAAATGGTTACAAACGTAATGGCTTCGATGGCGGCACCCGTTTCCGTTTCGCGGCTGATTACTATCTGTTTGATGACATTAGCTGGGTCAGCTACTACGAGCTGGGCGTTAACTTCCCGGCGATGTTCAACTGGGATAACCACTACGCAGACGGCGCGAACGACACCACTCGCCGTATGCTGTACACCGGTCTGAAAAGCGATACCTGGGGTACGCTGACTTTCGGTCAACAGAACAGCGTTTATTATGATGTGGTTGGCGTGAAAACCGATATCTGGGACTATGACATGATTGGTCAGGCGCCAGGCAACGGTATCAACGGCGACTACGACGGTTCTTACCGTACCCGTAAATCCCTGAAGTATAAGAAAACAGTCGGCGACGTCGATCTCTACGCGTCTTATCTGTTCAGCGATGATTACAACCCGAACAACGGCCTGCGCTACAAGCGTAAAGGTGGCGGTTCTCTGGGTGCGGATTACCACATCACGGACGATCTGACCTGGGGTACGGCGTGGAACTATACGCGTGCGGAAATGCGCCCAGGTAACGGCGGCGACGGTAAAGACTACGATCAAAATATCGTTGGTACTGCGCTTAGCTGGACGCCGGATAACTGGACTTTCGCGCTGGGCGGCGGCTGGTATCAGAACTTCATGACCACCAAACGCGTAGACGCGCATGACTACTTTGCGGGCGACGCATGGGGTGTTGAATACTTTGCCGGTTATAAATTCCCGATCAACCAGTATGCGGTGAAATCTATTCAGCCGTACTTTATGGGTGACCGTATTGAATATGTGAACGGCCGTAACTACCAGCGTATTGATAATGGCGTTGGTATTAGCTTCCAGCTGGATTATGGTTTCCGCGTGGATTACGAACACGTATTCACCTCCAGCACCGACGATCTGGGCGATATGAACCTGGTTCGTCTGCGTTACGACTTCTAATTGGCGCCTGCCAAACCGAATGCCCGATGGCGCTTGCGCTAATCGGGCCTACGAGTGCAGCGCAATAATAGAGCGTCCAGGCCGGATAAGGCACTTATGCCGCTATCCGGCTTTTTCATTTCTGCTCATCCCCTTTCAACGACATACTCTGCAACATCATGAAATAATTTCAAGGACAACAGGTTGTGAACTGTGTCATGTTAACAAATAGCCTTGTATTCAGGCCCAAATGAACAACGTCGCATCGCACGGCGTACTGCACTGCATCACAACATTTAAAAGGGAGAAGTTATGGGACTGCGTCAGAGTTTACGCGTTGCCGCCGGGGCGCTTTTGCTGGCCTGCGGCCTGCAATTTGCTCATGCTAATAGCGATCCACAGACTATTGTATTCGGCGTCGCGCCGGGTCCGTATGGCGATATGGTCAAACAGGCCATCGCGCCAACGCTGAAAGAGAAAGGCTACAAGGTCGTGGTGCGCGAATTTAGCGACTATGTTCAGCCAAACATGGCGTTATCCAACGGCAGCATTGACGCTAACCTGTTCCAGCACACGCTCTATTTTGAAAAATTCACCGCCGATAAAGGACTGAAACTGACGAAGCTGATCGTCGTGCCGACGGCCGGAATGGGGTTCTATTCCCGTAAAATCAACAGTCTGGACGAGCTGAAGAAAGGGGACATTATTACCCTGTCGAATGACCCGACCAATCTGGCGCGCGGTCTGCGTTTCCTGCAATCAATCGGTCTTATCACCATTAAAGACAATATCGACCCGACGAAAGCCTCCGAGCGTGATATCGCCAGCAACCCGAAAGGGCTGGTGTTTAAACCGCTGGAAGCGGCACAGCTGCCGCGCACGCTGGATGGCGTGACCGGCGCGCTGGTTAACGGTAATTTCGCCGTTGCGGCGGGGCTGGATCTTTCCAGCGCGCTAAAACAAGAGCAACTGGATGAAAACCTGAAAAATATCATTGCCGTACGCAGTGAAGATGCCGACAAGCCGTTCGCGAAAGATATTGTCGATGCGGTGAAATCTCCGGCCTACCGTGCGGTTATTGACGATCCGAAGAATATTTACAGCGCCTTCCAGAAACCGGAATGGATGACCGCAGACAAATAATCGCTGCGCAAGGGAATTAACGGGGCAGCGGCGACTGCCCTTTTCGCATTTCTGAGGTGAGCATGATTGAGATTGAAAAGGTCTGCGTGGATTTTACGGCAGGCCGTGGCGCATCGACCCGCGCGGTGGATGATGTCAGCCTGCGGATAGCGGCGGGCGAAATTTTTGGCATTGTCGGCACCAGCGGCGCGGGAAAAAGTACGCTGCTGCGTACCCTTAATGCCTTAACGCGCCCGAGTCAGGGAAGCGTGAAAGTGAACGGTGTGGCGATCTCTGCGCTGGAAGGGGCGAATCTGCGTAAAGCCCGCCAGCGTATTGGGATGATTTTCCAGCACTTTAATCTGATGCATACCCGCACGGTGGCGCAAAACGTCGCTTTCAGCCTGAAATCCGCCGGATGGGAGCGCAGCAGGATCGCCCCGCGCGTCGCCGAAATTCTGGCGCTGGTCGGGCTGGCGGATAAGGCGAACCGCTTTCCGGTACAGCTTAGCGGCGGTCAAAAGCAGCGAGTGGGGATTGCCCGCGCGATCGCCAACCATCCAGATGTACTGCTCTGCGACGAACCGACTTCCGCGCTGGATCTGGAAACGTCAGCGACCATTCTGGCGCTGCTCAAACAGATTAACGAACAGCTGGGGATCACGATCGTGCTGATCACCCATGAAATGAATGTGATCAAGTCCATCTGCGATCGCGTGGCGGTGATGTCCGGCGGCAAAGTGGTGGAGTCGGGCGACGTGTTTGATGTTTTCGCTCATCCGCAGCACGCCTTCACACAGCAGCTGGTGTCGCACACTCTCAATCTGACGCTACCGGAACGTCTGCGCCAGCATCTGCCCGGTCAGTTACTGAAAATTCTGTTTATCGGTGATTCGGCGGAGCAGCCGGTGTTGTCTGATGTGGCGGTGAAGTTCGGCGTAGCGGTGAACATTCTGCACGGCAAAATTGAATATATCGGCGAACGCGCGTTGGGGATTTTAGTGGTGCAACTGACTGCGCCGCACAACCCGTCAGCGGTGGATGCCGCGGTAGCGCATATTCGGCAACGTACTGCGCAGGTGGAGGTGATTCGTGGATGATTTACTGCCGGATTTAACGCTGGCGTTCAATGAAACCTTTCAAATGCTGAGCATTTCAACGGTGCTGGCGGTTGTCGGCGGGCTGCCGCTCGGCTTCCTTATCTTTGTCACCGACCGGAATCTGTTCTGGCAGAATCGCTTCGTGTATCTGGTGAGTTCGGTTCTGGTGAACATTATCCGCTCGGTGCCGTTCGTGATTTTGCTGGTGCTGCTGTTGCCGCTCACGCAATTTTTGCTCGGCAATACCATCGGGCCGATTGCCGCCTCCGTCCCTCTCTCTGTTGCGGCGATAGCGTTCTATGCGCGTCTGGTCGATAGCGCGCTGCGTGAGGTGGATAAAGGGATTATCGAAGCGGCAGAAGCGTTCGGCGCCAGCCCGATGCGCATTATCTGCACCGTACTGCTGCCAGAGGCCAGCGCCGGTCTGCTACGCGGGCTGACCATCACGCTGGTGAGTCTGATTGGCTATTCCGCGATGGCCGGGATTGTCGGTGGCGGCGGGGTCGGCGACCTGGCGATTCGCTACGGTTATTACCGCTACGAAACCCAGGTGATGATTGTCACCGTGGTCGCGTTGATTATTCTGGTGCAGGTTGTACAGATGCTCGGCGACTGGCTGGCGAAACGCGCCGATAAACGCGACAGACATTAGGGCATAATATTTGTAGGCCGGATAAGGCGTTAGCCGCCATCCGGCAGAATGCCCGCAATCGCTAGTTTTGAAGCCACTGTGCAACGTCCTGCCATATGCCGCGAAAGACGATTTTCGCGGCTTTCTTTTCCAGTTGATAGCGATACATCGGATCGTAGTATTCGTTTAGGAGCGGCACCAGCCAGGCCAGATGCCCGTCGGTACTGCCGCTGGCCTGCTGCATGGCCAGCGCAGCGTCTAGTTTTACCGTCAGCTCTTTAAAACGCTGCAAACCAAGGCGGCGCTGAATGGCGGAAAGCCCATGATGCAGATAGTCGCTGTACGCCAGCCAGCCGTCTTCTTCCCCGCAGGCATGGGTGAAGTCGCGAAGCATGCGGATAAAATACTCTTCGCGCAGCCGCTCCAGACGCAGCTCGAACGGATCGTCCACAACCGCAATGGGTGCCTGCGCCATGCGTTCGCGCAGACATTCGGGCAGATGATTTGCGCCAATCATCCGGCCTTCGTCTTCCAGCACCCACATCTGCAACTCCTGACGGGCGTCGGTTTTCAACATCTCCACGGCGAGATGATTTTCAAAACTGGCCTGACTCAGCTGCGGCTTCAGCGTGCGGCCGAATGACGAACCGCGATGATGCGCCAGTCCTTCCAGATCCACGCCGTTCGGCTGCTGTCGAACCAACTGTGTTTTTCCGCTGCCGGTACAGCCGCCAATTAAGATCATGGGTTTTTGTACCAGCGTGTCGGTGATGTGCATGGCCGCCTGGCGGAGCGCTTTGTAGCCGCCCTGGATCAGCGGATAATCCACGCCGGACTCATGTAGCCATTGTTGTACGATATGCGAACGCTGACCGCCGCGCGCGCAGCAGAGATAACCCCGGGGATGTTGAATACAGGCTTTTCGCCAGGCCTCCAGCCGCCGTTGACGCTCGTCGCCGGCAACGAGTTTATGGCCCAACGCCAGTGCCGCTTCCGGCCCCTGGCGTTTGTAACAGGTGCCGACTGCCGCGCGTTCTTCATCATTCATTAAGGGCAGGTTAATCGCGGTGGGCATGGCGCCCTGCGTAAATTCTATCGGCGCGCGAACGTCGATTAAAGGCGTATCGGCCGCCAGAATGGCGCGATAGTCCGTCCCATCGTTCATTGTGGAATCCTGAAAAAAAACAAACGGCAATGATGGGGATTTTACGCGCTGAAGGAGGAGCCGGAAAAGGATAAGATTCCTTTCCCGGCATTTTATGTATTACTTAAGCTTACTTTGCGCCCAGATGATGCCGCTGGCGTATTCCGGCGGCAGCAAGGGAACTAAGGCTTCCAGCGTTGCGCTTAAGCGATCGGTATCGCTGTCGGTCAGGTTCAGGTGGCCCACTTTACGCCCCTCGCGAACCTCTTTGTCGTACCAGTGCAGATGCACCAGCGGCAGTTTCAGCCAGTCATAATTCAGAGCGCTGCCAATCAGGTTCACCATCACGGACGGGCTGTCCACGACCGGTGACGGTAACGGCAGGCCGGTAATCGCGCGCAGATGCAGCTCAAACTGGCTGATGCTGGCGCCGTTTTGCGTCCAGTGCCCGCTGTTGTGTACCCGCGGCGCCAGTTCGTTGATGAGCAACCCTTCTGGCGTGATAAAACACTCCATCGCCATGACGCCGACATAACCCAGTTCATGCATGATGGCAGAGAGCATGGCTTCCGCCTGTTCCTGCTGTTTTGCGTTGGCCTGTGGGAACGCTACGCTGGTGCGTAGAATCCCATCCTGGTGCAGGTTGTGCGTCAGCGGGTAGAACACGGTGCTGCCGTCATGGGCGCGGGCGCCGACTAACGACACTTCGCCAGAGAAGTTAATGCCCTGTTCAACAATGCACTCGCCGTAACCGTCGTCCGGGAACTGAGCGGTTTCATCCGCGCGTAAACGCCACTGCCCACGGCCGTCGTAACCGCCGACGCGCCGTTTGACGATAGCCAGTTCGCCCAGACGCGCAAATACGGCAGGCCACTCGTCCCGGCTTGCCAGCAACTGCCAGGGCGCCGTCGCCAGCGAGAGTTTGTCAAAAAGCTGCTTTTGCGTCAGGCGGTCGGCAATAATCGGGAAAACGTCGCGGTTGACGAAAGCCGGGTGGCGCGCCAGTTCGCGGGTCAGCGCGGTTTCCGGCCAGCGTTCGATTTCCGCTGTGATCACGCTTTGCTGAACCGGAACGGCGGTAGGTTCCGCGTCCAGCCCGACAGGCCAGACGGTGATGCCCAACGGTTCGCCCGCCTGACGCAGCATCCGTCCTAACTGGCCGTTACCCAGTACGCAGACCTGCTTCATGCCGCACCTCGTGGGTCGGGATTCTCAAGCACCTCATCGGTCTGGGCTTTACGCCAGTCCGCCAGACGTTGGCGCAGGTCTTTATCGTGTGTCGCCAGAATTTGCGCTGCCAGCAGCGCCGCGTTTGCCGCGCCCGCTTTGCCGATCGCCAGCGTGCCGACCGGAATGCCGCGTGGCATCTGGACGATAGAGTAGAGGCTGTCCACGCCGCTCAGCGCAGCGCTTTGCACCGGCACGCCCAGTACCGGCACCAGCGTTTTTGCCGCAATCATTCCCGGCAGATGCGCCGCGCCGCCAGCACCAGCAATAATCACCTGATAACCCTTCTCTTCGGCGCTTTCGGCGAAGCTGAACAGCTTATCGGGGGTGCGGTGTGCGGAAACCACTTCAACGTGGTGTGGAACGTTCAGGATATCGAAGATTTCGGCGGCAAACTGCATGGTAGCCCAGTCGCTTTTGGACCCCATCACGATGGCGACACGCGCCGGATTATTGCGGGAAGACATGCGTCTTAAAACTCCTGTGGTGCACAACTCTCGGCTTTTGAGGGCACAGAGAATAGCACGGAAATACGCCAAGGAAAACGGTTGCGTACCTTATGACGTCGTCAATTCACGGGCGAGGTTAAAACGGGAAATGGAGAAGCTCAACGTCATCCGGCGTGACTTTGACCATCGACCCTTCGCTATGCCAGGCGCCTAAAACAACGCGGAACGCGGGTTTGCCGTTAGCGCTCAGTTCGTGAACGTCCGGGCGATGGGTATGACCATGAATCAGCCATTGCACATGGTGTTTTTCCATTTCGACCACCACGGCCTGTGGATTAACGTCCATGATCTCCAGTGACTTGCTGCTGTTGGCGGCTTTGCTGCCTGCGCGCATTCTGGCGGCAATACGATTGCGGATAAACAGCGGCAGGGCGAGGAACAGCGTCTGTAGCCAGGGTTTGTGAACTTTGGCGCGAAACGCCTGGTAACCGGCATCGTCGGTGCAGAGCGTGTCGCCGTGCATAATCAATACGCGACGACCATAGAGGTCGAGCACCTTTTCCTGCGGCAATAGCGTCATTCCGCTTTCATGGGCAAAGCGTTTGCCGATCAAAAAATCACGGTTGCCGTGAATAAAGAAGCAGGGTACGCCGGAATCTACAACGGCTTTAATGGCTGCGGCCATTTCGCGGTGCAGCGGGTTGGGATCGTCGTCGCCTATCCAGGCTTCGAAAAGGTCGCCAAGAATGTACAGCGCATCGGCCTGGCGCGCGTCACCGGCTAAAAAACGCAGAAAACCGGCGGTGATCGCCGGTTCTTCCGTGCAGAGGTGAAGATCTGCAATAAACAGTGTCGCCACGATTACTCGCTGACGGTCACGTTTTCGATGATAACGTCTTCTTTCGGCACGTCCTGATGCATACCGCTGCGGCCTGTTGATACGCCTTTGATTTTATCAACCACGTCCATGCCTTCCACGACTTCAGCGAATACGCAGTAGCCCCAGCCCTGCATGCTTTCGCCAGAGAAGTTCAGGAAGTCGTTGTCGGCCACGTTGATGAAGAACTGCGCCGTTGCGGAGTGTGGAGCCTGAGTACGCGCCATTGCCAGCGTGCCACGGGTGTTTTTCAGACCGTTGTTGGCTTCGTTTTTGATCGCTTCTTTGGTCGCTTTCTGCTTCATGCCAGGTTCAAAACCGCCGCCCTGAATCATGAAACCGTTAATAACACGGTGGAAAATGGTGTTGTTGTAAAAACCTTCGCGGCAGTAGTCCAGGAAGTTTTTAACTGTTTCAGGCGCTTTGTCATCAAACGTTTTGATTACGATATCGCCGTGATTAGTGTGGAAAGTAACCATTTTTGCATCCTGTTCCGATATAGTGGTGCTTCGACCCCGGTAAGGGTCACATATAGGGGGGTGTTATAGCATAACCGCACGCTGCGATCACCTCGCAAAGTGTGCTGCTTCGATTACGAATAATATGTATCATACGGATATTATTACCCACACACGTCTATACGGAATCTTCGATGTTAAAAATCTTTAATACACTGACGCGCCAAAAAGAGGAATTCAAACCTATTCATGCCGGGGAAGTCGGCATGTACGTGTGTGGTATTACCGTTTACGACCTCTGTCATATCGGTCACGGGCGTACGTTTGTCGCCTTCGACGTCGTCGCGCGCTATTTGCGTTTCCTCGGTTATACGCTGAAGTACGTGCGTAACATTACCGATATCGACGACAAGATCATTAAACGGGCGAACGAAAACGGTGAAAGCTTTGTCGCGCTGGTCGATCGTATGATTGCGGAGATGCACAAAGATTTCGACGCGCTGAATATTCTGCGCCCGGATCTGGAGCCGCGTGCAACGCACCATATTGCCGAAATTATTGAGATCACCGAACAGCTGATCGCCAAAGGTCACGCTTATGTGGCGGACAATGGCGACGTGATGTTCGACGTGCCGACCGACCCGAACTATGGTCAGCTGTCGCGCCAGGATCTGGAACAGCTACAGGCGGGCGCTCGCGTTGACGTCGTTGACGTAAAACACAACCCGATGGATTTCGTGCTGTGGAAGATGTCCAAAGAGGGCGAGCCGAGCTGGCCGTCGCCGTGGGGCGCGGGTCGTCCGGGCTGGCACATTGAATGTTCCGCCATGAACTGCAAACAGCTGGGCAACCATTTTGATATTCATGGCGGCGGTTCCGACCTGATGTTCCCGCACCATGAGAACGAAATCGCCCAGTCTACCTGCGCGCACGACGGCGAGTATGTGAACTACTGGATGCACTCCGGCATGGTGATGGTGGATCGTGAGAAGATGTCGAAATCGCTGGGCAACTTCTTTACCGTGCGCGATGTGCTGAAATACTACGACGCGGAAACCGTTCGTTACTTCCTGATGTCCGGCCACTATCGTAGCCAGCTCAACTACAGCGAAGAGAACCTCAAGCAGGCGCGCTCCGCCCTGGAGCGTCTGTACACCGCGCTGCGCGGAACGGACAAAACCGTTGCGCCTGCGGGCGGCGAAGCGTTTGAAGCGCGTTTTGTGGAGGCAATGAACGACGATTTCAACACGCCGGAAGCCTACTCTGTGCTGTTTGATATGGCGCGTGAGGTGAACCGTCTGAAGAGTGAGGATATGGCTGCCGCGAATGCGATGGCGTCACATCTGCGTAAAATTTCCGGCGTGCTGGGGCTGCTGGAGCAGGAGCCGGAAGCGTTCCTGCAAAGCGGAGCGCAGGCGGATGACGGCGAAGTGGCTGAAATCGAAGCGTTAATTCAACAGCGTCTGGATGCGCGTAAAGCCAAAGACTGGGCGGCGGCGGATGCGGCGCGTGACCGTCTGAATGAGATGGGCATCGTGCTGGAAGATGGTCCGCAAGGGACAACCTGGCGCCGTAAATAACGTCATTGCCGGATGGCGATCCGGCCTACACTGGCATAACCAGTAGGCCGGATAAGACGCGATAGCGTCGCCATCCGGCACTCTGAATCAGGCGACGACGTTAACGCTTTGCCCTGCGAAGCTGACGGTTTGCCCGGCAACAATTTTGCAGCGTTTGCGGGTTTCAACCGCGCCATCAACCTTCACTAAACCTTCTGCAATGGCAATTTTCGCCTGGGCACCGCTTTCGCTCCAGCCTTCCAGTTTGAGCAGGTCGCACAACTCAACGTGCGGGTGCTTGCCTAAAGAGAATGTTGCCATGTTATTTACCTTGTGGATCGTGATATTCAACGCACGCCTGTAGCGTGTTTTCGATAAGTGTTGCGACCGTCATCGGACCGACGCCGCCCGGCACCGGGGTGATATAGGATGCGCGCGCGGCAGCGTCTTCAAAGACCACATCGCCGACCACTTTACCATTTTCCAGTCGGTTGATTCCGACATCAATCACGATGGCGCCTTCTTTAATCCACTCGCCGGGAATAAATCCGGGTTTGCCGACGGCGACAATCAGCAGATCGGCGTGTTCAACATGGCGACGCAGATCTTTGGTGAAGCGGTGAGTCACGGTCGTTGTGCAGCCTGCCAGCAGCAGTTCCATGCTCATCGGGCGACCGACGATATTCGAGGCGCCGATGACGACGGCATTCAGTCCGAAGGTATCGATGTTGTAACGCTCCAGCAGCGTGACGATGCCGCGCGGCGTACAGGGGCGCAGACGCGGCGCGCGCTGGCACAGACGGCCTACGTTATAGGGATGGAAACCGTCTACGTCTTTGTCCGGCGCAATGCGTTCCAGCACTTTGACGTTATCGATGCCCGCCGGTAGCGGCAACTGCACCAGAATACCGTCGATAGTGTTGTCGGCGTTAAGCGTATCAATCAGTTCCAGCAGTTCTGCTTCGCTGGTGGTTTCGGGCAGGTCATAGGAGCGGGAGACGAATCCCACCTCTTCACAGGCTTTGCGCTTACTCGCCACATAAATCTGCGAAGCCGGGTTGCTGCCTACCAATACAACGGCCAACCCTGGGGCGCGAAGTCCGGCCGCGACACGCGCCTGAACTTTTTGAGCAACCTCAGAGCGCACCTGCTGCGCAATCGTTTTACCGTCAATAATCTTTGCTGCCATCAGAGAGAGGATTCCGTCTGTTACATTAAGTCGAAGGGGATGTGGCTATTTTGTCAGAAGCGGGGCGCGCTGTCAGTTATCGTTTGCGTCTTTACGTGTGATCGGTGCAGTGACCGCTGCGATACGGGCTGCGGCGAGGGGCAAAATCCTGTGGGCAATTAATGAGCAACCTAATCAAAATTAACCTAAAAGAAACAATTCATCACCCTGCTAAAATTAGGGGGAATGCCGCGAAAAACGTGGCGTTAAGTGTGATATTGAACACTTTTATATAAAAAAGGCTTAGACCTGTCCTATATCCCAATAAGAATTTACCTGGGCTAATTAAAGAGATTGAAGGTATTTTTCACTTATTGAAATGTTTAATTTATCCCTGTGACGAATTGTCATATTCGTAAAGATTAATTAGTGAATCTAATGCTCAGGAGAGTTGGGGTAAAAAGGTTAGCTAATTCTCTTTCGATATATATCTTTACAGGATGCAGAGATAATTAGCCTGACATTATTATGTCGATTTTGATTCAAACGGTTCCCGCAGGAAACTGGAGCCGAATGTGCGTAATTCAAGGGAAATCCATGAAACTTAAATTAATGACCTCTTCCGTTATTGCTGGCCTGATGTTTGCTGCTGGTGCGGCTCATGCCGATCCGGTAAGCGTTAGCGGCGGTACGGTTCACTTCGAAGGTGAGCTGGTCAATGCAGCGTGTGCCGTTAGCACGAAATCTGCCGATCAGACCGTGACCCTGGGCCAGTATCGTACCGCCAGCTTTACCGCTGTTGGCGATACCAGCGCACAGATTCCGTTCACCATTGTACTGAATGACTGCGATCCGAGCGTAGCAGCGACCGCTGCCGTTGCGTTCTCTGGTCAGGCTGACGGTACAAACGACAGCCTGCTGGCAGTCGTGTCTGGTGACAATGGCACCACGGCAGGCGGCGTAGGGATCGAAATTCTTGATAACACCTCTTCTCCGCTGAAGCCAGACGGCGCGACCTTCTCTACGGCTCAGGCGCTGGTAGAAGGTAGCAACACGCTGCGTTTCACCGCGCGTTATAAAGCGACTGCTGCGGACACCACGCCGGGTCAGGCTAACGCCGACGCAACCTTCATCATGAAGTACGAATAAACCCACCAGGGATTCAGGGATGTGGCAAGCCTCAATGGATGAGGCGCTATCCGGGGACGATAAGTGATACAGCAGATGATTAGCAAAGGCGTGGCGCTGGTGGGGCTGATTTGCGCGATGCCCGCATTCGCGCATACGGTGATACTGGAGAGCGGTAATCTTCACCTGCGAGGCCAGCTGGTAAACGGCGCCTGCGCGGTGAATTCCGAAAGCCAGGATCTCCGTGTACAGATGGGGCAATACCGCACCAATGTCTTTTCTGGCACCGGGAGTTTCGCCCCGACCAGTATTCCTTTCGCGCTGCGATTAACCGATTGTAGTTCAGAGGTTTATAGCCATGTTGGGATCGCTTTTTCCGGTGTGACTCCCGCAGAAGATCCGCAGGTATTCCTGGCGCGCAGCGACACGGCGGCGACCTCCGGTATTGGTCTGGCATTATTTGATGAGGAACAACGGCAAATCATACCCAATTCCTTGCCGCTTCATTATGCCCCTATTTTAACGCAAGAAATGACATTTCATTTCACGGCTCGCTATCGGGCAATCTCGGAAAATATGACGCCGGGAAGTATTCATTCAGATGTGTGGTTTACGCTGGTTTACCCCTGATTTGTTTTCCGGGCGTTGATAAAACGCAAAAGGTATTTTTTGCCATGCTTAATTATATAAAATCAGGCCTTATTATTTTTATTGCCTTATGGACTTCAATGAGTGCGCAGGCGGCCGGGGGAATTGCATTAGGCGCCACCCGCGTTATTTATCCGGCGGACGCCAAACAGACCTCGCTGGCAATTAGCAACAGCGCATCGAAAGAGCGTTATCTGGTTAATTCATGGATTGAGAACAGCGCCGGCGTCAAAGAAAAATCGTTCGTTGTTACACCGCCGCTGTTTGTCAGCGAACCCAAAAGTGAAAACACGCTGCGTATTATTTATGCCGGACAACCCCTGCCTGCCGATCGGGAGTCTTTGTTCTGGATGAACGTGAAAGCGATACCGTCGGTGGATAAAAACAGCCTTGAAGGCAAAAACGTCCTGCAACTGGCGATCCTGTCGCGCATTAAGCTGTTTGTTCGCCCTGCCAATCTGCCGCAGGTGCAGGAAGACGCGCCAGGAATGCTGCAATTCTCCCGTTCCGGGAACCACCTGAAAATCACCAATCCGTCTGCTTACTATCTCACGCTGGTCAATCTCAAAGTGGGAAATCAGAAGGTTGATAACGTCATGGTCGCGCCGAAGAACAATACCCAGATTCTGCTTCCGGCAGGCGCGCAGGGAAGTGTGACGTTCCAGACGGTAAATGATTACGGTGCGCTGACACCGGCGAAAACGGTTAGCTTGCGCTGATCGGAACGTGTGAAGCCACACTGAGAAAACGATGAAGAAGATAACGTATCTTCCCGGTTCACTGCCGGGGTATACGCCACATCTGACGGGGGTGGCGTTGTCCATACTGGCGGCGCTCTATCCGGCGATAAGTCATGGCGAAAGTTACTTTAACCCGGCTTTTTTGTCGGCAGATGCTGCGTCCGTGGCAGATTTGTCACGTTTTGAGAAAGGCAATCACCAGCCCCCGGGCATCTATCGGGTGGATATCTGGCGCAACGATGAGTTCGTCGCGACCCAGGATATTCGCTTTGAAACCTCGTCGACGAAAACCGGTGAAAAATCAGGTGGATTAATGCCCTGTTTTGATCTGGCGTGGATCAAAAGGCTGGGGGTAAATACCACCGCCTTTCCTGTGCTTGGGCAAAGCCAGGAGGAGACCTGCATCAATTTGCCAGAGGCGATTCCCGGCGCTGAAATCGCTTTTGATTTTTCCTCAATGCGTTTAAATATCAGTCTTCCGCAGGCGTCAATGCTGAACAGCGCGCGCGGGTATATCCCGCCGGAAGAGTGGGATGAGGGGATTCCCGCCGCGCTTATCAACTACAGTTTTACCGGCAGTCGCGGGACGAACAGCGACAGCTATTTTTTAAGCCTGATGAGCGGCCTGAACTATGGCCCGTGGCGGTTGCGTAACAACGGCGCGTGGAGCTATTCCAAAGGCGACGGATACCACTCGCAAAGCTGGAAAAACATCGGCACCTGGGTACAACGCGCCATCATCCCGTTGAAAAGCGAACTGGTGATGGGGGACAGCAACACCGGCAACGACGTGTTTGACAGCGTGGGCTTTCGCGGGGCGCGGCTCTACTCGTCTGACAATATGTACCCTGATAGCCTGCAAGGCTATGCGCCGACCGTGCGTGGGATCGCCCGTACCGCCGCAAAACTGACTATCCGCCAGAACGGCTATGTGATCTATCAGAGCTATGTCTCACCGGGCGCTTTCGCGATCACCGACCTCAACCCAACGTCTTCAAGCGGCGACCTGGACGTGACGGTTGATGAGAAAGACGGCAGTCAGCAGCGCTATACGGTGCCGTACTCCACCGTTCCGCTGTTGCAGCGCGAAGGACGTATGAAGTTCGACCTGGTGGCGGGGGATTTTCGCAGCGGCAATAGCCAGCAATCCTCGCCATTCTTCTTCCAGGGAACGCTGATCGCCGGTCTGCCTGAAGGGTATACCGCTTATGGCGGCACGCAACTGGCTTCGCGCTACAGCTCGGTGGTGCTGGGGGCCGGACGGAACCTGGGCGACTGGGGCGCGGTTTCGGTAGACGTCACCCACGCCCGCAGCCAACTGGCGGATGACAGCACCCACCAGGGGCAGTCGCTGCGTTTCCTGTACGCCAAGTCGTTGAACAACTACGGCACTAACTTCCAGTTACTGGGCTATCGCTATTCCACGCGCGGATTCTACACGCTTGACGATGTGGCGTACCGCAGTATGGAAGGGTACGAGTATGAATATGACAGCGAAGGTAAGCGTCATAAAGTGCCGGTAGTGCAGAGCTATCACAACCTGAACTACAGCAAAAAAGGCCGATTCCAGGTCAACATTTCACAGAATCTGGGGGATTACGGCTCGCTGTATATCTCCGGCAGTCAGCAAACATACTGGAACACTTCGGATGCCAATACCTGGTATCAACTGGGATATGCCAGCGGCTGGCAAGGGATCAGCTACTCCCTTTCCTGGTCGTGGAATGAATCCGTAGGGATTTCCGGCACCGATCGCATTCTGGCATTCAACATGTCGGTTCCGTTCAGCGTGCTCACCGGGCGACGCTACTCGCGCGACAATGCCCTGGATCGCACCTACGCCACCTTTAACGCGAACCGGAACAGCAATGGACAGAACAGCTGGCAGACCGGCATCGGCGGGACATTGTTAGACGGGCGTAACCTGAGCTACAGCGTGAACCAGGGACACAGCAGCACCAATGGCTACAGCGGCAGCGCCAGCGCGAACTGGCAGGCGGCTTACGGGACGCTCGGCGTGGGGTACAACTACGATCGAGACCAGCATGACTACAACTGGCAGCTGTCTGGCGGCGTGGTCGGTCATGCGGACGGCATCACGCTCAGTCAGCCTTTAGGCGATACCAATGTCCTGATTAAAGCGCCAGGCGCCGAAGGGGTGCATATAGAAAACCAGACCGGGGTGCAAACCGACTGGCGCGGATATGCGGTCATGCCTTATGCCACCGTATATCGCTATAACCGTGTCGCGCTGGATACCAACTCAATGGATAACCACACCGATGTGGAAAATAACGTCAGCAGCGTGGTGCCGACGCAAGGGGCGCTGGTACGCGCTGCCTTTGACACGCGAATCGGCGTGCGCGCAATTGTCACCGCAAAACAGGGCGATCGCCCGGTGCCGTTTGGCTCAATTGTGCGCGAAACCGCCAGCGGCGTCACCAGTATGGCGGGCGACGACGGGCAAATTTATCTGAGCGGACTGCCGCTGAAAGGGGAACTGCTGATTCAGTGGGGAGAGGGAGCGAACGCCCGCTGCGTGGCGCATTATTCCCTGCCCGAAGAGAGCCTGAAGCAGGCGGTGACGCTGCTTAATGCAACCTGTAAACGTCCGTCGTCATGAAAGGTAAGAAAAGATGAAAATGAAATCAGGGTTGTTGCCGGGCGCCATCGCATTATTGCTGGCGAATCCGGCATGGGCGACGGTCTGCCATAACTCGAACGGTACGCCGACCGATGTGTTTTACGATCTGTCGAATGTTTTTACCAGCAGCAATAATCAGGTAGGACAGGTGGTGACGCTGCCGGAGAAATCGGGCTGGGTTGGCGTACAGGCGACGTGTCCTGCTGGTACGAATGTGGATTATACCTTTCGAAGCTATGTGACCGAACTTCCCGTGCAAAGTACGGAAGGAGGATTCCAGTATCTCAAGCTCAATGACTACCTGCTGGGGGCGATGAGCATCACCGACAGCGCTGCCGGATTATTTTATCCGCCCCGTAATTATATTCGCATGGGGACGCACCCCAATGTACCGAAACAAAAGCCCTTCGGCGTGATGGACTCGAAGCTGATCTTTAAACTCAAAGTGATACGGCCTTTTATCAACATGGTGCCGATTCCCCGCCAGACCATGTTCTCGGTGTATGTCACCACCAGCACCGGCGATGCCCTGAGCACGCCGGTTTATACCATCAGCTACAGCGGTAAAGTCGAGGTTCCGCAAAGCTGTGAAGTGAATGCCGGGCAGGTTGTGGAATTTGATTTTGGCGATATCGGCGCCGCGCTGTTCAGCAAAGCCGGGGCGGGGAATCGCCCGGAAGGGGTGACGCCGCAGACAAAAACGGTCGCCATAAAATGTACGAACGTCGCGGCGCAGGCCTATTTGTCGATGCGTCTGGAGGCGGAGAAAATCTCCGGGCAGGCGATGGTCTCTGATAATCCCGATTTAGGCTTTATCGTTTCCGACAGCGACGGTGTGCCGCTGACGCCTAACAATCTGGCCAGCAAAATTCCATTCCGTCTGGATGACAGCGCCGCCGCCAGCGTGGGGATCCGCGCATGGCCGGTAAGCATCACGGGGAGTAAACCGACGGAAGGGCCTTTTACCGCTCGTGGGTATCTGCGTGTGGATTACGACTAAGGGGAGCGCACAGCCATGAGACTTTTGCTGGCTATTTTTTGCAGCGTGTTGCTGAGCTCGCTTTGCCGGGCTGACACCGCTCTGGGCGAGATTAATATTGAACTGCGCGGTAATGTTGTGGACTTCACCTGCACCGCAGTGACCGGTGACAGTAACAAAACGGTCGAGCTGGGCACCTGGCCCACGAAGCAGTTGAAAACCAGCGGCGATACCACCCAGCCCGTGCCTTTCAGCATCAAACTTGAGGGCTGCCCGCCGGGCGCGGCGTCGATGACCTTTTCAGGAACACCAGCGGCGGGGACGTCGCTGCTGGCGCTGGATGATGCGGTCATGGCGCAAAAAGTGGCCATTGAGATCCGCGACAGCGATCGCAGCAGATTACCGCTTGAGCAAGCCAGCCAGGCGGTAAGCGTTGATGAAAACGGTAATGCTACGCTGACGTTTTATGCGAATTACATTGCGTTGGCCGATGGCGTTCAGCCAGGAGTCGCAAAGGCGGATGCGACTTTTATGATCAATTACAACTGAAGTCCGATCCCGATAACGTACTCCCGAACGATCTCTCGTCGGGAGTCAGCCACGATCACAGCAAGTCGTGTACCTTCGCGTAATCAATAAGCTCAACAATGGTATGCAGGCCGAGTTTCGAAAATATGTTCGCTTTATGCGCGCTGATGGTTTTGTTACTCAGCAAGAGCTGCTCTGCGATTTCTTTATTCGATAAACCGTTGGCGAGATAGCGCAGTACCGTAACCTCCCTGTTTGAGAGCGGCATATCATTGTGCTCACCTTTTCGTGAACTGGTATTACTGATAAAATTTAGCGTCTCTGAAGGAAAAAAAGAATATCCTGATAAGATCATTTTCACTGCGTTATAAATATCATTGAGATCCTTTCTTTTACTGACAAATCCGTTTGCGCCTGCCCGGATAGCTCTCCCGGCATAAAAAGATTCAGATTTAGACGACAAGAAAAGAATTTTGGTATTTTCTTGTATTGATTTGATTCGTTTAAGCAGTGTAAATCCATCTGTACCCGGCAGCTCTATATCCAGGATGACCAGATCCACAGGATATGTGCGCAGATAATCTACCGCGGTACGATTGTCATCGGTTTTCAGGACAACCTGGATATTACTATTCTTTTCGAGAAGCACTTCTATCGACATTCTGACAATAGGGTGTTCGTCCATAATGATAACGGATGCAGGTTTCATTGTTGTATGCCTCAGACTGTTTGCGCGTCTTCCGTTTGCGGATAAGCGTCAGACACTATTAATTATCAAATAGCCAGAATATACCTCACGAACCTGGGAAGTGGTGAAGGTAATACCATCCTTGTTAACTGACTATTTTGCGTAAGAGCAATAAGTGTGGGGAATATCCATTTCGCACCAACAAAAAAGAAAATTCTGATTAACTAAGAATAGGGAGGATTATACCTGGTCTATTTTTTCGGAAAAGGCTTACGGTACACAAATCGGTGCTGGCTGTTAGGATGTTCTGCATGTTTTAAACTGTTTAATAGCGTTTGGTTTTATTCTCTGTTGAATTAATGTTTCGTGGCTAAAAGTATTTTTTTTAAATATAAAAACAACACAAAAAACCAATTGTTTAGTTTCTGTTATGTGACTTTTGGGCAAATTTTCAACGATGAGGCCGTGAGAGCCCGTCAATTGAAGGATTATAGAGAAAGAGGGATTTTCCTATGATACCAGGAATAGTTGTAAATATTAATTTTATGTAAAAAATTTACATTTAGTCAGGCGTTAAAATAAGTAATTTCTTAAAAAATCTTATAGCTTAAGAGGTTAGCGTGTTAAATTAAGTGAAGAGAAGTGACGCTAAGGCGGTGTATCAGATACAGCAAACTGTGTCGATGCGGCAGATCCAACTGAGTAATAAGTTGATTGAGTCGGTAGATCACCCGGTGATAAGGCGTATTGAGTAAAAGCGCGATTTCCTTTAAAGACATACCCTGAGATAACGCGGAAATGATCTTCCAGTCAGTATGGCTAAAGGTGCCATCAGTATTTTGAACGGAGGGGGGAGATAATAAGGCGTTACGTAATGATGAGAGATTCTGGCGACGTTGCAGAATATAAAACTTACCGGCTTTTTGCATAAAACGCGTCAGACTAACATCCTTATCCGGCACCAGTAAGTAAACCTGGATATCGCTTCGCTCTCGGATAAGCAGGCGTAATCGCTCAAGCGTTTCGTAGCAGGAGACCGCCAGTCCAGCCATATCAACAATCAATTGTCTGATGCCCGTCTCTTCCAGCCTGCATGAGGGTGATTCCAGAGAGCTGAACACCGCCGTGCGTTTTCCAGAAAATAAATAGCGATTCAGTGTATATCCGAGATAGTTATCCGTCGTGATAATAACCTGAGAGATTGTATTGTCCGGTAGGGCATAATTGAGACGTTGGGTCAGATATTCCAGACGATCAAATACCTGTGGTTCAAGGTGATGGTAGTGGTGAGTGCAATCGGTATTTCTTAAACGGCGATGTCTTTCTTTGCGAAGTGCGCTGCGCATCCTTTCCCTTTCCGTTTTTCTACTCTTTGTTTTGCAAAAGCGCGGGCCATAAGTATCCCTGGCCTAATTGGGCGCCAGAATGAAAAGCAATTTCTTTTTGCGCATGATTTTCAATACCTTCAATGAGTATGACATCTGCAATGTTATACCCCATAAAAATCACCCGGCGCAGTTTCTGAGGATGCAGAATTAGATCCCAGAACGCATTTTTATCCAGTTTCAGACCACTAAAACGCCAGCGGGCGGCAGCCACTTCTTTGATCAAATTTTCATCGACATCATCCAGCCAGACGGGAATTCCGATAGACTCAACCTGTTTTATTTTTTCATAGAGTTGGGAACGCTGGCGGCTATTAAGTGAAAAAAGCGTTTCTGGGTCCTGGATTTCAAGGATCAGATTGGACGGGCAGGGGGGTACTCCTGAATTAAAAAAATCCAGGTGTAAAAATACCTTCAGCGGTAAATTAAGAAAATAATGTACGCCTTTGGGATAATGCGTAATAGTGGCGACTTGTTGATAAAAATTCGCCACTATTTTTTCTGGCGGAAGGTGGTGAAAAAAATGCTCAGTATTGACATGAAAAGGAACCTGAGTCAGAACTTCATAGCCAAAGGTACGGGCAGAAGATAAATGGACTATCGGTTCAAGCTTTAAAGGATACTCCCAACAAAAAGGACGTTCCTTTTGAGTGCGCAATGTTGCAGAGTCAAGAATATTTCCCTGTAATACCGGGCGAGTTGCCACAAAAACACTCCTGTAGGCATAAAGAATGCCGCCGAATATTTTCGGTTCCTGACGGTTGTGCAATCAGGAAATATGATAAGTGTCATTGTGGCAGTATGCGAAAAATCGCTGTAGATGACGTTACTTAATCATCTGTGAGATATTTCTCAACATGATGTATGGAAAATTGAGAATATGTCTATTCTTGCAGAAAACCCAGGTTAACTCTGATGTAATTTAAGAACTGCTGTTCATTTTTTACGTGCAGTTTCTTCATGATGCTACGGCGAATTGATTTGGTTTGTTCTTCGTTCAACGAAAGGAGTACGGCAATTTCGCTTAACCGGTGCCCGCGAGCGACCATCTTTAAAAACTGGCGTTCCAGAATGGAGAAATGGCGAGTCGTACAGTAATGGCAAACAGAAGGGGGAACGCTGCGGCGAAGTGCCCGTTTATGCAGGATAAGCACCATCTTTTTGGTTATCTCATCAACATCGTCCTCCCGGTAAATATGCGGCAGCATATAGAGACACGGTCTGAACATAAGTTTGTCTTTATCGTATTCATTACAAATAATGACTCTCTGCTGGTGCCGGGTATGTACCGGTATCTGATAACATCCGGCACTAAACCAGTCTTCATCCAGCGATAAAAATGCGATATCCGCTTTGTCTATATCATCAGCAGGTAGAAATTGAATTTTCTGATGCCACTGATGAGTCAGACGAGTCATGATGATTTTAAGACCGTGTTCGAAATGGCTATTTTGTTCTTTTATGGCGACACTCAGCATAAAAAATATCCTGAACAGCTGGGAAGTGGGGAGGAAATAGTAAGTAAACGCATTAATTTTCTAAATACATTTATCCTTAAAATGCCACTTTATGCAGGCCGAGTTCTTACCAGGTGATTTCCTGGATAGTTGCGTAGCGCCAGAAAAAAAGATATTCGTACACTTCCTCAGCAACCAGAACAAAAGCCATTGACTCAGCAGGCGCTCACCGTATAATTCACGCGTTTCATCCGCATGAAGCCATCGCTTCACACAGTGCGCCCTTAGCTCAGTTGGATAGAGCAACGGCCTTCTAAGCCGTGGGTCGCAGGTTCGAATCCTGCAGGGCGCGCCAGTCTTTATTCTCGCCTTTCTGTCAGACTCCATTTCGCTGCGTCGTTATCACTGCATTTCAATCGCCATGTTTCGGCAATGTCAGAATAAAGCGCGTTGCGCGCAGATCGGACGTTACGGACACGGTTCCCTGATGGGCGATGACGATTGATTTGACAATCGCCAGCCCAATTCCGCTGCCTTCGCCCTTACGCTGTCGGGAAGGGTCAACCCGGTAGAAGCGGTCAAACAGGCGCGGTAAATGTTCTGGCGCAATGGGGGCGCCGGGGTTTTCAACGGTAATCTGTGCCTGTCTGTCCATTTCTTTGAGCCGCACGGTGACGGCTTCGCCTTTCGGGGTGTAGCGCATGGCGTTAGACAGCAAGTTGCTGAGCGCTCTGCGTAACATGATGGGATCGCCGGATACCCAACACGCGCGTCCTTCAAAATGCAAACGCACTTCGCGTTCTTCCGCCCAGGCTTCAAAAAAGTCGAACACCTTGTGGACTTCATCCGCCAGGTCGAGCGCCTTTTTCTCCGGGATGAGCTGGTTATTGTCGGCCTGAGCCAGAAACAGCATGTCGCTTACCATCTTCGACATACGGCCAAACTCTTCGAGGTTGGAGTAGAGTACGTCTTCCAGCTCTTTTTGGCTGCGGGTCTGGCTTAGCGCAATCTCTGTTTGCGTCACCAGATTCGTAATCGGGGTGCGAATTTCATGGGCGATATCCGCAGAGAAATTCGACTGGCGGGTAAAAACATCCTCAATGCGTTCAAGCATATGGTTAAACGAGAGCACCAGCCGCTCCAGCTCAATCGGAACGGCCTGCGGGTCAAGACGCACATCGAGGTCTTTCGACGTAATATTTTGAATCCGGCGGCTGACGCTGCGAATCGGTTCATGGCCTTTGTAGACGGCGAACAGCACAATAAAAATGATCATCATGCTAATCAGCGAAGCCGTCATAATCAGCTTATTTTTCAGATCGTTAATATAGTGCAGATGGAAGTCTATCGATAACGCCATATAGAGCGTGTAGGCCGGTTGCCCGTCCGCGAGTTGCCCGACCGGCAGGCGAATCATGCGCCATGCGGAATGGGTACCGTGCCCGTTAGCGTGCCTCTTGCTTTGTAAGTCCGGGCTGGACAACAAAAAGACATCGCCGTTACGCGCGCTGCTATCCGGCGTGGCTTTGGCGATGAACTGGCGAAGATCAGGTGAACCGGGAGAGTGAAAAATCGCCCGCTGGTTGGCATCTTCCAGCGAAATAATGACGTTCGAGTAACCGGCGGCAACGTTTTTTAGGATTTCCAGCCGACGTGCTTCCGGTTCGTCGGGATGTGTGAGGATTCGCTCCAGCGTCGCGCTGATCTCTTTCAGGTCATTGATATCCTGCTCGGCAAAATGCACTTTTACGGAGTGAATCATGATCCAGGCAAACGCGAAAAAAGAGGCAATGGTGGCGAGGCTGATGAAAAATGTCAGGCGCGTCGCCAGCGAGAAAGGGCGCTGAAAGCGTTTAGTCACCATCCGGTACCTCAAGCACATAGCCCACGCCACGCACGGTCTGGATGAGTTTCGGTTCGAACTCGTTATCGATTTTCGCGCGCAGCCGTTTAACGGCAACGTCAATCGCGTTGGTATCGCTGTCAAAGTTCATATCCCAGACCTGGGAAGCGATCAGCGAGCGGGGCAAGACTTCTCCCTGGTGGCGGACGAAAAACTCCAGTAGCGTAAACTCTTTACTGGTGAGCGTGATGCGCATGCCGTTGCGGGTCACTTTTCTGCTGACCAGATCGAGCGTCAAATCCGCGACCTGAAACTGACTTTCGACCATCACCGCCGCGCCGCGACGCAGCAGCGTTCTGACGCGAGCCAGTAATTCAGCGAAAGCGAACGGTTTAACCAGATAGTCGTCAGCCCCCAACTCCAGACCTTTTACCCGGTGTTCAATGGTGCCCAGCGCGGTAAGAAGAAGGATTGGCATACCTTTGTTGGCGGTGCGCAGCATACGGACAATATCCCAGCCATTCACATCCGGCAGCATGATGTCGAGGATCAGCAGATCGTAATCTCCCGTCATCGCCAGGTGATACCCGTTAAGCCCGTTATCCGCCAGGTCCACCACGAAGCCCGCTTCCGTCAGACCTTTGGTCAGGTATTCACCGGTTTTTTTCTCGTCTTCGACTATCAGAATCTTCATCACGTCTTCCTTCACGTAAAGGTTGGGCGGGTTTTCAATTCTAGAGGAGCAGGATCGGATAGCAATCGGTTATTGGGAAAATGACAACTTTGTCATTTTCCTGTCACGGGCCGAACAGAGTCACTTCGTTAAGGTACAGGGCATAAATTCACATTCACTATATGGTTATCAGTCCCGTTGGGACGAGAAACGCTATGCGCAAATTTAAGCTTCTTACCCTCAGCGTGATGCTTGTTCTGACGGGCTGTTCGCTGGCGCCGGACTATCAGCGGCCCGCGTTGCCGGTGCCGCAACAATTCTCCCTGAGCCAGAATGCGCTGGTTTCTGCGCCTGCGGGGTATCAGGAGACCGGCTGGCGAACCTTTTTTGTTGATGAGCAAGTAAAGTCGCTGATCGGTGAGGCGTTACGCAATAACCGTGACTTGCGCATGGCGACGCTGAAAGTGCAGGAAGCCAGAGCGCAATACCGGGTGACGGATGCCGATCGTTATCCGCAGCTTAATTCCGATGCCAGCGGAAGCTGGGAAGGAAAATTAAAGGGTGACAGCAGCAGTACCCGCGAATATGAAGCCGGGCTGAATCTGAGTTTTGATCTGGACTTTTTTGGCCGGCTGAAAAACATGAGTGAGGCTGACCGACAGAACTATTTTGCCAGCGAAGAAGCGCGCCGGGCAGTGCATATCTTATTAATCTCAAACGTGGCGCAAAGTTATTTTAATCAACGGCTGGCGTACGCGCAGTTGCAAATCGCACAAGAAACGCTGGAAAACTATACACGCTCTTACGCATTTGTAGAAAAGCAGTTGCTGACCGGCAGCACGACCGTTCTGGCGCTGGAACAGGCGCGGGGCGTGATTGAAAGCACCCGCAGCGATATTGCGAAACGACAGGGCGAGCTGGCGCAGGCTAATAATGCGCTGCAATTGCTGTTGGGCACTTATTCTGTGCTGCCGGATGACAGAGCGCGCGATAGCGGAGATATTAAAAACGTGACGCTCCCGCCGTCGCTTTCCTCGCAAATCTTGTTGCAGCGCCCGGATATTATGGAAGCTGAACATACGTTGATGGCGGCGAATGCCAATATTGGCGCGGCGCGCGCGGCCTTTTTTCCCTCCATTACCCTGACCAGCGGGGTGTCCGGCAGCAGCAGCGATCTCTCCCGTTTATTTAATGCCGCGAGCGGGATGTGGAATTTTATCCCGAAAGTGGAACTGCCGATTTTTAACGCCGGACGTAATCAGGCCAACCTCGATCTGGCGGAAATTCGCCAGCAGCAATCGGTTGTGAATTATGAACAGAAGATCCAGACCGCGTTTAAAGAGGTGGCGGATGCGCTGGCTTTGCGCCAGAGCCTGACCGACCAGATAACCGCGCAACAGCGTTATCTGAGCTCGCTGCGTATTACGCTGCAACGCGCCAGAGCGCTCTATCAGCATGGCGCGGTCAGCTATATCGAAGTGCTGGATGCGGAGCGCTCTCTGTTTTCAACCCAGCAAACGTTACTCGATCTGAATTACGCCCGACAGGCTAATGAAATTACGCTGTTCACCGCGCTGGGCGGCGGTTGGGTGGAATAAAAATTTATCGTTATTTTCAGGAGAAAGCATGATGAACAATACAGTAAAAGCGGCGATTTTGGGTCTGTTCTCCGCCGTGGTATTTAACGTTCAGGCGAATGAACACCACCACGGCGAGATGATGAATAACGCATCAGCGGCGCAGCCGGAGCAGGTGATTCATTCAACCGGCGTGGTTAAAGCCATCGACAAAGACACGAAAAAAGTGACTATCGATCATGAACCTATTCCGGCGGTCAACTGGCCTGCGATGACGATGCGCTTTACCCTGACCCCGGAAACCCGTTCCGGTGACATTAAACCCGGCGACAAAGTGGCGTTTACTTTCGTTCAGCAGGGCAATCTCTCTTTATTACGCGATATTCAGGTCAGCCAGTAAAGCGTATTCGCTGTCTCTTTGTTCTTGCCCGGGTTTACAGAAGCGCGGGCATATCTCCCGCGTAACTGATCCAGAAAATGGATCGAATGGAAGTCACTATGGCGTCTTTAAAAATAAAAACTACCGCGCTTATTCTCGGCAGTATGATCGTCGGAGGGATTATCTCGGTCGGCGTTTACGCTTATTTTGCGTCTGCGCATCAGCCTGTCGATATTGCGCCTGCCTCCGAAAAAGAGGCCCGTAAGGTTCTGTTCTGGTATGACCCCATGTATCCGAATACGCGCTTTGATAAGCCCGGTAAATCGCCGTTTATGGATATGGATCTGGTGGCGAAATACGCTGACGAAGAGTCAGACACGACCTCTGCGCCAGGCGTGCGTATCGATCCGGTACAGACGCAGAATTTAGGGTTAAAGACGGAGGCTGTCCGCCGTGGGCCGCTGCGCTACGCGCAAACTTTTCCGGCTAACGTCAGTTTCAATGAATACCAGTTTGTGATTGTGCAGGCGCGTTCCGCTGGCTTTATCGATAAAGTCTGGCCGCTGACGGTGGGGGATAAAATTAAGAAAGGAACGCCGCTGATCGACCTGACCATTCCTGACTGGGTTGAAGCCCAGAGTGAATATTTACTGCTGCGGGAAACGGGCGGTACGGCAACGCAGGTGGAAGGCATTCTTGAACGACTGCGTCTGGCCGGGATGCCGGAAGAGGATATCCGCCGCTTAGTCTCAACCCGTAAAATTCAGACCCGCTTTACCCTGAAAGCGCCTATTGATGGGGTGATCACTGCGTTCGATCTGCGCGCCGGGATGAATATCGCCAAAGATAACGTGGTGGCGAAAATCCAGGGGATGGACCCGGTGTGGATCAGCGCGGCCGTTCCTGAATCCATCGCATGGCTGATTAAAGATGCCTCGCAGTTCGATATTGCCGTGCCCGCGTGGCCGGATAAACGCTTCACCATCAGTAAATGGGCGATTCTGCCAAGCGTGGACGCCACCACTCGAACCCTCCAGTTGCGCTTACAGGTTGATAACCCTGATGAAGCGCTCAAGCCCGGAATGAATGCGTACCTGAAGCTGAAAACGCAAAGCGAACCGATGCTGCTAATCCCGTCTAAAGCATTGATTGATAATGGAACGGAACAGCGAGTGATCGCCGTTGACAACGATGGTCGCTTTGTGCCGAAACAGGTCTCGGTGTTCCATGAGTCACAAGGCGTGACGGCGATTCGCGCCGGGCTTGCCGAAGGTGAAAAAGTGGTCTCCAGCGGACTGTTCCTGATTGACTCCGAAGCCAATATCTCCGGCGCGCTGGATCGTATGCGGGCGCAATCTTCCTCTGCTGCGCCCGATCATGCGGCCCATTCACATTGAGGGAATGACAAATGATTGAATGGATTATCCGCCGCTCCGTAGCGAACCGTTTTCTGGTTGTGATGGGGGCGCTGTTCCTCAGCATCTGGGGAACCTGGACCATCATTAACACGCCGGTTGATGCGCTGCCTGACCTGTCTGACGTGCAGGTGATTGTGAAAACCAGCTATCCGGGACAGGCGCCGCAGATTGTTGAAAATCAGGTGACCTATCCACTGACGACCACCATGCTGTCGGTGCCAGGCGCGAAGACGGTGCGCGGTTTCTCGCAGTTTGGCGATTCTTACGTGTACGTCATTTTTGAAGATGGCACCGATCCCTACTGGGCGCGTTCCCGCGTGCTGGAGTACCTCAATCAGGTGCAGGGGAAACTGCCTGCGGGCGTCAGCGCGGAAATGGGGCCAGACGCCACCGGCGTCGGCTGGATATTTGAATATGCGCTGGTGGATCGCAGCGGTAAACACGATCTGGCGGAACTGCGCTCTTTACAGGACTGGTTTTTAAAGTATGAGCTGAAAACCATTCCGAATGTGGCGGAAGTGGCCTCGGTCGGCGGCGTGGTGAAAGAGTACCAGGTCGTTATCGACCCGATGAAACTCACGCAGTATGGCATCAGCCTTGCGCAGGTGAAGTCGGCTCTGGATATGTCCAACCAGGAGGCGGGGGGCTCCTCCGTCGAATTGTCAGAAGCGGAATACATGGTGCGCGCCAGCGGATATTTGCAGACCCTCGATGACTTCAACAACATTGTGCTGAAATCCGGTGAGAACGGCGTTCCGGTGTACCTTCGCGATGTCGCCCGCGTACAGATTGGCCCGGAAATGCGCCGGGGCATTGCTGAGCTGAACGGCGAAGGCGAAGTAGCGGGCGGGGTGGTGATCCTGCGTTCCGGTAAAAACGCCCGGGACGTTATTTCCGCCGTGAAGACGAAGCTGGAAACGCTGAAAAGCAGCCTGCCGGAAGGCGTTGACGTCGTGACAACCTACGATCGCAGCCAGCTGATTGACCGCGCTATTGATAACCTCAGCTACAAATTGCTCGAAGAGTTTATTGTGGTTGCGCTGGTCTGCGCGCTGTTCCTGTGGCATGTCCGCTCTGCGCTGGTGGCGATCATTTCGTTGCCGCTGGGCCTCTGTATTGCCTTTATCGTGATGCATTTTCAGGGGCTGAACGCCAATATTATGTCGCTCGGCGGGATCGCCATTGCGGTAGGGGCAATGGTAGATGCCGCGATTGTGATGATCGAAAACGCGCATAAACGGCTGGAGGAGTGGGGGCACCAGCATCCCGGCGACCCGCTGGATAACGAAACGCGCTGGAAAGTTATCACGAACGCCTCGGTGGAAGTGGGCCCGGCGCTGTTTATCAGTCTGCTGATTATTACCCTGTCGTTCATCCCGATTTTTACCCTCGAAGGGCAGGAAGGACGCCTGTTCGGCCCGCTGGCATTCACCAAAACCTATGCGATGGCAGGGGCGGCCTTCCTGGCGATCGTGGTGATCCCGATCCTGATGGGCTACTGGATTCGCGGCAAGATCCCGGCAGAGAGCAGTAATCCGCTTAACCGCTTTTTGATCCGCATTTATCACCCGCTGCTGTTGAAAGTGCTGCACTGGCCGAAGACCACGCTGCTGGTGGCGGTACTTTCGATCCTGACGGTCATCTGGCCGCTTAATAAAGTGGGCGGGGAATTCTTACCACAAATTAACGAGGGCGATCTGCTGTATATGCCTTCCACGCTACCGGGGATTTCGGCGGCGCAGGCGGCGGATATGCTGCAAAAAACCGATAAGCTGATCATGACGGTGCCGGAAGTGGCGCGCGTGTTCGGCAAAACCGGCAAGGCGGAAACGGCCACCGACTCTGCGCCGCTGGAGATGGTGGAAACGACTATCCAACTGAAACCGCAGGATCAGTGGCGACCGGGAATGACGATGGACAAAATCATCGAAGAACTGGATAAAACGGTGCGCTTACCGGGGCTGGCGAATCTGTGGGTGCCGCCAATCCGTAACCGAATCGACATGTTGTCTACCGGGATAAAAAGTCCGATTGGCATTAAAGTGTCCGGCACCGTGCTGGCTGATATTGATGCCACGGCGGAGCAGATCGAAGAGGTTGCCAGAACCGTACCGGGCGTTGCGTCGGCGCTGGCGGAACGGCTGGAAGGAGGCCGTTACCTCAATATCGACATTCATCGTGAAAAAGCCGCCCGTTACGGGATGACCGTCGGTGATGTACAACTGTTTATTACCTCCGCAGTCGGTGGGGCGATGGTAAGCGAAACCGTGGAGGGGATTGCGCGTTATCCCATTAATCTGCGCTACCCGCAACGCTATCGCGACAGCCCGGAAACCTTACGTCAACTGCCGATTCTGACGCCAATGCAGCAGCAAATTACCCTGGCGGATGTGGCGGACGTGAAGATCGCGCCAGGACCGTCGATGTTGAAAACCGAAAATGCCCGACCTGCAAGCTGGATCTATATTGATGCGCGCGATCGTGACATGGTGTCGGTAGTTAACGATCTGAAAAAAGCGATCGCGGAAAAGGTGCAGTTGAAACCGGGAACCAGCGTGGCGTTTTCCGGGCAGTTTGAGCTGCTTGAACGCGCCAGCCATAAGCTGAAGCTGATGGTGCCGATGACGCTGATGATTATTTTCGTTCTGCTGTATCTGGCGTTTCGTCGGGTGGGAGAAGCGCTGCTGATCATTACCAGCGTTCCTTTCGCCCTGGTCGGCGGGATCTGGTTCCTGTACTGGATGGGCTTTCATTTGTCCGTTGCCACCGGAACAGGATTCATCGCGCTGGCAGGCGTCGCCGCAGAGTTTGGCGTGGTCATGCTGATGTACCTGCGTCATGCGATTGAAGCGGAGCCGTCTCTGGATAATCCACAAACCTTTACGGCAGAGAAACTTGATGAGGCGCTGTACCACGGTGCGGTTCTCCGCGTGCGGCCAAAGGCCATGACCGTGGCGGTGATTATCGCCGGTCTGTTACCTATTTTATGGGGAACCGGGGCGGGTTCAGAAGTGATGAGCCGTATTGCCGCGCCGATGATTGGCGGTATGATCACCGCGCCGCTGCTGTCGCTATTTATCATTCCGGCGGCGTATAAACTGATGTGGTTGCGCACGCATCAACATAAGCGCTCATAACGTTATACCTGCTGCGCCAGTCGTCCGGCCCGTGGAGTACGCTTCATGGGCCGGATGAGATGCCATAGCGTATTGAACGGTGAATTATGTTTATCTTTTAAAATCAAGTTATTACTGTTGCGTGGCGAATATTTTGTCTTTATCGCCGCAAAGAAAGTAAGCCTTAACAGGTTAATTTATTTTAAGTGTTTCTGCTCAGGTTCATTATTATTTTTTCCCTCCTGACGTTACATTTTTGCTCTCCAGATCTTCTTCAATATTAAAGACGATGCCGCAGTGTAAATTCCACGCATAATGAAAAAATCCGACAGTCTACTCCTTTAGTTTATATTGCAATCCCTCTTTTTTTATTTCAGAATCGCGGCGCGAGCAGCGATGTTATTCCAAATTGTTATAATTTTGAGTTAAATTTGTATTGTGTAGCACATAAGTTACGCTAACTTTAATCATTTATGAATGTTTTTATGTATCAATAAAACAGCAAAAATAGTTAAAAACTTAATTTCTCACGAATTATTTGATCTGGAATCCATTATGGTAATCAAAAGCCAGGGATGGGGGACGATTTTGCGTTTTTCACATAAACGAGAATGAGATGTATCTCGAATAAAAAATAAGGACTTGCTGATGAGTTTTGGATTGATGAAGGATAACAAGTTTGAAATTATCGCTGTTTTCCGTGAAGAGCTACTAAAGAAGACTAAACTAGAGCTTAAATATGCCAACACTAGTGTGGTCACGCAGCTGGAAAAAGTTGATTTTGAACATTTTGTTATCCCTCACCATAAGGATATTGTCACCAAAAAGATCCAAACGTTTATTCTCCATAGTGAAAATGGAATTATAAAATTTAACGCCAGAATTGATCAGGAAATGTCAGACGGCATGGAGAATGCGCTGGCGTATTTCATTCCCGAGATGGTCTTTCTTATACAACGACGCCAGCATCAGCGCTTCTCCTTCCTGAAGGGACACAGTTTCAACTGCTTTGGACGATATAAAAATGGAGAGAATTATTCTTTCAAAATTAAAAATATGTCCAGGGGTGGATGCGCATTAATTGCGCAGGATGCGAATACGCGTTTTCTCTATAAAGATGCCGTCATAAAAGGCGCGTCTCTGGATTTTGAACAATTCGGCTATTTGCAACTCGACTTAAAAGTGGTGGATGTGGTGATGGTCAATGAATTTGATGCAGAGAATCAGCTGTATTCCTGTTATCAGGTCTCCTGTCGTTTTGATTTTAAAAATTCGCGTGAAGAAGCAGAGATCGAAAGAATCATCATTAGTTTTTTAATGGGCAATAAAGTTCGACGGCTATAAAGGGTAAAGGGTGGTCATGATGATGTTGTGAGCAAAGGTATCCCTGCCTCCCTGACGCTCCGCCTTACCCGGCGAGGATCTCTTGTTCCGCATGTTTTACCTGAACTTCCAGCGTATCGCGAATTTCCGCTAATGCGCGCTCCTGCTCGGCAAAGTACGCTTCTTTGTCGGTTACGGATGTGGCAAGACGCCAGGCGTTCTCCGTTTCCAGCTCGCTTATCTCTTTGAGCAGGGCGTTAATTTGCGTTCTGAGTTGCTCTATCTTACTGCGCAGATGGGCAAGATTGTTCAGCCTGTCGCTCGCCAGCATCGGCTCCAGACCGCTTTGCAACTGGGTAAGTAGCGAACGGATCGTGGCCAGGTCGGCATTCTGCCTGGCCTGGTTAAGTTGAACCATCATCTGGTGCGCTTTTTCTTTCAGCTCATCGGCGACCACGTCCGGGTGGCAGAGTCGGCTGGCCTGGCGCCACAGGCGTTTAAGCTCATTACGTTCATCAGCAGAGAGGCGCTGATCGCGCGCATAGCGGTACTGCGCATCCTGATGCTGCTCCTGATATTCCTCATATTCGTGATCGGCCTCTTCACGCGCCTGTCGGGTTGCGCTGTCATCCTGACGTGAGAAATCATTCTCCAGCTCGCGAATTTCCGCCAGCAGGGAGGTGATAAGTTCCGTCTGCTGCTGAATACGCTCTCTGGTTTCCACCGCTTCCCGGGAGGTTGAGCTAAGGCTTACCCAGTGCTGTTTAAGCTTCACTAACTGATCGATAGCCTGAGAAATATACTGCTGGCAGGACTGATAGTCCTTTTCACGTCGTCTGAGTTCGGCCTCTTGCCTACGCTGCGCGCTGGCGGCCAGCTGTTTGCGCAGCTCCAGAATACGGCCCATGAGCGGGCCAAGGCGCAAGTGATACAAATCGTTGAAGTCGTCGAGGATCTGGATGCGGGCATTGCGTTTGTCGATCAGCTCGCGTAGCTGCGTTTCGAGCGCCTTCAGTTCCAGCTTGCTGGCGGCGATGCCGGGGTCCTGCCACGTCGAGACGGCGCGCTGGGACTGTAACCAGGCGGCAATTTCACGCATCGCGTCGCCGAAACGTCGCTCCTCGATCGCCAGGGCAATGGTGCCGATGGCCGCATCCAGAGAGGCGTCTTTCAGGTGCGCAAGTTGCTGATGGATGATCTCCTCATCCTCAAGTTCGATGGCGCTTTTGACGATCTCTAACCGTTTAATGATTTTATTCATGACAGCCGATGCCCGACGTGACTCAAAAACGAGTGACAGATAGTAGATCCGACTCACGCGTTTGAAAATATAGAAAAAAAATTAAAACATATTCTGTGGTGTGTGAAGCCTTTTCGTCCAGAACAATTCACGAAAATTATACGATGTGCCCAGGTATGTCTATCTGACTTGTACTTCAAACCACCGTTTTGAAATTTCGTCTTTCGGGTGAATTATTCTTGCTTCGCTAAAGAGAATAAGTATAGTTCTCATTCTCTTTATTATTTAATGGCCTGGCGGCGAATGCGCTTACGGTTCGTAAGACTTTCCCTCTCTACACGGATGGTTCATCACGTCACTGCCGCGTGCAAAGGACGTTATCAGGCTTTTTTCACATGGTTCACATTACCCAGGTAAGGATTTCCAAAATGAAAAAGACAACATCCGCGTTGGCCCTGCTGATTGCCGTTGCATTAAGTGGTTGTGCGGCCACTTCCGGTTCTTCAACCCCCGTTGCGCCGCAGGCAACGCCGACTGCGCCAGCCGTTGCGACCGATGTTCAGAAACGTGATTTAGCCGATGGATTGTATGAAATGGCGTTAAGCCCGTCAGGCGATGCGCTTTACGTTGCCAGCGCCGAAGGTTTTAAAGATGTGCAGGGCGGGGTGGTCTACAAACTGGACCCGAAGACGCTGAAAACCATTGGCGCCAGCCACACTGACCTGAAAAACTTCGGTATGGCGATTTCGCCGGACGGTAAAACCGTCTATGTCACCAATTCGCTGGATGGCGGCGTGAGCGCGCTGAATACCGCCGACGGCAAAGTGAAAAACCGTGTGCTCTTCCCGGAACGTAACCCGGAAGGATTCCCGTACGGCGCGCGTCAGGTTCTGCTGCATAACGGCCTGCTGTATATCGGCGCCGTTGCCGATCCGGCGGTGATCTGGGTCGTCGATGCCGACACCCTGAAGCTGAAAACCCGCATCAAAAATACCGGTAAATGGATGACCGGTCTGCACTACTCTGACAGCACGCAGCGTATCTATGCCGCGAATGGCGGCGGTGAAATTCTGGTTATCAATCCTCGCACGCAGCGCGTAGAAAAACGCTGGAAACCGCTGGGTGATAAACCGGCGCTGCTGCTGAATATGGCGGAAGATACGCAAACCAGTCGCCTGTTTGTTACCGACAACTCCAAAGCGAAAACCACGCTGGTGCTGGATATCCATACGGGCAAACTCATCAAACAGCTGGATGTGGGCGATTCCTTATCGGTGAAATTCAACCCGAAACGCAATGAACTTTATATTTCTCAGCGTGAGTCCGGGAAGTTGCTCAGCCTCAACGCGACGGATTACAGCGTGAAGAAATCCTGGGATCTGCCGCCGAATCCAAACAGCCTGCTGCTGTCCGCCGATGGTCAGACGCTGTATGTCACGGTGAAACAGAAATTCAATAAAGATCACTCGACTGATGCGCCAGACAGCGTGGTGCGTATTGATCTGAACAAATAATAAATAGCGTTGCCTCGGGGCGTCAGGCAGGGATGCCTGGCGCATCCCTGAGGATTGTGCCTTGCGGCAACTATAGCGAAATGTTAAAAGGTGCCCCTTCAATAAAAACGATACAGGGGTAGGGCGTGAAAAACGCGTCAACTGCATCTGGCAACAGTTTGCCTGATGCTGCGTCGAACGGAGAGCCGACGCTTCAACGGGGGTTGCAAAACCGCCATATTCAATTGATTGCGCTGGGCGGCGCAATTGGTACAGGTCTGTTTCTGGGGATTGGCCCCGCCATTCAAATGGCTGGCCCGGCGGTTCTGCTGGGTTACGGCGTCGCCGGAATTATCGCTTTCCTCATCATGCGCCAGCTGGGTGAAATGGTGGTTGAAGAACCCGTTTCCGGCTCTTTCGCGCACTTTGCATACAAATACTGGGGCCCCTTCGCCGGTTTTCTTTCCGGCTGGAACTACTGGGTCATGTTCGTACTGGTTGGGATGGCGGAGCTGACTGCCGCCGGTATCTATATGCAATACTGGCTTCCCGATGTTCCAACCTGGATCTGGGCCGCCGCGTTCTTCATTATCATCAACGCCGTTAACCTCGTGAACGTGCGCCTGTACGGTGAAACGGAGTTCTGGTTTGCGCTAATCAAAGTGCTGGCGATTATCGGCATGATCGGCTTTGGCCTGTGGATGCTCTTTTCTGGTAACGGGGGAGAACATGCCAGTATCGAGAACCTCTGGCGCTACAACGGCTTTTTCGCTACCGGCTGGAACGGGCTGATCCTCTCTCTGGCGGTGATCATGTTCTCTTTCGGCGGGCTTGAGCTTATTGGGATCACCGCCGCTGAAGCGCGCGATCCGCATAAAAGTATTCCAAAAGCGGTGAATCAGGTGGTTTACCGTATTCTGCTGTTTTATATCGGTTCGCTGGTGGTGCTGTTAGCGCTTTATCCGTGGGTGGAAGTGCAATCCAACAGCAGCCCGTTCGTGATGATTTTCCATAATCTCGACAGTAACGTGGTGGCTTCTGCGCTGAACTTTGTCATTCTGGTGGCCTCGCTGTCGGTTTATAACAGTGGCGTCTATTCCAACAGCCGTATGCTGTTCGGTCTTTCCGTTCAGGGAAATGCGCCGAAGTTTTTAACCCGCGTCAGTCGCCGTGGCGTACCGGTGAACTCGTTGGTGCTCTCTGGCGCTATCACCTCGCTGGTGGTACTCATCAACTATCTGCTGCCGCAGAAAGCCTTTGGCTTACTGATGGCGCTGGTGGTCGCCACGCTGCTGCTGAACTGGATTATGATCTGCCTGGCGCACCTGCGTTTTCGCGCGGCGATGCGGCGCAAAGGTCGCGACACGCAGTTCAGGGCGTTGCTGTACCCTGCCGGGAACTACCTGTGCATTGCTTTTCTGGCGATGATTCTGGTTCTGATGTGTACCATTGACGATATGCGCCTGTCGGCGATATTGCTGCCGGTATGGATACTGTTCCTGTTCGTTGCCTTTAAATTACTGCGCCGTAAAACCCGTTAATCCTGCTGCCCGGTGGCGTTGCGCTTACCGGGCCTGCACAGCCGCCACCCGCAACATCGCGCGCCGCGCCACACTTCACCTTTATCGTGACTCTCCTCGCAATTCTTATTTGATCCGCAGGATCTTTGTTTTGTAATCGATTACTTTTCATTTTGAGTTTATTTGTAATCGATTACTTTTTAAAGGTGAGGCAAAAAAATGGTGTCGACAACCGAAAGTAGTGGAAAACAGACCGTACAGTACCGGCTGCTGGTGCCGAGACTGTCGTTAATGATGTTCTTACAGTTCTTCATCTGGGGGAGCTGGTCGGTGACGCTGGGGCTGGTGATGACCCAGTACAACATGTCGCTGCTGATTGGCGATGCGTTTTCCGCCGGGCCGATCGCCTCCATCCTGTCGCCGTTTGTACTGGGGATGCTGGTGGATCGCTTCTTTGCGTCGCAAAAAGTGATGGCGGTGATGCATGTGGCGGGGGCGGCGATTCTGTGGTTTGTGCCGCAGGCGCTGGTGGCGCAAAACGGGGCATTGCTCATCGGGCTGCTGTTTGGCTATACGCTGTGCTACATGCCAACGCTGGCGCTGACCAACAATATCGCCTTTCATAGCCTGTCAGATAAAGATAAAACCTTCCCGGTTGTGCGCGTGTTCGGCACGATTGGCTGGATTGTGGCCGGTATTTTTATCGGCGTGACGGGGATTTCCGACACCACCGGGATCTTCACGCTTGCCGCGCTCTGCTCTGTGATTCTGGCGCTCTACAGCCTGACGCTGCCGCACACCCCTGCGCCAGCGAAGGGGTTGCCGGTGAAGATACGCGATCTTTTTTGCGCTGATGCGTTTGCATTACTCAAGACCCGCCACTTCTTTGTGTTCTCGCTTTGCGCGACGTTAATCTCCGTGCCGCTGGGAACTTACTACGCCTATACCGCCTCGTTCCTGGCGGATGCTGGCGTGGGCGATGTCAGCACCGCGATGTCATTCGGCCAGATGTCCGAAATCGTCTTTATGCTGGTGATCCCCTTCCTGTTCCGCCGTCTGGGGGTGAAATACATGCTGCTGATCGGGATGTGCGCCTGGTTTGTCCGTTATGCCTTCTTTGCGCTCGGCATCAGCGAAGAGGGGCGCTTCCTGCTCTATCTCGGTATTTTGCTTCATGGCGTGTGCTATGACTTTTTCTTTGTCGTGGGTTTTATCTATACCGATCGTATTGCCGGAGAAAAGGTGAAGGGGCAGGCGCAAAGTATGATCGTCATGTTTACCTATGGCATCGGTATGCTGCTCGGCTCGCAGATCTCCGGCGCGCTGTACAACCGCCTGGTGGCGGGGCAGGCGGTTCCCCAGGCCTGGGTGACGTTCTGGTGGCTCCCGGCAGTGGCCGCTGCGGTGATTGCCGCGATTTTCCTTTTCGCTTTCAAGTATGACGAGAAAGAGCAGGCGTAATTTTCAGGAGGGGTTATGAGAACCATTAAGGGACCGGGTATTTTTCTGGCGCAGTTTATCGGGGGGCAACCCCCGTTTAATACGCTGGAAGGGCTGGCTGGTTGGGCGGCAGGGCTGGGTTATAAGGCCTTGCAGATCCCCTGCAATCATAAAGCGTTGTTTGATGTTGAACAGGCCGCCGTGAGCCAGACCTACTGTGATGATATTCGCGGGATGCTGGCGGATCACGGCCTGGTCATCAGTGAATTATCGACCCATCTTGAAGGTCAACTGATTGCGGTACACCCGGCCTATGATGAGGCGTTTGCCGGTTTTGCGCCGCCGTCGGTGCGCGGAAACCCGCAGGCGCGACAGGCATGGGCGACGCAGACGTTGCAACAGGCTGCCGCCGCTTCGCAAAAACTGGGGCTGACTGCACATGCCACCTTCTCCGGTTCGCTCGCCTGGCCCTATTTTTACCCCTGGCCACCGCATAATCGTCAGCGTTTTGACGAGGCGTTCAGCGAACTGGCGCGCCGCTGGCGACCGATTCTCGACTGCTTTGATGAGCATGGCGTGGACGTGTGTTATGAGATTCACCCCAGCGAAGATTTGCACGATGGCGTCACGTTCGAGCGTTTTTTAGCGCTGGTCGACGATCATCCGCGTTGCCATATTCTGTACGATCCCAGCCACCTGCTGCTGCAACAGATGGATTATCTGGGTTTTGTGGATGTGTACCACTCGCGCATTAAAGCGTTTCATGTGAAAGATGCCGAGTATCGCGCCAGTAGCCGTAGCGGCGTATACGGCGGGTATCAACCCTGGATTGAGCGGGCCGGGCGGTTTCGTTCGCCGGGTGACGGACAGGTGGATTTCAAAACGCTGTTCAGCAAGTTCGCCCAATATGATTACCCCGGCTGGGCGGTACTGGAGTGGGAGTGCTGCCTGAAAGAAGCCGCCACCGGCGCGCGTGAGGGCAGTGAATTTATTCGCCGTCATATTATTCCGGTTTCTGAGCATGCGTTTGATGATTTCGCTGCGGGTGATGAGGTACGTAAATGATTCAGGTTGGTATTATCGGAACCGGGTTTATTGGCCCTGCGCATATTGAAGCCTTGCGCCGACCGGGAAACGTATCGGTGGTTGCGCTTTGCGACAGTTCGCTGGAGAAGGCGCAGGAGAAAGCCCGGGCGCTAAACGTTCCGCACGCTTACGGCAGCGTGGAGGCATTACTGGCGCATCCGGGATTGCAGGTGGTACACAACTGCACGCCAAACCACCTTCATGCCGACATCAATCGCCAGGTGTTGCGGGCGGGGTTGTCTGTGTTCTCCGAAAAACCGCTCTGCATGACGCCGGATGAAGCGCGTGAACTGGCCGCGCTGGCGGAGCAGGCGGGGGTGGTGCATGGCGTGAGTTTTGTCTACCGGCAGTTTGCGATGGTGCAGCAGGCCGCCAGCATGGTACGCGCCGGGAGCGTCGGGCGGCAGTTTTCCGTGCAGGGCAGTTATTTGCAGGACTGGATGCTGCTGGAAACCGACTATAACTGGCGCGTAGACCCCGCGCTTGGCGGGAGCTCACGCGCGGTGGCGGATATCGGTTCACACTGGTGCGACACGGTGCAGTTTGTTACTGGAAAGCGGATTGTGGAGGTGATGGCGGATCTTGCCACGGTCTGGCCAACGCGTAAGGCCAGCGTGGAAGGGGGCTCGACGTTTACTCAGCCGCTCACGGAACGCCAGTGGGTAGATAAACCGGTCAGCACGGAAGACAGAGGCGCGGTGCTGGTACGTTTTGATGACGGCAGCAAAGGCTGTTTCAGCGTTTCACAGGTGAGCGCCGGGCGGAAAAACCAGCTGACATTTGAGATTAACGGCAGTCACTGTTCGCTGGCCTGGGATCAGGAGGTGCCGCAGCAACTGTGGATCGGCCACCGGCAGCAGGCGAATCAGATCCTGACGGACGACCCCGGATTAATGAATGCGGATGTGGCTGGCAGCGCGCACTTTCCCGGTGGGCATATTGAGGGCTGGCCGGATGCCTTTAAAAACATGATGCAGCAGTTTTATCTTGCGGTGCAGGCAGGAAAAATGCCCGCGCCGGAGGTGCGTCGTTTTGCCTCGTTCGCGGACGGTGCTGACGTGATGTATATCATTGACGCCATTGTGAAAAGCCATCAACACCAGCGGTGGGTGAGCGTGATGCGGTAAACCTTCGCCCGGTTCGCCGGAGGGCGATTTTATGGTAGCCTCAACACAAAGCGCAAACCGCAGGATGTGTCGCCGTTATGTCTATTCAAAAAATCGCCCAGCTCGCCGGTGTGTCGGTGGCGACGGTATCACGCGTGCTCAATAACAGTGATACCGTCAAAGCCAAAAACCGCGAGCGCGTGCTGCAAGCCATCAAGGAAAGTAACTATCAGCCCAACCTGCTGGCGCGCCAGCTTCGCACCGCGCGTAGCTCAATGATTCTGGTGATGGTTTCAAATATTGCGAACCCTTTTTGCGCAGAAGTGGTGAAGGGCATTGAAGAAGAGGCGGAGAAAAACGGGTATCGCATTCTGCTGTGTAATTCAGGCTCGGATATGGCGCGTTCAAAATCGGCGCTGAAACTGCTCTCGGGGAAAATTGTCGATGGCATTATCACTATGGACGCGTTTTCAAAATTACCGGAGCTGACCACCATGATCGGCGATGCGCCGTGGGTGCAGTGCGCGGAATACGCCGATAAAGGCGCGGTCTCCTGTGTGGGGATCAATGACGTTGATGCCGCACAGTCGGTCATCTCCCATCTGGTCGAAAAAGGGTATCAGCGGATTGCGCTGATCAACCATGACTTAAGCTATAAATATGCGCGTCTGAGGGAGCGGGGGTATAAGGCGGCGCTTCATGCCTGGTCTCTGGATTATCAGGCGGTAGAGTATGCCAGCGAACTGAGTTCCAGCGCCGGAATGGCGGCGATGGACGTTTTGCTGGCGGCAGAAACGCGCCCGGATGCGGTTTTTGCGGTATCGGATACCCTGGCGGCAGGTGCCATGCGCGCCATTGCCAACGCCGGATTGCGCATCCCGCAGGATATCGCCGTCGTGGGTTTTGACGGTACGGAGCTGGCGGAGATGGTCTCCCCGCAGCTGACCACTATCGAGCAGCCTTCCCGCGATATTGGCCGTAAAGCGGTCGGGCTGCTGCTGAACCGGATTGAACACCCGGATGCGTCAACCGAAAGGGTGATGATGGACTGGCGCTATATTTCCCGCGCCAGTACCTGAATATTAGCGCTGAAACGCCCCGGACAGCGCGCGAATATCGTTTCCTGTAGGGGACTGGTGAATCCGTAAGCCAAACTCTTCGACCACGGCAAAAATGTGGTCGAAAATATCGGCCTGAATACTTTCATATTCCAGCCACACCACGGTATTGGTAAACGCGTAAATCTCAATGGGTAAACCCTGATCGTCCGGCGCAAGCTGGCGTACCATCATGGTCATATCTTTGCGGATACGCGGATGGTGGCGTAAATATTCATTCAGGTAGGCGCGGAAAGTGCCAATATTGGTCATCCGACGATGATTGAGTACGGATTCTGGCGCAGTCTGCTGTTGGTTCCATTCCTGGATTTCCTGATGACGGGTGGTTAAATAGGGCTTTAACAAATGCGCTTTATATAAACGCTGCTGCTCATCCTCATCAAGAAAATGAATGCTGGTGGCGTCGATACTGATGCTGCGTTTAATTCGGCGACCGCCAGAGGCGGACATGCCGCTCCAGTTTTTGAAAGAGTCCGAAACCAGGGACCAGGTGGGGATGGTGGTAATGGTATTATCCCAGTTGCGCACTTTCACGGTGGTTAAGCCGATATCGATCACCGCGCCGTCCGCGCCGTATTTCGGCATTTCCAGCCAGTCGCCCAGCTTCAACATATCGTTCGCTGAAAGCTGTATACCCGCGACCAGACCGAGAATGGGGTCTTTAAACACCAGCATTAAGACGGCGGCCATCGCGCCGAGACCGCTAATGAGAATGGCCGGAGACTGACCTATCAGCAGGGAGATCATCAGAATACCGATGATAATGGCGCCGATGAGTTTGATGCCCTGGAATATCCCTTTCAGCGGAAGCTGAGACGCCGCCGGGAATTTTTGCGACAGGTTGAGAATAACATCCAGTAATGAAAAGACGGACAACAGGGCATACATCATGATCCACAGCTGTGCGCAGGTGGTTAATATCTCAGCCGCCTCAGTCCCCTTTTGTAGCCAGAGCACAGCCTGAATATTGACGATAATCCCCTGGAGCGTAAACGCCAGGCGGTGAAATAATTTATTCTGGGTAATGATTTGCAGCCACAGGCGTGAACTGGCGCTGGCGCGCTTTTCAAAGGCTCGCAGCACCACCCAATGCAAAATAATATGCACAATGATGGCAGTGAGAAAAATAATGCCAAAAATCATCACCAGCGAAGTGGTGTGATTCATTTCGATCCCGAGTTCTTCTACCTGAGATATTAATTCCTGCATAACGTCTCCTTTATAAACAGCGGTCTATGATGACCGCTGTGCGGATATTATGCAAATTGCACGATGCAGGTTTGCTATTTTGACGCCATACAGGGGCGGGCTGCATTGATATTCAATGCGCGGCGAAACCATAATGTCGCCAGAACCAGACTGAGCATCATGGCGGCTTCGACGGCCAGAAAACCGATCACCGACTGCGTATAATCGCCGTGACTATTGTGTTGCAGATGCAAAAATAACGCCCCCAGCACCGCCGGGCCAAGCCCCAATGTGGCTTGCTGCAACGTGCTTAAAATGGCGCTTCCGGCTCCGGCATCCTGCGTGCTGATATCGCGCATGCCGATACGATAAAAGCTGTTCACGATCAGCGCCTGTCCATAACCTATCAGGGCCGTTGCCGGCGCCAGCGCGAAGGTGGATGTTTGCATGCCCGAATGCCAGAAGGTCATCATTAACCCGGCTAAGCCGACTATCTGAATCGCCAGACCCATCAACAGAATACGCCCCATGCTGTAGCGCGCAATCAATCGCGGTGCGTAGCAGGCCGAGATGAAATAGGTCGCGCCGAGGGCGATAAAGCTGTTGCCGGATTCCCACGGCGCCATCCCCAGACCCATTTGCAGAGTCAGCGCCATACAGAACATAAAACCCGACCATGCGCTAAAAAACAGCAATGCGATCAGAATGCCGAAACGGATGCTGGTCAGCCGTAACAGGCGCGGCGGCAGAAGCGGGTGCTGGTGGCGCAGCTCCTGCCGGAGCGCATTTTTACGCATCCACCATCCCAGCGGGAGAATGGCAAATAGCGCCGCCTGAGCCTGCCAGGGCCAGCCGGTTTCTGGCCCCAGCGCCATAGGAAAAAGCAGGCAGCAGAGGATGGCGGCCAGACAGACGGTGCCCAACCAGTCGATGTCGGCGCGGGTTTCGCTGGCCGTTTCGGGAACGTGGCGGCGGCTGAATGCCAGTACCAGAAGGCAGACCGGGACATTAATAAAAAATGCGTTGCGCCAGCCAAGCCCGGCGATATCCGCCGAGACCAGCCAGCCACCGCCCATTTGACCGACGATAAAGGCAATGCCGCCAATACCGCCATATAAACTGATGGCCTTTGCGTGCGCGCTTCCTTTTAGCGTGACGTGAAGCGTGGCGAGAATTTGCGGCACGATCAACGCCGCGCCAGCCCCCTGCAAAATACGGGCGCCCAGCAGCATGTGAATAGAGTTCGCCAGACCGCAGAGCAGGGAGGCGACGCCAAAGAATGCGACTCCCCACATAAACAGGCGGCGGCGACCGTAGTTATCGCCGAGCTTGCTCCCCAGCGCCAGACAGACCGCGAACGTTATCCCATAGAGGGCGACAATTAACTCCAGTTGCGTCGTCGTCGCCTGCAAAGACCGGGTGATGGACTCCAGGGCGACGTTGGTAATCGATGTATCAATAAGCGGCAGCATTTGGCCTGTCAGCAAGAGCGATAGCCCGGTGCGACTGAGTGAAACGACTGACGTATTCATGGTAACTCCATTGCGTCATTCAACAGATGGACGTAGCATTACTGAAGAATTAAACGGGTACCAGTTCCTGGTTATACTGGTATTGGTACTACCATGCTGGAGGTAATATGACGGTGATGACGCGACGTGAACCCACGGTGATGCAACCCGCAGACAACCGGAAGCAGCTCGGCGCATTTTTACGCGCCCGGCGGGAAAGCCTCGATCCGCAACGTATGGGGCTGCCGCGCGTCGGTCGGCGGCGAACGCCCGGTCTGCGCCGCGAAGAGGTGGCGATGCTGGCGGAAGTTGGCGTGACCTGGTACACCTGGCTGGAACAGGGGCGGGAGGTGAATCCCTCTGAGTCGGTACTGGTTGGCGTTGCGAATGCGCTGCAATGCAGCCCGCTGGAAACCCGACACCTGTTTGTACTGGCCGGACTGACGCCGCCGGAATCGACGCAGATCACCGTGTGCGAGGGGATCAGTGCGGGAACCCGCCGTATGCTTGACAGCCTGATGCCGCAGCCAGCCAGCATTCAGAAACCCAATTTTGATATTGTGGCGTGGAATGAGAGTTTTTGTCGGCTGATGGGCGTGGATTTTGCCTCGATCCCGGATGACGATCGCAACTGTATTTACCTCTACCTCACCAACGAAACCTGGCGCAGCCGCATAGAAAACCGCGACGTGCTGCCGACGTTTGTCTCTTATTTCCGTGCGGCAATGGCGGAACACCGTGGCGATCCGGGGTGGGAAAATAAACTGGCGCGCTTTTTCGCCGCATCTTCTGAGTTTGAAGCGTTATGGCATCAGCGTTATGAAGTGCGTGGCGTGGAAAACCAGGTGAAGAATTTTCTCCATCCCCGGTTAGGGCGTTTTAGTTTGCAGCAGATGTACTGGTATTCCGCACCGCGTAACGGCTCCCGGTTGTTGGTGTATTTACCGATGGATGAGGCCGGAGAACAGGCGCTGGCGTGGCTGGATAAGCAGTAAAAGGCCCGGTGGCGCTACGCTTACCGGGCCTACAATAACGTATGCTCCGTAGGCCGGATAAGGCGCAGCCGCCATCCGGCATAATGCCCGGTGGCGCTGCGCTTACCGGGCCTACAATAACGTGTGCACCGTAGGCCGGATAAGGCGCAGCCGCCATCCGGCATAACAAGAAATCAGACTTCCGTCAGGGTGGTTTCCTGCGGCAGGCGGGATTTCGGCAGCGCAGCATTAAAATCTTCTACGCTGTGATGGCCGACAGGCACCACGACCAGGCTGGTATAACCTTTCTCTTTCAGGCCAAATTCAGCGTCAAGAACCGCGGCGTCGAAGCCTTCAATCGGTACGGCGTCCAGACCCATCGCGGCGACGCCCAGCAGGAAGTTGCCAACGTTCAGGTATACCTGTTTCGCCATCCACTGATCGTCATCTTTCAGGTCGCGGCGGTGCAGATCCGCGAAAAAGCGACGGCCTTTGTTATTTGCCGCTTTGGCTTCCGGCGTGGCAAAACGGCCATCGGCATCTTCCTGATCGACAACGCGATCCAGCCAGGCGTCGTCCATTGCGGTTTTTGCGCAAAACACGACGACATGGGAAGCATCCAGCATTTTGCGCTCGTTAAACACGAAATTACCGGCGGCGGATTTCGCAACGCGCGCTTTCCCTTCTTCGGTACTGGCGACGATGAAATGCCACGGCTGAGAGTTGGTGCTGGAAGGGCTATATTGCAGCAATGTTTTGAGTTTTTCCGCTTCGTCTGCGGTCAGTTGTTTGCTGGGATCGAACGCCTTAGTGGAGTAGCGTTTTAAGGCGACAGAAACGATATCCATAAATACTCCTGATGTTTTTTAATACCCTGCGGGTGCGTTTTCGTGCCAGCAGGGTACAGGGTTAGCGCATAAAAGATAAGAGAGAAAAGTGCGAAAACACTTATCGATATCAACGATAAATCAGGCGGGGCGCAGACGCTTTTGATCTTTTTTAGCCAGACCATCCACCACCAGATTCCAGGAGTCGCCGATCAGGTCGGCAAGCAGCGACGGTGTGATATCGTCTCCTGCGTAAACGGAAATCCAGTGTTTTTTGTTCATGTGGTAACCGGGTTCAATACTGCGGTAAATCTGCTGATTTAACAGGGATTTCTGTGGATCGGACTTCAGGTTCACAAACCGACGGCCGCGTTGTTCAGAAACGATCATGAATATCTTGCCGCCGACTTTAAAGACATCGAACTCCGGGCCGAACGGCCAGCAGTGTTCGGTGAAAGGCAGTTCGAGCGCGATGCGTTTCGCACAATGATGCAGCGTCTGGCCGTCCATTATTTTTCCTCGCGGGTGAGGGCGCGCCACATTGCTTCAAAACCCAGCGAGATGTACTCATTTGCGTGGGCCGGATCGCGGGCGGCAAATTCCATCGTGGTTTCCGCCAGGGTGAGGAACAGGGCATCGCCAAAGGCGCGGTATTCGTCAGACATGAAAATGGGCAGAACCGAGCGATGGCAGAGATCGCGCAGTTCCGGGAACATATCGTCCGCCAGTTGCTCGGTTTCTTTCGTGATTTTCTCACTAACCGCAAGCTGGCGGATGGTGCGGTGTCCGTTAGTGTTGTTTAGGCCCCAGTTGATGTAGCTGTTCCAGATGAAGTGCGTCATGGTTCTGGTGTCGGTGATTGAACGGTCCAGATTCGCCATCATCGACTGGCAGAGATCCTGCTTCAAATGCAGATAAAGCTCGTTGATTAAGTCATCTTTTGTCGCGAAATAGCGAAACAATGTTCCCTCAGCAACACCTGCGTTGCGAGCAATGACGGCGGTGGAGGCGGCAATGCCGGATTGCGCGATCGCTTTTGTTGCGGCTTCCAGTAACGCCAGTTTTTTGTCTTCACTCTTCGGACGAGCCACTACACTTTACCCTTAATGATGTAAAAAACACGATTGAAACACGCTCTTTGCAGCGCCGCAACGGTGAATGTCAAAGATTGAAAATCATCTTGACGAGATTCCTTCGCTTTCTATAATGAGTGCTTACTCACTCATAATCAAGTGACAGTCGCGCAAACCAGCGGAAAGGGGCGCGTTTTCGGATCAGGATATGAAGCGTCTCACAATTTGTGTGGTTGTTATTATGCTTATTGCTTCTACAGCGAGTCTGCCGTTTGTCCTTAACGCCGGGTTTGGTCAGGTGCCGCAGGGCGCTCAACTGAGCCTGGTGGAACAGTCTCCACACTATCGTGATGGACAGTTTCATAATCAATTACCCACCCCCGGTTACACCGGGGATAAGGGGATGCTCGCCGCATGGTGGGAGTTTCTGGTCGCTAAACGTGAAAACGCGCGGCCTGCCCAGCCGTTGCCGCTGGTAAACACCGATCTCGCCAGCGTACCGCGCGATCGGGACACGCTCATCTGGCTGGGCCATTCCTCCTGGTATCTGCAACTGGCGGGAAAACGCATTCTGATCGACCCGGTATTCAGCAGCTATGCCGCGCCGTTTTCGTTTCTGAATAAAGCCTTTGCCGGAGACTACCCCTGGACGGCGCAAAATATGCCGGAGATCGACCTGCTGATCATCTCGCACGAACACTATGACCATCTGGACTACGCCACCATCAAAGCGCTGATGCCGAAGATTAAGCGGGTCATTACGCCGCTGGGTGTGGGATCGCATTTGCGCTACTGGGGCATGAATGGCGGGATTATCGACGAGCGCGACTGGAACCAGTCCGTCAGGATCGATGACGCGCTGCTGATCCACGTCCTGCCCGCGCGCCATTTTTCTGGTCGGGGGCTCAAACGTAACCAGACGCTGTGGGCGAGTTTTATGTTTGAGACGCCTGAACAGAAGGTTTATTACAGCGGGGACTCCGGTTACGGGCCGCATTTTAAGGCGATTGGAGAACAGTTCGGCTCAGTCGATCTGGCCATCATGGAAAACGGTCAGTACGACCGGGACTGGCGATACATTCACATGATGCCGGAAGAGACCGCGCAGGCGGCGCAGGATCTGCGCGCAAAAGCGATTTTACCCGGTCATGCCGGGCGTTTTGTCCTGGCGAAACACAGCTGGGACGATCCGTATAAACGTCTGGCGCTGGCGAGTCGTCATAAACGCTACCGTCTGCTGACGCCGACGCTGGGAGAACCGGTGATGTTGGCCGATCCGACCCAGCAGTTTACGGCCTGGTGGGAATAAGCGACTATTTTTCGGAGGGGGAGAGCACGATGACCATTTCCGCTCAGGTAATCGACACTATTGTCGAGTGGATTGATGATAATTTAAATCAACCGTTGCGCATTGATGATATTGCCCGCCACGCCGGGTACTCCAAATGGCATCTGCAACGCCTGTTTATGCAGTACAAAGGGGAGAGTCTGGGGCGCTATATCCGGGAGCGTAAGCTGCGGCTGGCGGCGCGTGATTTACGCGATACCGACCAAAGGGTGTATGACATCTGCCTGAAGTACGGTTTTGATTCGCAGCAGACCTTTACGCGGATCTTCACCCGAACCTTTAATCAGCCGCCGGGTGCCTACCGTAAAGAGAATCACAGCCGTACGCACTGAGTTTCCCCGGCAGCGCCTGGCTGCCGGGAATCTTTCTTACCAGGAATAGCTCACTGTTGCCGTAACCGTACGACCTACGCCATAGAAGCAGGCGGTGTCGCTGGCGCAAGAGGCCACGTATTTCGTATCGGCGATATTATTGACATTAAACTGTACGGCTGCGCCTTTCAGGCTGCTGTTCAGTTCTCCCAGTTCGTAGCTCACCATCGCGTCATACAGATCCACCGCCGGCACTTTAAAGGTGTTTTTCGCATCGCCGTAGCTGGTGCCGATGTAGCGTACGCCCACGCCGGTCGTCAGGCTTTTCAGCGGGCCGCCAGGGAAGGTATAACTGGCGAAGGCGGAAGCCATGTGGGCAGGAATACGGGCAGGGGTTTTCCCTTCCGTACCCGCTACCGTGGTGTTGACGGTTTCCGCATCCGTGTAGGTATACGAGCCAATCAGGTTGACGCTATCCCACAGTGAAGAGTGAATTTCCGCTTCCACGCCTTTGGAACGCACTTCCCCCGCGTTTTCGAACCAGCCCAGCGTGCTGTTGTAAGTGGACACATTGCTCTGTTTGAGATCGTATAACGCCAGCGACATCAGCGTGTTATCCACCGGCTGATACTTCACGCCCACTTCAGTTTGTTTACCGGTAGTGGGTTTAAACGGCGCGCTGCCCGGCGCGCGGTTGGTTTGCAGATTAGGCTCATACGAGGTGCTGTAGCTGATGTACGGCGAGAGGCCGAAATCAAAGGCATACAGCAAGCCGGTACGCCAGGTGAACTTGTTGTCGTTCTGCTGCGTTTTCTCACTGTTGATGTAATCGGTGGTGCGAACTTCCGTCCAGTCATAGCGCCCGGAGAGCAGCAGCTCCCAGTTGTTCCAGCTCATCTGATCCTGCAAATAGAGGCCCATCTGATCGAGGTTCTGCTGTTCGTGGCTGGCGGTGCTGAAGGTGCTTTCATCGACGTTTACGCCATAAACCGGGTGCGTCCAGTCCATATCGTACTGCGAGCCGGAACCGCGCATTAACAGTTGCTTGTCGTTGCTGGACTTGTAATCCAGCCCGCCGAGCAGCGTATGGTTCATCTGCGCGGTCGCAAACTGTGCTTCCAGTTGGTTATCAATGCCAAACTCATTGGTCGTGCGCTCCTCATGCTGGGCGCGACGGCTGAGCAGCGTGCTTTCCGGTTTGCTGTTGAAGTAAACCAGATAGCGGTATTTTTGCTTGATGCTGGCATAGCGGGCGTTCTGGCGGAAGGTCATCATGTCATTGAACTGATGTTCAAACTCATAACCCACCATCGTCTGCTCACGCCACGACTGATCGTAATCAGGATCGCTGACGTTAAAATCGAGCGGAATATATTTTCCGTTGGCGCTGGTGACGGTGCCGTAAGCAGGCAGGAAGTTACGGTAGCCCGCATCGGGATCTTTCTGGTAGCTGGTCAGCAGCGTGAAACGGGTCTGATCGTTTGGATACCAGGTGATAGCCGGAGCAATCGCGACGCGCGAATCTTTATAGTCTTCAACCTGGTTATGCTGAGTGCGGGCGATCCCGTTCAGGCGATACAGTACCCGGCCGTCATCGCTCAGCGGGCCGCCGAAATCAAATGCGCCTTCCGCCAGATCGCGATTACCGGTGCTGAACTGAATCTTATGAATCGGTTCGCTGGTGGGGCGTTTGCTGGTCATGCTGATAAGCCCGCCGGGGTTCACCTGGCCAAACAGAACCGAAGCCGGGCCGCGTACCAGCTCTACCCGCTCCAGCAGCCACGGATCAACGGTGCCGGTTTGCGATGACGCCGTTGCGCCAAAGCTCAGACCATCAAGGAATTTAGGAACGTAGCTGAAGCCGCGTACAAACACTTCATCGTTACGGTTGGATGAGCCGCGATACTCCGTAAATGCCCCGGCGGTGTAGCGCAGCGCCTGGGAGACGGAGGTGGCGTCCAGCGCGTCCATCTGGTCGCGGGTAACGACGGAGACGGACTGCGGCGTTTTCACCAGCTCCGCGGAGGTTTTGGTTGCCGACAGGGTTTTGGTCGCCACCATTCCCTTCACCGGCGCAGTGGGTTCCTGGCTGACGCCTTGCGTCACCAGAATGGTCTCCTCCTGCGTTTTGGCAAACGTCGTCGTACTGACGGTCGCCAGACTGAGAACCCAGAGTTGCATTATCTTGTTATTTTTAAATATCATTTAGCATCCTTTTCTATGCCATACCTGAAATTGTCCGGTCGTCCTGTCAGACAAATACCGGACTGCCATCCTCATTAAACGCGACAGATGTTATTGCAAATCATTACCATTTGCATTAGCGTTGTTAACAAATTTCATCAGGAAAGCACCGTTAATGAAGATGGCATGGAGTGGTTTGGTGATTGGGCTGGGGACGATGTCGGCTCAGGCGATGCCGTGTTCGACGCCCTCCGTTCAGGGAGAGCAGCAGGGGAAATTTGATGCCAGCGGCGAGATCTGCTTTGTGCTTCCCGCGCTGAGTGAAAATTATGTTTCGGCCACCCTGTCGGGGATTACCGATGCTCGTTTGCTGGACGGTCAGAACCGTCGCATCCGTACTTTACTGGAAGGCGGCCCGGCCGATGGCGAGCATCAGCTGTTGTTTTCTTTGCCGGTACAACAGGCCACCTCGCTGGTGTTGCACGGTAATGAGGGCGCTCGCTGGCGGTTTACATGGCAGATGAAAGAGACTACGCCGCTGCCGAAAATACAGCGCGTCGCTCCCGTCAGCCCAACCTTGCAGCAACTGGAAAAAGCGCTGGCGGCAGGCGCCGGAACCGCTCATTTCTGGCAGGATCTACAGCGCAACGGTACGCCGCTGGTGGAGCCGGTTGACGACAGCCATAAGCGGGTTACGTTTCTGTGGCGCGGTGCGAAGCAGAACGTTTTTATTCTCGGTTCTCCGGCAGGCGATCACGATCCCCTGTTCCGCCTGGGCGATTCCGACGTCTGGTTCCGCAGCTATGTGGTGCCTGCGGATACGGTAATGCAGTATAAACTGGCGCCGGATGTTCCGCTGGTGAACGGTTCGCCGCGCGATCAGCGGCGGGCGATTCTGGTCAGCGCGCAGAGAGATCCGCTTAACCCGCTGACGCTTGGCGAGAAGTATGCCGATCGCTGGAATCAGTTTTCCCTTCTCGATCTGAGTCCCGCGCGCTTTTGCTCTGCGCAAGCTACCGCGCAGCCTGTTCGTTACGGTTCGCTTACGCGCAAAACATTGTTCAGCGAACGTCTGGGCAACAGTCGTGAAATTGCGATTTATCGCCCACACAGCGCGCAACCGGCACGCTGGACGCTGATGCTGTTTGACGGCAAAACGTATCTTGATGATTATCATATCGATCGCGTGCTGGATGGGCTGATCGCGCGCCATCAACTGCCGCCGATAAACGTGGTGTTTATTGATACGCTCGATCACGCCAGACGGGCGAAAGAGCTGCCGCCGAACCCTGATTTTGCCGACTTTATGGCGCATGAATTATTGCCCTGGCTGCGTCAGCAGGGGGTGACTACGCAACGACAAAAAACGGTGCTGGCGGGCTCCAGCTATGGCGGGCTGGCGTCATCCTGGGTCGCGTTGCGCTATCCGCGTCTGTTCGGCAACGTGCTGAGTTTATCCGGTTCGTACTGGTGGGCGCCAAAAGACGAGGAGGCCAGCTGGCTGACGCGTCAGTACCAGAATTCGCCGCGTTATCCTGTCCGCTTCTGGTTGCAGGCTGGCCGCTTTGAAACCAAAGGCCCGGACGGCGGTATTTATCGCAACACGCTGGAATTTGCGCAGGTACTACGTGAAAAAGGCTATCCGGTGAGTTTCCATCCGTGGTCAAGCGGACATGATTACGCCGCGTGGTGTGAAGCGCTGGTTCACGGTATGCGGGATTTCACCGGCTTAGTCAGCCAGCGAAAACCAGCGACGCCAGATAAAACGGATCACGAAATATTCGAGAGCGCCAAGCGTTAAAAACCACAGGCAAAACAGCAGGGTGTAAAGCTGGTTGAGATCCATTAAATGGAAGGTCGCAACCAGCTTTTGCGCCAGCACCATGCCAGGCGAGGGCACAGGCAGCAGCAGGCAGGAGAGAAAAGCCATCAGCAGGATGCCGGCAGCGGTCATCAACGATTCAAGCGGGTGTTTCATGGCATTGTTAAACTTGAGTTAAAAAGCCATTGTCCGGGATATCGCCGGGTAACGCAAATCGTCGCCTACTGAATCAGATAACCGAAGTTTTCCAGCGTACGCAGGTAGCGCGCATTGTCGCACACCTTCTGGCGCTGCCACTTTTGAAAAGGGTGCGTGCCCCCGCCAGTTCAATTCCCAGCGTAAACGGTTCGGAAACGTGAAAATCGGGTAGCGGCATAACGTTCTCTTTTGTCAGGGCGTTGCGTTGAGTATAGATGTCAGGGAGGAGGAGGGGGGGCGTGGTCTTTTCCCGCTCAGCAGCAGAGCGGGAAAAAGAGGCGGGATTAACGCAGCGGCGGCTGACGCACGGGCGCATCACCTGCGACGTAATAGCTTGCGGTGCTCTTTGCCAGCGGTTCGCGGCCACGAATCGCATCGGCCATCTTCTCGCCGATCATAATGGTGGTGGCGTTCAGGTTGCCGGTGATAATTTGCGGCATAATGGAGGCGTCCACCACGCGCAGATTTTCCACGCCGTGAACCCGGCCTTCGCCGTCGACTACCGCCATCTCGTCGTAACCCATTTTGCAGGTGCCGCAAGGATGAAACGCGGTCTCCGCGTGGTCGCGCACAAACGCATCCAGCTGTTCGTCGGTCTGGCACGTAATGCCAGGGCTGATTTCGCGTCCACGGTATTTGTCCAGCGCAGGCTGGTTGATGATTTCACGCGTGATGCGTATGGCATCGCGGAACTCCTGCCAGTCCTGCCCGGTAGACATATAGTTAAACAGAATGGCCGGATGCTCGCGCGGATCGCGCGATTTAATGTGCACATGCCCACGGCTGGGTGAGCGCATTGAACCGACATGGCACTGAAAACCGTGCTCTTTCACCGCATTCGAGCCGTTGTAATTAATCGCCACCGGCAGGAAGTGATACTGAATATTCGGCCAGCTAAACGCTTCGCTGCTGCGGATAAATCCACCTGCCTCAAAATGGTTGCTGGCGCCCACGCCGGTGCCGCCAAATAACCACTCAGCGCCAATTTTCGGCTGGTTCCACCATTGCAACGCCGGGTAGAGAGAGACGGGTTCTTTGCACTCATACTGTAGATACATCTCCAGATGGTCCTGCAAGTTTTCACCCACGCCCGGCTGGTGGTGCACCAGCGGAATATCAAACGCTTTCAGCAGCGATGCGTCACCCACGCCGGAGCGTTGCAGGATTTGCGGCGACGCAATGGCGCCCGCGCACAGCAACACCTCTTTACGCGCCGTCGCCCGGGTCGGGATGGTGCTGTCGCCTTCCAGCCACTCAACGCCTGACGCTTTTTTACCTTCGAATAGAATATGGTCGGTCAGCGCATGGGTGATGATGGTCAGATTCGGCCGACCTTTGGCCTGATCGAGATACCCGCGTGCCGTACTGGCGCGTCGTCCTTGCGGCGTCACGGTTCTGTCCATCGGCCCAAACCCCTCCTGCTGATAGCCGTTGAGGTCGTCGGTACGTGGATATCCCGCCTGGACGCCTGCTTCTATCATCGCATGGAACAGTGGGTTGTTATTGTGCTTTGGCGTGGCGACGCTTACCGGGCCGTCGCCGCCGTGGTAGTCGTTGGGGCCGATATCACGGGTTTCCGCCTTGCGGTAATAGGGCAGGCAGTTGAGGTAACTCCAGTGTTCGAGGCCTGGCTCCTGCGCCCAGTTGTCGAGATCCATCGCGTTGCCGCGAATGTAACACATGCCGTTAATCAGCGATGAGCCGCCCAGCCCTTTACCACGGCCGCACTCCATGCGGCGGTAGTTCATATGCGGCTCCGGTTCGGTCTCATACGCCCAGTTATAACGTTTACCCTGTAGCGGAAACGCCAACGCAGCAGGCATCTGGGTGCGGAAATCCGCACGGTAGTCCGGGCCGCCCGCTTCCAGCAGCAACACGGTGGTGTCGCTGTCTTCGGTCAGCCGTGTTGCCAGTACGTTGCCCGCCGAACCGGCGCCAATAATGATGTAGTCAAAATGCAAACAAACCTCCTGGTTAAAATATGGATTGAAACTGACCCATCTCAACCTGGATGGACTTCACCTGGGTGTAGCTTTGCAGCGTCATGATGCCGTTCTCGCGACCAATACCGGAATGTTTGTAGCCGCCGACCGGCATTTCAGCAGGAGATTCCCCCCAGGTATTGATCCAGCAGATTCCCGCTTCAAGCTGGTGGATTGCGCGATGAGCGCGGTTGAGATCGGCTGTCACTACCCCGGCGGCCAGTCCGTAATCGGTGTTATTGGCGCGGCGGATCGCCTCTTCTTCGTTTTCGTAGGTCAGAATGGACATTACCGGGCCGAAAATTTCTTCGCGTACGATGGTCATCTCATCCCGGCAGTCGGTGAATACGGTGGGGGCGACCCAGGCGCCGTTATCAAACGCCTCGCCTTTTAATACGTCGCCGCCGCAAAGCAGCGTTGCGCCTTCCGCTTTTCCGCTGGCGATATAGCGCAGAACGTTGTCGCGATGGGGGAAGCTCACCAGTGGGCCAAAATTGGTTGCCGGGTCAGACAGATCGCCTGCGCGAATGCGGCTTACGCGCGCCAGAATTTTTTGCTCGAAGGCGCTTTTCATGTGCGCCGGAATGAATACGCGCGTGCCGTTGGTGCAGACCTGGCCGGAGCTGAAGAAGTTCGCCATCATGGCGATATCCGCCGCGAGGTCGGGGTCCGCGTCGTCAAAGATAATCAGCGGTGATTTGCCGCCCAGCTCCATCGTCACCTCTTTCAGCGATGAAGCCGCTGAATTGGCCATCACTTTCTTGCCGCTGGCGACGCCGCCGGTGAAGGAGATTTTGGCGATATCAGGATGTTCCGTCAGGAACTGCCCTGTTTCCGCGCCGGTGCCTGGCAGCACGTTGAACACGCCGTCCGGGAGACCGGCTTCGCTGTAGATTTCCGCCAGTTTTAACGCGGTTAGCGGCGTGACTTCACTGGGTTTGAAGATCATGGCATTGCCTGCCGCCAGCGCCGGAGCGGATTTCCACAGGGCGATTTGAATGGGGTAGTTCCATGCGCCGATCCCGGCCACCACGCCCAGCGGCTCGCGACGGGTGTAGACGAATGACGTCTCGCGTAGCGGGATCTGGCTGCCTTCCAGGGCTGGGATCAGCCCGGCGTAATACTCAAGCACGTCTGCGCCGGTGACGATGTCCACGCTGGCGGTTTCGCTCAGTGGTTTACCGGTATCGAGCGTTTCCAGTTGCGCCAGCTCGTCATTGCGTTCACGCAGAATATCAACTGCCCGACGCAGGATTCGCGAGCGCGCCATTGCGCTCATCGCGGCCCACATTTTTTGCCCGCGCTGCGCGCTTTTCACGGCGCGATCGACATCGTCGCGGCCTGCGGCCTGTACGGTAGCCAGTACCTCGCCGTTAGCGGGATTGATCGTCTCAAAGGTGCGACCGCTGGTGGCGGCAGTATATGCGCCATCAATATAAAGCTGTTGTTCTGCCATTCGGGGCATGAGTTCTCCTCGGTTAGTCAGTGGCGTTCGGCAAATGCTGACTGATGAAATGGGTGGTCAGCGCCTGAGCGAGACTGAGATTAAACGGTTTTCCGCTCAGCGCGGCGCGTAGCCACAGTCCATCGATAAGCGCCGCCAGGCCATAACCGGCCTGTTGAGCCTGCTGGCGCGGAAGTTCGCGTCTGAATTCGTACACAATGTTCGACAGCAGCCGCTTGCTGGCGACCTGTTGCAGGCGGTAGAGCATCGGCTGATGCATGCTGCTTGCCCAGAATGCGAGCCAGGCTTTCATCGCAGCCTGGCTTATCTGGCTGTCGTCAAAGTTGCCCGCTACGATGGCGCGCAAACGCAATTCAGCGCTGGCCTCTGGAAGGGCGTGCAACCGACGCAGGACGGCATAGCGAAGCTGGCTGGTGATGTCGCGCATCGTCGCTTCCAGCAATCCATTTTTATCCTTGAAATAGTGACTGATGATGCCGGTCGACACGCCTGCTCGTCGGGCTATTTGCGCAATGGTTGCGTCATGCATTCCGACTTCATTAATGGCCTCCAGGGTGGCGTCAATCAGTTGCCTGCGACGAAGGGTTTGCATCCCCACTTTGGGCATTTTTATCGCTCCAGTCATCAGTTATGGTTATGTATTAAACCGTTTTTTGATTGGACGTTCAATATAAAATGTGTCTTAATTGTTATCAATTTGGCGGTTAACAGGTAAGGAGAATGTAATGGGGTATTAGATAAACTTAATAAAAACAATAAATTGAAAATATCATCATTTCTGTTAATAAGGCTATTTTTGCAAATCTGTTAAAAATGCCATCGCCTTACAGAATCTCAAAAAGTTAGCTGCTCGACAGAGTAGTCACCGTTACTTAATCAGAGGTAATCGATGACGAACCTTGCTCAGAACAGAGAAAAGGACAAAATCAATCCCGTCGTGTTTTATACGTCTGCCGGACTGATTTTGTTGTTTTCCCTGACGACCATTTTTTTTAGTGATTTCTCCGCAGTCTGGATCGGCCGCACGCTGAACTGGGTCTCCAGAACGTTTGGCTGGTACTATCTGCTGGCCGCCACGCTCTATATCGTTTTTGTCATATTCATTGCCTGCTCGCGTTTCGGTTCCGTCAAGCTCGGGCCTGAGCAGTCGAAGCCGGAATTTAGTCTGCTAAGCTGGGCGGCAATGCTTTTCGCCGCCGGGATTGGCATCGACCTGATGTTCTTCTCGGTGGCGGAGCCCGTCACCCAATATATGCAGCCGCCGGAAGGCGCAGGGCAGACCATTGAAGCCGCCCGCCAGTCGATGGTCTGGACGCTGTTTCACTACGGCCTGACCGGTTGGTCGATGTATGCGTTAATGGGGATGGCGCTTGGCTACTTTAGCTATCGCTATAACCTGCCGTTGACCATTCGCTCAGCGCTCTATCCGATCTTCGGTAAGCGCATCAACGGGCCGATTGGGCATAGCGTAGATATTGCCGCAGTTATCGGCACCATCTTTGGTATCGCCACGACGCTGGGGATTGGTGTGGTGCAGCTCAACTACGGTCTGAGCGTGCTGTTTGATATCCCGGATTCAATGGCGGCCAAAGCGGCGCTGATTGTGCTGTCGGTGGTGATCGCCACGATCTCGGTGACTTCTGGCGTGGACAAAGGCATTCGGGTTCTGTCGGAGCTGAATGTGCTGCTGGCGCTGGGGTTGATCCTCTTTGTGCTGTTTATGGGGGACACCTCATTCCTGCTCAATGCGCTGGTGCTGAATGTGGGCGACTACGTTAACCGCTTTATGGGGATGACGTTGAACAGCTTTGCGTTCGACAGGCCGGTTGAGTGGATGAACAACTGGACGCTCTTTTTCTGGGCGTGGTGGGTTGCGTGGTCGCCGTTTGTCGGGCTGTTCCTGGCGCGTATTTCGCGTGGCCGCACCATTCGCCAGTTTGTCTTCGGTACGTTGATTATCCCGTTCACTTTCACCCTGCTGTGGCTGTCGGTGTTTGGCAATAGCGCGCTGTATGAAATCATTCATGGCGATGCCGGTTTTGCCGAAGAAGCGATGGCGCACCCTGAGCGCGGCTTTTATAGCCTGCTGGCACAGTATCCGGCCTTCACCTTCAGCGCGTCTGTCGCCACAATCACCGGTCTGTTGTTCTACGTGACATCGGCGGACTCCGGTGCGCTGGTACTGGGCAATTTCACCTCAAAACTGAAAGACATCAACAGCGATGCGCCAGCCTGGCTGCGTGTTTTCTGGTCGGTAGCGATTGGCCTGCTGACGCTGGGGATGCTGATGACCAACGGGATTTCAGCGCTGCAAAATACGACGGTGATCATGGGGCTGCCGTTTAGTTTTGTGATCTTCTTCATTATGGCGGGATTGTATAAGTCATTGAAAGTTGAAGATTATCGTCGGGAAAGCGCCAGTCGTCATACCGCGCCGCGTCCGATGGGCGTGCAGGACCGGCTGAGCTGGAAAAAACGACTGTCGCGCCTGATGAACTACCCGGGAACGCGCTATACCCGCGAAATGATGGAGAAGGTATGTTTCCCGGCAATGGAAGAGGTCGCCCATGAGCTGCAACTGCGCGGCGCATCGGTGGAGCTGAAAAGTATGCCGCCGCAGGAAGGGGAAAACCTTGGCCATCTGGATTTGCGGGTTCACATGGGCGATGAGCGCAACTTTATCTATCAGATCTGGCCGCAGCAGTACGCAATCCCCGGCTTTACCTACCGGGCGCGCAGCGGCAAGTCGAGCTATTACCGGCTGGAAACGTTCCTGCTGGAAGGAAGCCAGGGAAATGACCTGATGGACTACAGCAAAGAGCAGGTGATTACGGACATTCTCGATCAGTATGAACGTCATCTGAACTTTATTCATCTGGATCGTGAAGCGCCTGGCAACGGGGTGTTGTTCCCGGGAATGTAAGCGGATCTCACGTTTTCTGAAAATAGTTCCGTCAACCTTGAGGCTAACAACCCGAACACGACAATTCGGCTTGTTAGTCTCTTCTTCGCATGGAGGCGATATATGCTGACGAAATACGCTTTTATGGCAATGCTTGTGCTCCGCAGTCAGCAATGGCTGCGGGCAAATTCTACAGGGCGGACGCGCAGAGCGTAATGACCTGACCGTCGTACTCACGCCACGAAATATCCACTGTGCAATCAGCAAGCTGCGGCGAAAACGCCGACGTCATTTGCATGGTTAAATGTGTTTTCGTCACTGAAACGATCCTGGCGCTGGCAAAACCCGGTAACGTTGCCGCGCGATCGGAGAACGCTTTATAGACGCTCTCTTTGGCAGAAAACGCCAGGGTTAACGCGAGCGGAAAAGGGAGAGAACTGCGCTGTAAAACGCGTTGTTCATCGTTATCGACGATACTGCTGGTGAGTTCTGCTGCTGTTTGAGGCGTGAAGATTGCTTCGATATCAACCCCTACCGGAGTGAGGGAGACGACTGCCAGCGCCGTGGCGGCGCTGTGGCTGATACTGCCGAACAGACCTTCCGGCCACAAGGGCTGCCGTTTATCGCCGATAGCGGGTACGGTTTTGTGCCCATATTCAGTCAGAGCATGAAACGCGGCGAGACGTCCCGCTAAATGTTCAGCCTGACGTTTTCGCCCGGCGGGAAGCAGCTGCGCATGGTGCGGCAACCAGAGCAGATCGTGTTCGTGGAAGCTATCGATATCGAACCCGATAAGATGAAGTTTGTGGCGGGAAAAAGAGAGGGGGGTGTAAGTGGTTCGCATGGTTTCTCATAAAAACCCTCTCCCCGTTCAGGGAGAGGGCGGTCGTTATCAGAAGCGTGTGTTAACGCCCATGTACCATGTACGACCCGGTTCGTTGTAGGTGTAAGCACCTGCACCGTACATATAAGCGCCGGTCGCGTCGTTACCCGTGGTCTGGGCATTCCCCGCACGCCATTGACGCTTGTCGAAGACGTTATCCACGCCGCCGGTCAGGCTGACGTTTTTGGTTACGTCCCAGGTCGCGCTCAGGCCGACAATGCTGTACGGGCTGACTTCATCTTTCTCAGAGCCGGTAGCAGGCTGGCCCTTATAGTTGTATTTCTTCGGCTGCTGCTTGCCGTACCAGGTGAAGGTTGACTGCACTGACACATCCTGATGTACCTGCCAGCTCAGGGTTGAGTTCAGCGTGTACTCCGGGATGATCGACAGACGATCGCCGGTTGTTTTGTTCTTGCTCTGTAGCATGTAGGTAATGTTGTTGGTCCAGTTTATCGCATCGCTGACCGGAATATTCAACGATCCTTCCAGACCTTCTACCACGGCCTTCGGCACGTTTTCCCACTGGTAGATATCGGTTTGCACTTTACCTGAAGAGGTATGGCCGACTGGCGCATAGCCCGCTTCAATCTTATCGCGGTAGTCGTTACGGAACCAGGTCACACCGGCCTGCCAGCCGTCGTGTTTCCACTCAAGACCAATCTCTTTGTTGACGCTGGTTTCCGCTTTCAGGTCATCGTTACCCATCATGTAGCAACCGACGCCATCGGAGCTTGCATAGCAACCCTGGCCTTTGCTGTACAGCAGGTAGTTCGGGTTGGTCTGATAGAGGCTCGGTGCTTTATAGGCACGGGCGATACCCATCTTCAGGGTGAAATCATCGCCCAGCGCCTGCGACAGGTTCAGGGACGGGCTCCAGTTGTTGCCGACGATAGTGTGGTGATCAAAGCGCAGCGCCGGGGTCAGCATGGTGCTGTCAGTTATCTCCATGTTGTTCTCGGCAAACAGGGAGAAGATTTCTGCGGATGAGTACGGACTGCGATCGTCGCTCATGCCTGGAATGGCTCCGCCCTGTTGAGCCTGAGTATTCGAGGCGGAATCCTTCATGCGCTGCTGGTTCCACTCAGTACCCAGCGTCAGGTTTTGATTAACGATGAAATCAAGCGGCAGGTTAATTTCACTGTGCAACATCACGTCGGCCAGGTCGGTGTCGGTGAATTCGTCGCTGTTGAACAACCCTTCGAGACCGCCCGCCAGCCCTTCGCCCAGACGCGAGTTGCGGGTGTGTTCGTACTGTGCCCAGTTGCTGGTGGTGATACCGTTATCCCAGCCGCCGTTCCAGGTCACTGCGAAGTTCTGGCGATAAATACGGTTAGTCTCTTTACCGTAGTTTTTCTTCACCAGGGCATTGTCGTTATTGGTGTTTTGGGTATCGCCCGCGTAAAGGTTGTTCTGGCGGCTGTAGCCTGCTTCAAACTCCAGCGCCTGCATCGGTGCGAAATCCCAACGTACGACACCATTAATATCTTTGTTTTCAACCCCTTCACGACCTGCTGGCAGGGTGTTGGCGTAGGCGCCGGTACGCTCAGACTGGTGGCCCTGGTTGATGTCCCAGGCGTCGGCCTGAGTTTTATCCAGGTTGCCGTACATGCGGAAGCTGAATTCGCCGCCCAGCGGGCCGCTCAGGCTAAAGTTGGTGCGCTTGGTGGAACCTTCGTCTTTGTGTTCCGGCGCATTCAGATAGGTGTTCCACGAACCGTGCCACTGATCGTCGAATTTCTTGGTGATGATGTTTACCACGCCGCCCGCTGCGCCGTTGCCGTAACGTGCTGCCGCAGGGCCACGAATCACATCAATGCGTTCGATCATCTCTGGCGGCACCCAACCGGTATCGCCACGGGTGTCACGCTCACCGCGCCAGCCCAGACGGATGGAGTTGCGGCTGGTCACCGGTTTGCCGTCGATCAGAATCAGGGTGTTTTCCGGGCCCATGCCGCGAATGTCGATCTGGCGGTTGTTGCCGCGCTGGCCGCTGGTTGAGTTACCGGTCAGGTTCACGCCCGGCATGGTGCGGATGATTTCGGCAACGTCGCGAGCGGGAGGATTTTTACGGATTTCGTCGGCGGTGATGGTCGATACGCCCGGTGCCTGGAGGTTCTGCTGGGCGGCGGTGACCACGATGGTGTCTTCATGAAGCGCTGCGCTATCAGTGGTCTCCTCCGCCATAACAGGCAGAGCGACCCCATAAATTCCCAGATTGACCAGTAAGGCCAGGGAATGAATCTTATTGTTCATTGTATTTCCTGCTTATCTTTATTTAGCCACATGCGCCAAACTCTCGTGGTGAGGTGTTTAGCCTGATGTCGCCCGCATCTGCGAAAGCCATACATTCCAGAAAAAGCACGCAGTGCAGGTTTCAGGTTGTGTTTCTCATTTGAACGTGGCGTCAATGCACGAATGAGAGACCCAGCCTGGGTGGTGAAATAATGTTCGCGCTTCCCACGGCGCGACAATACGCTATTGCAAATGAAAATAGTTATCAATAATATTATCAATATATTTCATCATTAAATAAAAAATTACACAATAAACATGAGGTTATGACGGTGACGGCGTTAACGACAGGAAGTGAGACCTGGTGGCAGTCAAAACACGGTCCCGAATGGGAGCGTGAAACAGACGAAAAATATCGGGTGACTTTCTGGTGGCGCGATCCGCAGGGAACGGAAAACCGCTCTTCAATTCGCCGCGTATGGGTCTACATTACGGGCGTCACCGACCATCACCAGAATGCGGTTCCGCAATCCATGCAGCGTATTGCGGGCACGGATGTCTGGCGATGGAGCACGACATTAAGCGCCGACTGGCGTGGCAGTTACTGTTTCATCCCTTCTGAACGCGATGATATTTTTGCTTCTCTGGCAGTAGATGAAACGCCTGACAGAACCACGCTGCGTGAAGGCTGGCGTCAGTTATTGCCGCAGGCGATTGCCGATCCTCTTAACCCGGTGAGCTGGAAGGGGGGGCGGGGCCATGCGGTTTCCGCGCTGGAAATGCCAGACGCGCCAGTGCAACCCGGCTGGGATAAGCCTGAAAATCCGTCAGCTCCCCCGGTATGTTTGCAATGGCGCAGCGAGCGGCTGGGCAATACGCGTCGCGTGTGGGTGTTCACGACCGGCGACGCCCGGCCTGAACGTCCGCTAGCGATTCTGCTCGACGGGCAGTTTTGGGCGGAAAGCATGCCCGTCTGGCCCGCGCTCACCTCACTGACCCGGCGGCGTCAGCTCCCTCCTGCGGTCTACCTGCTGATTGATGCCATTGATACCCCCCACCGTAGCCGTGAACTGCCCTGCAATGCCGATTTCTGGCTGGCGGTACAACAAGAACTTCTGCCGCTGGTGAAAACCGTTGCGCCATTCAGCGATTGTGCAAAAAGGACGATCGTCGCCGGGCAGAGTTTTGGCGGGCTCTCCTCGCTGTATGCCGGTCTGAACTGGCCTGAGCGCTTTGGCTGCGTACTGAGCCAGTCGGGATCGTTCTGGTGGCCGCAGCGCGGCGCAGATCGGGAAGGCGAGATTATTGAACAACTGAAGGCGGGCACATTGACCGCCAGAGGATTGCGCATCGTGCTGGAAGCCGGTATCAGAGAGCCGCTTATTTTCCGGGCGAATCAGGCGCTTTACAGCCAACTACACACTACGCAGCAGTCGGTTTTCTGGCGTCAGGTTGACGGCGGACATGATGCGCTTTGCTGGCGTGGCGGATTAATGCAGGGGTTGATGACCCTCTGGCAACCGTTAACCGACACGCTGTAGCTGGCGATTTTCCACGACAGGAGTTGAGTATGGAATTCAGTAATCCCTTCGATAACCCGCAGGGACAATTTTACATTCTGCAAAACCCGCAGCGTCAATTTAGCCTCTGGCCACAGCAGTGTTCTCTCCCTGCTGGCTGGCAGGTGGTGTGCGAACCGCAATCGCAGGCGCTTTGCCAGCAGTGGCTGGATGCACACTGGACCACGCTAACTCCCGCCCATTACGCCGCTGCGCAGGAGGCTCAATGACTACGCGTTTACCGTTAGTGGCCGCCCAGCCAGGGATCTGGATGGCGGAAAAACTCTCTACGCTGCCTTCCGCCTGGAGCGTGGCGCACTATGTGGAATTACACGGCACGCTGAATGCCCCTCTGCTGGCGCAGGCGGTTGTAACCGGTATGGCGCAAGCGGATACCCTCCGTATGCGATTTACTGAAGATAACGGCGAGGTCTGGCAGTGGGTGGACCCGGCATTCACGTTTGCACAACCTGAGCTTATCGATCTGCGTGACGAGCCCGATCCGCATGCGGCGGCGCTGGCGCGGATGCAGGCCGATCTGCGACAAAATTTACGCGTTGATGGCGGCAAACCGCTGGCGTTCCACCAGTTGATTCAGGTCGATGATACCCGTTGGTACTGGTATCAGCGTTATCACCATCTACTGGTGGATGGCTTCAGTTTCCCGGCGATAACCCGTCAGATCGCGGCGATTTACCGCGCCTGGCAGTGTAACGCCCCGACGCCCGACTCGCCGTTTACGCCATTTGCTGACGTGGTGGAGGAGTATCAGCGTTACCGTGAGAGCGAGGCTTATCAACGCGATGGCGCCTTCTGGGCGGAGCAGCGTCGCCAGTTGCCGCCTCCCGCTTCGCTGTCGGCTGCGCCGCTTCCCGGGCGGGCGGCCAGCGCCGATATTTTGCGTATGAAACTGGATATGCCCGACGGTGTTTTCCGTCAGCTGGCGGCACGTATGTCTGATATTCAGCGTGCGGATTTAGCGCTGGCGCTGGTGGCGCTATGGCTGGGCCGCCTGTGCGGCCGGATGGACTATGCCGCCGGATTTATATTCATGCGGCGTATGGGCTCGGCGGCGTTAACGGCGACCGGCCCGGTACTGAACGTCCTGCCGTTAGGGGTAAGCATTAATGCGGCGGAAACGCTGCCGGAACTGGCGACGCGTCTTGCCGGGCAGATGAAAAAAATGCGTCGCCATCAGCGTTATGACGCCGAACAGATCGTTCGCGACAGCGGCCGCGCGGCGGGTGAAGAGCCGCTGTTTGGCCCGGTGCTGAACGTGAAGGTCTTTGATTATCAACTGGATATTCCCGGTGTACAGGCGCAAACCCATACGCTGGCGACCGGCCCGGTTAACGATCTTGAACTGGCGCTGTTCCCGGATGAAGAGGGCGGCCTGAGCATTGAAATCTTAGCCAACAAACAGCGCTATGATGAGGCGACGTTATCCTGCCATGCGTCGCGGCTGACGGCGCTGATACGCCAGTTTGCGGACAATCCGGCGCTGCGCTGCGGCGATGCCGAAATGCTCCTGCCTGCCGAATATGCGCAACTGGCGCAGATTAATGATACGGCGGTAAGCATACCGCTCATGACGCTCAGCGCGCTGGTTGACGAACAGACACGCAAAACGCCGGACGCGCCCGCGCTGGCTGATGCGCGCCATCAGCTCAGTTATCAGGAGATGCGCGAGCAGGTGATCGCCCTGGCGCACCTGCTGCGTGAACGTGGCGTTAAACCGGGCGACAGCGTCGCGGTGGCGTTGCCGCGCTCGGTTTTCCTGACGCTGGCGCTGCACGGTATTGTGGAGGCCGGAGCCGCCTGGCTGCCGTTAGATACGGGGTATCCAGACGATCGTCTGCGAATGATGCTCGAAGACGCGCAGCCGAAATTACTGATCACAACCGCAGAACAGCTGCCGCGATTTAACGATATCCCCGGCGTAGAAAGCCTGTGCTACAACGCGCTGCTGCCGACGAGCGGCGCTGAATCGCTGGCGTTGTCGTTGCCGCACCACACGGCATACATCATCTTTACATCCGGTTCGACCGGCAGGCCGAAAGGGGTAATGGTCGGGCAAACCGCGATCGTGAATCGCCTGCTGTGGATGCAGGATCACTATTCGTTAACGGCAGAGGATGTGGTCGCACAAAAAACGCCGTGCAGTTTCGATGTTTCGGTGTGGGAGTTCTTCTGGCCGTTTATTGCCGGGGCGAAGCTGGTGATGGCGGAGCCGGACGCGCACCGCGATCCGATTGCCATGCAGCATTTCTTTGCGAAGTATGGTGTGACCACCACCCATTTTGTCCCGTCAATGCTGGCGGCGTTCGTCGCCTCGCTCACCCCTGAATCTGCTCATGAAAGCTGCGCTACGCTACAGCGCGTATTTTGTAGCGGCGAGGCGCTGCCCACCGGGCTGTGCCGCGAGTGGGAACAGTTGACCGGCGCGCCGCTGCACAATCTGTACGGGCCGACGGAAGCGGCGGTGGATGTCAGCTGGTATCCCGCCTGCGGCAAAGAACTGGCGGATGTCACCGGAAATAGCGTGCCGATTGGCTATCCGGTCTGGAATACCGGGCTGCGTATTCTTGATGCGATGATGCGCCCGGTGCCGCCGGGCACCGCGGGTGATTTATACCTGACCGGCATCCAGCTGGCGCAGGGGTATCTGGGGCGCCCGGATCTGACGGCGAGTCGCTTTATTGCCGATCCGTTTATGCCGGGCGAACGCATGTATCGCACCGGAGACGTGGCGCGCTGGCTGGAAAATGGCGCGGTAGAGTACCTTGGCCGCAGCGACGATCAGCTAAAAATTCGTGGTCAGCGCATTGAACTGGGCGAGATTGATCGGGTTATGCAAACGCTGCCGGACGTCGAGCACGCCGTGGCTCACGCCTGCGTGTTTAACCAGGCGGCCGCGACAGGAGGCGATGCCCGCCAACTGGTAGGCTATCTGGTGTCACAATCCGGCTTACCGCTGGATATTCCGGCGCTTCAGGAACGGTTACGCGAGACATTACCGCCGCATATGGTGCCTGTGGTTCTGCTACAGCTTGCGGAGCTGCCGCTCAGCGCAAACGGGAAACTGGATCGTAAAGCGCTGCCGATGCCGCAACTGACGCAACGTACGCCGGGGCGCGCGCCATTACCAGGGACGGAAAAAACGGTGGCTGACGCCTTTGCCGGCCTGCTGGGTTGTGAGGTCAATGATGTGGAGGCCGACTTCTTTGCGCTGGGCGGGCATTCGTTACTGGCGATGAAACTCGCCGCGCAGTTGAGCCGCGCGTCCGGGCGTCAGGTGACGCCGGGGCAGGTGATGGTGGCGTCAACCGTTGGTCAGCTTAGTGCGTTGCTGGATTCCGCCGATGACGAGCAGTCTCAGCGTCTGGGCTTTGAAACGCTCCTGCCGCTGCGTGAAAGCAGTGGACCAACGTTATTCTGCTTCCATCCGGCGTCCGGTTTTGCCTGGCAGTTTAGCGTGCTGGCTCGTTATCTCAGCCCACACTGGTCGATTACGGGGATTCAGTCGCCAAGGCCTGATGGACCGATGCAAACGGCTGCGAATCTGGATGAGGTGTGCGAGCGTCATCTGGAAACGCTGTTGGCGCAGCAGCCGCACGGGCCTTACTACCTGCTGGGGTATTCGCTGGGCGGAACGCTGGCCCAGGGCATTGCGGCGCGCTTGCGTGCGCGTGGCGAAACGGTTGCCTTCCTCGGGCTGCTGGATACCTGGCCGCCGGAAACGCAAAACTGGCAGGAAAAAGAGGCCAATGGTCTGGACCCTGAAGTGTTAGCGGAGATCGCGCGTGAACGTGAAGCGTTCCTTGCTGCGCAACAGGGAAATGCCTCCGGGGAGTTATTCAGCACCATCGAAGGAAACTACGCCGATGCCGTGCGGCTTCTGACAACCGCGCATAGCGTACCGTTCGATGGACGCGCAACGCTGTTTGTTGCGGAGCGCACCCTGCCGGAAGGAATAAGCCCTGAACGCAGCTGGGCGCCGTGGATGGCTGAACTGGATATCTACCGCCAGGATTGCGCCCACGTCGATATTATTTCACCTGCCGCGTTTGAGAATATCGGGCCGATTATTCGCGCATTGCTCGACCAGTAAGCGAAGCGTTCTGACGCCTTTAAAAATCTAATTCTACTGATGCCCATAATAGCTACCAATTATTATGGGCTTTTTATTTGTCTTCAGCATTGATTTAACATAAGTGAAACATAATCAGACAGTTGGTAAAATTCTGAATATTGCATGCTACCTGTGGAACAAACAAAGATCGTTTCGGATAATTCTGAGATGCTGTTAGAATATTAGAAAGGATGTTTTTATTCATTGGACTCAATGTCAGGTTACACAACATGTCATCACTCAATGTTAAGCAGGAAAAAGATTCGGAATTTACTGGCTATCCGTTAGCGCCGTCAAACAGTAATGAAATTGATTTGTTAAGCCTTGTTGATGTTTTATGGCGGGCGAAAAATCGCATTATTGCGACTGTTTTTGCGTTTGCGCTGGCAGGTATTCTGCTGTCCTTTATTCTGCCGCAGAAATGGACCAGTCGGGCGATTGTCACCCCGGCAGAGGCCGTACAGTGGCAGGAAGTGGAAAAAACGCTGACCACATTGCGTGTGCTGAACCTCGACATTAATTTGCAGCGAGATGCCGTCTTTACGCTTTTCATTAAGAAGTTCAGCTCAACATCGCTGCTGGATGAATATCTTCGCGCCTCCCCGTATGTGATGGATCAATTAAAAGGGGCGGATATTGATGAAATGGAACTGCATCGGGCGATTGTTGCGCTCAGTGAAAAGATGAACGCGGTGGATACCAACGCCGGTAAGAAAAACGAGACGTCGTTATTTACCTCGTGGACATTGAGTTTTACTGCGCCAACGAAAGAAGAGGCGCAGAAGGTGCTGGCCGGCTATATCCAGTATGTGTCGGACATCGTCGTGAAAGAGACGCTGGAGAATATTCGTAACCAGCTGGACACCAGAACGCATTTTGAGAAAGAAAAACTGGCGATGGACCGGGTGAGATTGCGCAACCAGCTTGATGCGAACATTCAGCGACTCAATTATTCCCTGGAGATTGCCAACGCCGCCGGGATTAAGAAGCCAGTCTACAGTAATGGTCAGGCGGTAAAAGACGACCCGGATTTCTCTATTTCTCTGGGCGCCGACGGTATTGCGCAAAAATTGCAAATTGAAAAGTCCGTCACGGACGTTGCGGAAATTAACGCTGAAATACGCAATCGCCAGTATTACGTAGAGCAACTGACCGCGATGAATATCAATGATGTGAAATTTATGCCGTTTAAATATCAGCTATCGCCTTCGCTGCCAGTGAAAAAAGACGGCCCGGGCAAAGCGTTGATCGTGATTCTGGCTGCGTTGCTGGGTGGTATGATCGCGTGCGGCGGTGTTCTGCTGCGTCATGCCATGCTGTCCCGTAAACTGGATGATGCGATTCAACTGGAAGAACGGTTAGTCTAAGCGCCATCCGGCAAATCGCCCGGTGGCGCTGTCGCTGACCGGGCCTGTATTGTTAACCATCAGCTATTGAGATTACTTCGGGCGACCCAGCGGTACAACCAGCGGCGTTCCGGCGATCGGATCGTCGATGATCGTGCAACGTAATCCATAAATTTTCTCAATAAGATCCGCTGTCACAATCTCCTTTGGCGCTCCCTCTGCGACGATCTTGCCTTCACGTAACGCGATTAAATGCGTGGCGTACCGGCAGGCCTGGTTAAGGTCGTGCAGAACCGCAGCGAGGGTGTAACCTTTCTCGCGATTCAGCTCGCTCAACAGCTCCAGCAGATCGATCTGGTGGCTGATATCCAGCCAGGTCGTCGGTTCATCCAGCAACATGATGGACGTTTCCTGCGCCAGCACCATGGCTATCCATGCTCGCTGCCGCTGCCCGCCGGAAAGCGTGTCCACGCTTTGCGTCGCCAGGTGGGTAATCCCCGTGGCGCGCATCGCACCGGCGACGGCGTCTTCGTCTTCTTTGCGCCAGCGGGTAAACAAAGGCTGATGCGGATAGCGGCCCCGGGCAACCAGCTCCTGTACGGTGATATCGCCCGGCGTGGTGGCGTTTTGCGCCAGCAGGCCAATTCGTCGCGCCACCTCTTTACTGGCGTAGTGCTGAATATGCTCGCCGTCGAGCCAGACGTGGCCATGTACGGGCGACATCAGACGGCTTAGCGTACGCAATAACGTTGATTTGCCGCAGCCATTCGGCCCAATAATGGCAGTGAAGTGACCATCCGGGATAGAAACATTCAGATTTTCCGCGACGGTATACTTGCCATAACCCAGCGTTAACTGGTCGCCACGCAAACGGGCTACTGATTCGGTCATTTTTTGCGGGACTCCTGAATTAACAAGACGATAAGGTAAATACCGCCGAGGCTTACGGTGACAACGCCTACCGGAAGCTGGTAAGGCATAAACAATTGTTGGGCGCACAGGTCGGCGGCCAGCAGCAATAGCGCGCCGCACAATGCGGACTGGGTTAACCCCCAGCGTGCCGTGCCGCTAAGGCGCCGCGCGATGTGCGGCGCAACCAGCGCAATGAAAGAGATCGGGCCTGCGAGCGCCGTCGCGGCGGCGGTCAGCACCACGGCGACCAGCATCATCATTAACCGGGAACGTTCAACGCTGACGCCAAGCGCGCAGGCGCTGTCATCACCCATTTCCAGCAAGCGCAGACGGCGTACCAGCAATGCGGCACACGCCAGCATCAGAACGATCAGCGGTGCCGAGGGCCACGTTTTGGCCCAGGTCAGTCCGTTGAGCGACCCGGCGTTCCACAATCCGGCGGAGAGGGCCGTTTCTAACGACGCCTGTAACAGCAGCCAGGTGTTGAACGCCACCAGCATGGCGCGCACGCCGATGCCGATAATAATCAGCCGGAAGGTCTCAATGCCGTTGCGCCAGGCAAGCAGCCAGACGATCAGCGAGGTGAGAATCCCGCCAGCCATTGCCGCCATCGCGATCGCCGTCAGGTTCTGGCCAAACAGCACCATTGCCACCAGCACGCCGCTCCAGGCCCCGGTGTTAAAACCCATTACGTCCGGGCTACCCAGCGGGTTGCGCATCAACGACTGAAAAATCGCGCCGCTGACGCCCAACGCGGCGCCAATCAGTAGCGCCATCAGCACGCGAGGCAGACGCCATTCGGTCACCACAAGGGTAATGCTGCGCGGGGCGTCTCCCAGCAACGCATTGATGATTTGCGAGACTTCCAGCGTAACGGCGCCGCTGCGCAGGCTCCACAAGCCGACAGCGATACAGCCGAGCACCAGCAGCAGACAACTTATGATCAGGCGGCGGGAAAGGTGCATCATACGGCACCTCCGCGCTGCTTGCGCCGCACGAGGAAAATAAGCACTGGCGCGCCGAGAAAGGCGCTGACAACCGAAACGCGCAATTCACCGGGAACGATGAGTCGCCCGATAATATCGGCAAACAGCAGCAGGGTCGGGGTCGCCAGCAACGTGACCGGCAGCGACCAGCGGTGATCCGCCCCCACCAGCCAGCGGGCCATGTGCGGCATCATCAGACCGATAAACGCGATGGGGCCAACAACCGCCGTCGCGCTGCCGCATAACACGGTAATCACCAGCAGGCCGATGAGCTGGGTACGCGCCACTTTGCTGCCCAGCGCGGTGGCAGTATCGCTACCGAGACTCAGGCTGTTCAGCGCGCGGCTGAGAAACAGCGCGGTAGCACCGGCAATCAACACCGGCACGACAATAACCTTGAGCGTTTGCAGACTGCGAATGTCCAGCGAGCCGGCCTGCCAGAAACGGAGCTGATCGTACACATCCGGGTTCAGCAACGCGATACCGTTGGAAAGCCCCTCCAGCACTGCGCCGAGCGCGACACCCGCCAGCGTGAGGCGAACCGGGCTTAACTGCCCGGCGCCTTGGCTGCCGGTAAAGGCGACAATCAGCGAGGCGACCAGCGCCCCGGCAAATGCCATCAGCAACTGTTCCTGCGGAGAGGAAAAACCAAACAGCGCCGCGCCGAGTACGATCGCGAAACTGGCGCCGGAATTGACGCCGAGAATGCCCGGGTCGGCAAGCGGGTTGCGGGTGAGCGTTTGCATTAACGCCCCGGCGAGCCCCAGTGCGCCGCCAGCCAACAGGCCAGCCAGCGTGCGCGGCAATCGCGCGTCCAGCACGATGGTGCAGTCAGCGCTTTGGCAGGTGCCGGTAATTGCTTCAAGTACGACGGACGCAGGCAGTGATTTTGCGCCGATAGCCAGACTTAATGCCGTGGCGAGAATAAGTAATAACAACAAGCCGGGCACGGCGATGGCGCGTGCCACGGAAACAGAGCATGACATATCAACTTCCCTGATAATGATAGTAATTATCGTTATCGATCTTATTCGGTTATGTTAGCATGTGCAGCCATTGAATGGATATTTAAAAAAAGTTCGCATTAAGGCGTTGTAATGAATCGACAATCCTGGCTGCTGAATCTCAGCCTGTTGAAGACGCACCCTGCATTTCGCGCTGTCTTCCTCGCCCGTTTTATCTCTATTGTCTCGCTGGGCCTGCTGGGCGTAGCGGTGCCGGTACAGATCCAGATGATGACCCACTCGACGTGGCAGGTTGGTCTGTCGGTGACGCTGACCGGCAGCGCGATGTTTGTTGGCCTGATGGTCGGCGGCGTGCTGGCGGATCGTTATGAACGTAAAAAGGTGATCCTGCTGGCGCGCGGCACCTGCGGTATTGGCTTTATTGGCCTGTGTCTGAACGCGCTGTTGCCGGAACCTTCGCTGCTGGCAATCTATCTGCTCGGTCTGTGGGATGGCTTTTTTGCCTCGCTGGGGGTCACGGCGCTACTGGCGGCGACGCCTGCGCTGGTAGGGCGAGAAAACCTTATGCAGGCCGGGGCGATTACGATGCTGACGGTGCGTCTGGGATCGGTGATTTCACCGATGCTGGGCGGCGTATTGCTGGCTACCGGCGGCGTGGCCTGGAACTACGGTCTGGCGGCGGCAGGAACATTTATCACGCTGCTGCCGTTGCTGAGCCTTCCGGCGCTCCCGCCGCCGCCGCAACCGCGTGAGCATCCGTTGAAATCGCTGTTGGCGGCGTTCCGTTTCTTGCTCTCCAGCCCGCTCATTGGCGGCATTGCGTTGCTTGGCGGACTTTTGACGATGGCAAGTGCGGTGCGCGTGCTTTATCCGGCGCTGGCGATTAACTGGCACATGTCTGCCGCGCAAATCGGTTTACTTTATGCCGCTATTCCGCTGGGGGCGGCTGTTGGCGCGTTAACCAGCGGGCAACTGGCGCACAGCGTTCGTCCTGGACTGTTGATGCTGGTTTCCACCGTAGGGTCGTTCCTGGCGATTGGGTTGTTTGGGCTGATGCCTGTCTGGCTGCTCGGGGTGATCTGTCTGGCGCTGTTCGGCTGGCTCAGCGCGATTAGCTCGTTACTGCAATACACCCTGTTGCAGACGCAAACGCCGGAAGCCATGCTCGGGCGAATCAACGGCCTGTGGACGGCGCAAAACGTGACCGGCGACGCCATCGGCGCAGCGCTGTTGGGCGGGCTGGGCGCCATGATGACGCCGGTTGCGTCAGCGAGTGTGAGCGGGTTTGGGCTGGTGATCGTTGGGTTGTTGTTAATGCTGCTACTGGGCGAGTTGCGTCGTTTTCGCCAGCCGCCGCCGGTGCCAGATGGCGCACCGCTTTAAAATGCAGGCCGGACAGGGCATTGGCCGCTATCCGGCAAATAAATTAAAACAGCGCGGCGAGACGGTTAAGCAGTAACGTTGCGCTGTAGTAGTCCAGACGGAACGTTTCGGTGCCCAGCGCATAAACGCGCTTGTTTTGTACGGCAGGCAGGTGAGCAAGCAGTGGGTTGGCGTAAATAGCGTCGGCATCTTTGCTGTCACCGGCAAACAGGAACAGCGCTTCGCCGTTCAGACCTGCCGCCAGGTTTTCCCCGCCAAGCTGGATGATGTCATGACGTTTGCCCTGGCTTTTACTGGTTTGCAGTCCGGCAGGGAGGGGCGCCAGCGTAAAGCCTAACTGCTCCATCAGCTTGCCCTGGGCTGAATCCTGCGTCCACAGGTTGGCGCTGTGTGCGGCAGCGGTGTAGACCAGCGCGCTGACCGGTTGCGGCGGTAATGTGAGCTGTTGTTTAACGGTCGCCAGTTGTTTATCGAATTCCGCGATGCGCGCAGCGGCCTGTTTTTCCTGGCCGGTGATCTCGCCCAGTTGCGTCAGCAGAGACTGCCAGCTTTTATCGTCGTAATTGATGATAAGCGTGGGGGCAATAGTAGAAAGCTGATCGTACAGCGCCAGCGCAGAGTCGCCGCCGGTTGCGCTAATCAGAATAAGGTCCGGCATTTGTGCGGCAACGGCTTCAGCGCTTGGTTCGCCGATGTACAGGCGCGCCAGCTTGCGCGCTTTCGCAACGTCGCTCCATTGACGCAGAAATCCCCGATCGTCGGCAAAGCGGTTGTTAGGGGTGGTCGCTCCGCTGGCGACAACGGGAGCATCAATCGCCAGCAGCGAGCCCGTCAGGGTCACGCTGGTAGAGACGATACGTTCAGGTTTATGGTCCAGCGTATGCGTGCCGCGGCTGTCGGTGATCTGGTGCGGCCAGTCAGCGGCATGACCTAAAGAAATTCCTGAAATGAAAAGCCCAACCAGTATCAGGGATGTTCTGCAAAGCAGGGGAAGTCTCACGAATCAGCGTCCTGTTATTAATGGAGTTAATGCTTCTCATTTTCATTGTTAGCGGGAAGGGATGCAAGTCTAAGTCGCACATTGTGCTACCCCAAGAGTTGACATGCTGTCTGTTTACTTTTAGGTTAGCGCCCGAAAATATAAATGATAATCATTATTAAAGCCTTTATCATTTTTGGAGGATGATATGGATACGTCACTGGCCGAGGAAGTTCAGCAGAAAATGGCAACGCTCACCCCCGATCGCTTTTTCTTTATGTCGCCGTATCGCAGCTTTACGACGTCAGGATGCTTCGCCCGTTTCGCTGAACCAGCGGTTGACGGGGATTCGTTAGACAGCCCCTTCCAACAAAAATTACAGCAAGCCTTTGCCGACGCCAGAGCGCAGGGTATCGCAAATCCTGTTATGGTCGGCGCTATCCCCTTTGATACCCGCCAGCCATCCTCGCTGTTCATTCCTGAGTCCTGGCAGACTTTCTCCCGACCGGCAAAGCAACAATCCTCGCGTTACTTTACCGGGCATCAGGCACTGAATGTTGTTGATCGTAAAAGTATCCCTGAACAGGAAACGTTTGAAGCGATGGTGGCGCGCGCGGCAGCGCTGACGGCGACGCCTGAAGTCGACAAAGTGGTTCTGTCACGCCTGATTGATATTACGACCGATGCCACCATTGACAGCGGCAGCGCTGCTGGAGCGGCTGGTGGCGCAGAACCCGGTGAGTTACAACTTCCATGTGCCTCTGGAGGATGGCGGCGTGCTGCTTGGCGCCAGCCCGGAATTGCTGCTGCGTAAAGAGGGCGATCGCTTTAGTTCGCTGCCGTTGGCCGGGTCGGCGCGTCGCCAGCCTGATGATGTGCTGGATCGTGAAGCGGGCAACCGACTGCTGGCTTCTGAAAAAGACAGACACGAACATGAGTTGGTCACTCAGGCCATGAAGACGGTGCTGCGCGACCGCAGCAGTGAATTACAGCTGCCTGCATCTCCACAATTGATCACCACCCCGACGTTATGGCATCTCGGTACGCCGTTCGAAGGTAAGGCGAATGCGGAAGAAAATGCCCTGACGCTGGCGTGTCTGCTGCATCCGACGCCTGCGTTGAGCGGTTTCCCGCATCAGGTGGCGAAAAAATTAATTGCCGAACTGGAGCCGTTCGATCGTGAACTGTTCGGCGGCATCGTCGGCTGGTGTGACGCCGAAGGAAACGGCGAGTGGGTCGTGACGATTCGTTGCGCGAAGCTGCGACAAAACCAGGTTCGCCTGTTCGCGGGCGCCGGGATTGTGCCTGCTTCGTCTCCGGTCGCGGAGTGGCGCGAGACCGGCGTGAAGCTTTCTACTATGTTGAACGTTTTTGGACTGCATTAAGGAGCGATGATGACCATTCCTTTCACCCGTTGGCCGGAGGAGTTTGCCCGCCGCTATCGTGAAAAAGGGTACTGGCAGGATCTGCCGCTGACCGATATCTTAACCCGCCACGCAGACAGCGATAAAACGGCGGTGATTGATGGCGATCGACACCTGAGCTATCGCGAACTGAACCAGGCGGCGGATAATCTGGCCTGTAGCTTGCGTCGTCAGGGGATCAAACCCGGCGAAACCGCGCTGGTGCAACTGGGCAACGTGGCGGAGCTGTATATCACTTTCTTCGCCCTGCTGAAGCTCGGCGTCGCACCGGTTCTGGCGCTGTTCAGCCATCAACGGACGGAACTTAACGCTTACGCAAAGCAAATTGAACCGGCGCTGGTGATTGCTGACCGCCAGCACGCGCTGTTCACCGGGGACGACTTCCTCAATACGTTTATTGCCGAACACAATTCCGTGCGTGTGGTGCTGTTGCTCAACGATGCGGGTGAACACAACCTGCAAACGGCGATTGACCAGCCTGCGGTTGATTTTACCGCCACGCCATCACCTGCCGATGAGGTGGCTTATTTCCAGCTTTCCGGCGGGACAACCGGAACGCCGAAGCTGATCCCGCGCACCCATAATGATTATTACTACAGCGTGCGCCGCAGCAATGAAATTTGCCACTTTACCGAAGCCACGCGTTTCTTATGCGCGATTCCGGCTGCGCATAACTACGCCATGAGTTCGCCGGGATCGCTGGGCGTCTTTCTGGCCCAGGGAACGGTGGTGCTGGCGGCTGACCCGAGCGCTACGCTCTGTTTCCCGTTAATTGAAAAGCATCAGATTAATTCAACGGCGCTGGTGCCGCCTGCGGTGAGCCTGTGGTTGCAGGCGATTCAGGAGTGGGGCAGCAACGCGCAACTGGCCTCGTTGAAACTGTTGCAGGTAGGCGGCGCGCGGCTTTCAGCGACGCTTGCCGCGCGTATTCCGGCGGAAATCGGCTGTCAGTTGCAGCAGGTATTCGGCATGGCGGAAGGACTGGTGAATTACACCCGTCTGGACGACAGCCTGGAGCGCATCATCAATACTCAGGGTTGCCCGATGTGCCCGGACGATGAGGTCTGGGTGGCTGACGCTGACGGCAATCCGCTGCCGCAGGGGGAAACGGGACGCCTGATGACGCGCGGGCCGTACACGTTTCGCGGCTATTTTAAAAGCCCGGAGCATAACGCCAGCGCGTTTGATGCCAACGGCTTTTACTGCTCCGGCGATCTGATCTCCATTGATCCAGATGGCTATATCACCGTGCAGGGACGTGAAAAAGATCAGATCAATCGCGGCGGGGAGAAGATCGCCGCGGAAGAGATTGAAAACCTGTTACTGCGCCACCCGACCGTAATCCATGCCGCGCTGGTCAGCATGGAAGATGAGCTGATGGGGGAAAAAAGCTGCGCCTGGCTGGTGGTGAAAGAGCCGCTGCGCGCGGTACAGGTACGCCGCTTCCTGCGTGAGCAGGGGGTCGCCGAATTCAAATTGCCGGATCGCGTGGAGTGCGTCGAGGCGTTGCCTCTGACCCCGGTCGGTAAAGTCGATAAAAAACAATTACGTCAGTGGCTGGCGTCACGTTCACTGACCTGAAGGAGAAAGAGAGATGGCAATTCCGAAATTGCAGGCGTACGCGCTGCCTGGCGCGCTCGATATTCCGCCCAATAAAGTGAACTGGGCCTTTGAACCTGAACGCGCAGCGCTGTTGATCCACGATATGCAGGATTATTTTGTCAGCTTCTGGGGCGACAACTGCCCAATGATGAAACAGGTGATCGCGAATATCGCCGCCCTGCGTCAGTACTGCAAAGAGCACAACATTCCGGTCTATTACACCGCTCAGCCGAAAGATCAGAGCGATGAAGATCGCGCCCTGTTGAATGATATGTGGGGGCCGGGCCTGACGCGTTCTCCCGAGCAGCAAAAGATTGTCGATGCGCTGGCGCCGGACGAGGCGGACACCGTGCTGGTGAAATGGCGTTACAGCGCGTTTCACCGTTCGCCGCTGGAGCAGATGTTAAAAGAAACCGGGCGTAATCAGCTGATTATCACGGGGGTGTATGCGCACATTGGCTGTATGACCACGGCGACCGACGCTTTCATGCGCGATATCAAGCCGTTTATGGTGGCGGATGCGCTGGCCGATTTCAGCCGTGAAGAACATGTGATGTCGCTTAACTATGTTGCCGGTCGCTCCGGTCGCGTGGTGATGACGCAGGAACTGCTGCCGACGCCGGTTCCGGCGAGCAAAGCAGAGCTGCGGGCGCTGATCCTGCCGCTGCTGGATGAATCCGACGAGCCGCTGGATGATGAAAACCTGATTGATTACGGGCTGGACTCTGTACGTATGATGGCGCTGGCGGCTCGCTGGCGTAAAGTGCATGGCGATATCGACTTCGTGATGCTGGCGAAAAACCCGACGATTGATGCCTGGTGGACGCTGCTTTCCCGTGAGGTGAAGTGATGGCCGGATTGGATTTTAACGGCAAAACCGTCTGGGTGACCGGCGCGGGAAAAGGGATTGGTTATACCACGGCGCTGGCATTTGTTGCGGCTGGCGCGCAGGTGACGGGATTCGATCGCGAGTTCACGCAGGATGCGTATCCCTTTGCGACCGAAGTGCTGGATGTCGCAGACGCCGCGCAGGTCGCGCAGGTTTGCCAGCGCGTGCTGGCGCAAACCGAACGGCTGGATGTGCTGGTGAATGCCGCCGGGATTTTACGGATGGGGGCGACCGATGCGCTAAGCGCTGAGGACTGGCAGCAGACGTTCGCCGTCAACGTCGGCGGCGCGTTTAACCTCTTCCAGCAAACGATGGCGCAATTTCGTCAGCAGCAGGGCGGGGCGATTGTTACCGTCGCGTCTGATGCGGCGCACACGCCGCGCATTGGCATGAGCGCCTATGGCGCGTCCAAAGCGGCGCTGAAAAGCCTGGCGCTGACCGTTGGGCTGGAGCTGGCGGGCAGCGGCGTTCGCTGTAACGTTGTCTCTCCGGGATCTACCGATACCGATATGCAGCGCACGCTGTGGGTGAGCGATGATGCGGAACAACAGCGTATTCGTGGCTTTGGCGAGCAGTTTAAGCTTGGCATTCCGCTGGGAAAAATCGCGCGTCCGCAGGAAATCGCGAATACCATTTTGTTCCTCGCATCCGATCTGGCCAGCCACATTACGCTACAGGACATTGTGGTTGACGGCGGCTCAACCCTGGGAGCGTAACGATGATCTGGAAACGCCATTTAACGATTGATGAGCTGAACGCCACCAGTCTGAACACGATGGTGGCGCATCTGGCGATCGTCTATACCCGTCTGGGCGATGACGTGCTGGAGGCGGAAATGCCCGTCGACGCGCGAACGCATCAGCCTTTCGGTCTGTTACACGGCGGCGCTTCGGCGGCGCTGGCGGAGACCCTGGGGTCAATGGCCGGGTATCTGATGACCCGTGACGGCCAGTGCGTGGTGGGAACCGAGCTGAATGCCACGCATCATCGCGCCGTGTCGCAGGGGAAGGTGCGCGGCGTTTGCCAGCCGCTGCATCTGGGCCGGCAAAGCCAGAGCTGGGAAATTGTGATTTTTGACGAACAGGGACGACGTTGCTGTACCTGCCGCCTGGGGACGGCGGTGATGGGCTAGGCCCAACAAAATGCAATGATGTTGCAGCGTTGACCGGCCAATGAAGTGATCCAGTTAACAATGCAATGTAAATAATCAGTTTTATAGCGTTGTCAGGTTGTTAAAACCAGCAGAGGTGTTATAGAAACAAAATGTAACATCTCTCTGGAACACAACACGCAAACGGACAACAACTATGAACAAATCAGGGAAATACCTCGTCTGGACATTGCTCTCCGTTATGGGAGCATTTGCCCTGGGATATATTGCGTTAAACCGTGGGGAACAGATCAACGCGCTATGGATCGTCGTGGCGTCAGTTTGTGTCTACCTCATTGCCTACCGTTTTTATGGTCTGTATATCGCCAAAAATGTGCTGGCGGTTGACCCGACGCGCATGACGCCTGCGGTGCGTCATAACGATGGTCTGGACTACGTACCTACCGATAAGAAAGTGCTGTTCGGTCACCATTTTGCGGCGATTGCCGGGGCAGGGCCGTTGGTTGGGCCGGTGCTGGCGGCGCAGATGGGGTATCTGCCCGGTATGATCTGGCTGCTTGCCGGGGTTGTGCTGGCAGGCGCGGTGCAGGACTTTATGGTGCTGTTTGTTTCTACCCGTCGTGACGGTCGTTCGCTGGGTGAACTGGTTAAAGAAGAGATGGGCCCAACGGCTGGTGTGATCGCGCTGGTGGCCTGTTTCATGATCATGGTGATTATCCTTGCGGTACTGGCGATGATCGTCGTGAAAGCCCTGACCCACAGCCCGTGGGGGACGTACACCGTTGCGTTCACCATTCCGTTGGCCATTTTTATGGGCGTCTACCTGCGTTACCTGCGTCCGGGACGTATTGGCGAGGTGTCTGTTATTGGCCTGGTGTTCCTTGTCTTTGCCATCATCTCCGGTGGCTGGGTGGCGGAAAGTCCAACCTGGGCGCCGTATTTTGACTTTACCGGCGTACAGTTAACCTGGATGCTGGTGGGCTACGGCTTTGTGGCGGCGGTTCTGCCGGTATGGCTGCTGCTGGCGCCGCGTGATTACCTCTCAACCTTCCTGAAGATTGGTACGATTGTCGGTCTGGCCGTCGGCATTCTGATTATGCGTCCGACGCTGACGATGCCTGCGCTGACCAAATTTGTGGATGGCACCGGCCCGGTGTGGACCGGTAACCTGTTCCCGTTCTTGTTCATCACCATTGCCTGTGGCGCGGTGTCTGGCTTCCATGCGCTGATCTCTTCCGGCACCACGCCGAAGATGCTGGCGAACGAAGGGCAGGCCTGCTTTATCGGCTACGGCGGGATGTTGATGGAATCCTTTGTGGCGATTATGGCGCTGGTTTCCGCATGTATCATCGATCCGGGCGTTTACTTCGCCATGAACAGCCCAATGGCCGTACTGGCGCCAGCCGGAACCGCTGATGTGGTTGCTTCTGCTGCGCAGGTGGTCAGTAGCTGGGGCTTTGCGATTACGCCTGATACGCTGCATCAGATTGCCAACGAAGTGGGCGAACAATCCATTATTTCTCGTGCCGGTGGCGCGCCAACGCTGGCGGTGGGGATGGCCTACATCCTGCACGGCGCGCTGGGCGGTATGATGGATGTGGCGTTCTGGTATCACTTCGCGATTCTGTTTGAAGCCCTGTTCATTCTGACGGCGGTTGATGCCGGTACGCGTGCGGCGCGCTTTATGTTGCAGGATCTGCTGGGCGTGGTCTCTCCGGGTCTGAAACGTACGGATTCACTGCCTGCGAACCTGTTAGCGACGGCGCTGTGCGTGCTGGCGTGGGGATACTTCCTGCACCAGGGCGTGGTGGACCCGTTAGGAGGGATCAACACTCTGTGGCCGCTGTTTGGTATCGCGAACCAGATGCTGGCGGGTATGGCGCTGATGCTCTGCGCGGTTGTACTGTTCAAGATGAAACGTCAGCGTTACGCATGGGTGGCGCTGGTGCCTACCGCCTGGCTGCTGATTTGTACGCTGACCGCAGGCTGGCAGAAAGCGTTTAGCCCGGATACCAAAATTGGTTTCCTGGCGATCGCCAATAAATTCCAGGCGATGATCGACAGTGGCGATATTCCTGCGCAGTACACGCAGTCTCAGCTGGCGCAACTGGTGTTCAACAACCGTCTGGATGCCGGTCTGACCATCTTCTTCATGGTGGTGGTGGTGGTTCTGGCTCTGTTCTCAATCAAAACTGCGCTGGCAGCGCTGAAAGAGGACAAACCGACGGCGAAAGAAACGCCGTATGAAGCCATGCCGGAAAACGTTGAAGAGATTGTGGCGCAGGCGAAAGGCGCGCACTAATTTTTAAATAAGCGGCCCTCTTCTTAACGGGAGAGGGCATTTGCGTCACAGGTGGTAACGATGTTTGATACGCTTTCTAAGGCCGGGAAATATCTGGGTCAGGCGGCAAAACTGATGATTGGCGTGCCGGACTATGACAACTACGTTGAGCATATGCGCGTGACGCACCCGGATCAGACGCCAATGACTTACGAAGAATTTTTTCGTGAGCGGCAGGATGCGCGTTATGGCGGGAAAGGCGGCGCACGTTGCTGCTGATGTTTTGTGTTGCCCGGTGGCGCTACGTACAGGGTATTTTGTAGGCCGGATAAGGCGCAGCCGCCATCCGGCAAGCCGCCGCTAAACCGTAAACGACTCTACCTTTTCAAACGCGGCGCGTAATGTGGCTGGCGTTAACGTCACCGGCAGAAAGTGGATGGATTCAACCGGGCGCAGGGTGTGGGCAATCACGTTATCAATCTCCGCCTGGTTCTGGATATCGACATCCAGCGCCGCCAGCGTAGTGGGCAGACTAAAGCGCTGATAAGCGGCGACAAGCTGCGCCAGTACCTCATCCTGACCCAGCAATGCGCTTTGCACCAGAATGCCATAGGCCACTTTGGTGCCGTGCAGAAACTTCTCGGTTTGCGGCAATACGGTGAGCCCATTATGGACGGCGTGTGCCGCCGCCACACGGGTATAACGCTCGCCAAGACCGCCGACCATGCCGCCCCCGGCAATAATCGCATCCACCACATCGCGAAATGCCTGGGTGAGTTCTCCACGCTCTTTGTCCGCCAGCGCCTGTTCGCTGCTCTCCAGTAGCACATCACGGATCGCCAGCGCGCCGTTAATGCCCAGACGCACGGTAAGCGGTAAGGTTTCTGGCTGTGGCGCTAATACAACGGCTTCGTACCATTTTGCCAGCGTGTCGCCGATGCCGGCCAGCAGATAGGCCTCTGGCGCGCGGAGAATGATTTCCGGTTCTACCAGCACCAGATAATTGGCGTCGTCAAAAATTTCAAAGTGCAGCGCCTGACCGGCATCGTTGTACCAGACCGACAGCGGTGTCCAGGCCGCGCAGGTGGCCGCGATAGTCGGGATCGCCACGAAGGGGAGTTGTAGCCGACGGGCAAGGGCTTTGGCGGTATCAAGCAGCGTACCGCCGCCGATACCGATCACTACGCGGCGGTCGTCGCCTGCTTTCGCGGCCAGTTGTTTCACATCGCTTTCGCTGCAATGGCCGGTAAACGGCAGGTGTCTGGCTCCCGGAAGATCAAACGCATCCGGCAGGTAAGGGCGGGCGGCGGCAATCGCACGTTCGCCATACACCCATACTGCGGCGGAGAGTTGCCCGGCGCTGAAAAAATCCTTCAGTCTGGAGAGGCTGCCGGTATGGGAAAAGTAGTTAGCCGGGCCGGTAACGACGCGGATGTCAGTGTTGCTCATGGTGTGTTGTCCTTGTGGCTGCGCTGTCCGGGAGTTGTTTTTATTTAGACGTCTAAGCGTCTTGATTGCCAAATGCTAACATCGTGTTATAGTGGTTTCAACATCGACATCACCCTCGGGTATGATAACTATGAGTAATAACCCACTGATTCCGCAAAGCAAACTGCCTAATTTAGGCACCACAATCTTTACACAAATGAGCGCCCTGGCGCAGGAGCATCAGGCGATTAACCTGTCGCAGGGATTTCCTGATTTCGATGGCCCGCGCTATCTACAGGAACGTCTGGCCTGGCATGTTGCACAAGGGGCGAATCAATATGCGCCGATGACCGGCGTGCCTGCATTACGCGAAGCCATTGCGGAAAAAACGGCGGCGTTATACGGCTATAAGGCTGATGCCGGGAGCGAGGTGACGGTAACGGCGGGGGCAACGGAAGCGTTGTATGCCGCCATCGCCGCGTTGGTTCGTGCGGGAGATGAGGTGATCTGCTTCGATCCCAGCTATGACAGCTACGCGCCAGCCGTTGAACTGTCCGGCGGCGTGCTGAAACGTCTGGCGCTTCAGCCGCCGCAGTTTCGCGTTGACTGGCAGGTATTTGCTGCGTTACTGAGCGAACGTACCCGGCTGGTGATCCTCAATACGCCGCATAACCCGAGCGCGACCGTCTGGCGCAAAGCCGACTTTGAAGCGCTGTGGCAGGCGATTGGCGATCGCGAAATCTATGTATTAAGCGATGAAGTGTATGAGCATATCTGCTTTGCGCCAGAAGGCCATGCCAGCGTACTGGCGCATCCGCAGCTACGTGAGCGTGCTGTCGCGGTCTCGTCATTCGGTAAAACCTTTCATATGACCGGCTGGAAGGTGGGGTACTGCGTAGCGCCAGCGGCGATCAGCGCGGAATTGCGTAAAGTGCATCAGTATCTGACGTTCTGCGTCAACACACCGGCGCAACTGGCGCTGGCCGATATGCTGCGTGCTGAACCGGAACATTACCGCGATTTACCCGCATTTTACCGGAAGAAGCGTGACGTTCTGGTTAATGCCCTGCGTGACAGTCGTCTGGAAATCCTGCCCTGCGAAGGCACCTATTTTCTGCTGGTGGATTACAGTGCGGTATCAGACCTCAATGACGTGGATTTCTGCCAGTGGCTGACCCGGGAAATCGGCGTTGCGGCGATTCCGCTGTCGGTATTTTGCGCCGATCCTTTCCCACATAAACTCATCCGTTTATGTTTTGCCAAGCAGGAATCCACGCTGCTGGCGGCCGCAGAACGCCTGTGTAAATTGTAATTACTTTACGGTCCAGGCTTTGGAGAATCGACGGTCGGCAAAGAGTTCCTGTAGGCCGTTGATTTGTTTCAGACGCAGGACTTCATCTTTATCCATGCCCAGCTCTTTTCCGATTCGCGTCTCGTCCCAGCCCAACAGGGAGAGTTCTCGCACAATTTCCGACATCGCGTGAATCTGATGACGGCCACGGGCGCGGTTGTGACGAATGGTCGCCGCAATTCGTTCATGGCGATTGCGTTCCAGACAGGTGACGGGAAGATAGCCTTTTAACTTTGAGCGTAATGTGGATTTCCCTTTACCGAGTTCGTGACGGTGAAAGCCATCCACGATTTCATATTTTTCTGCCGCCGTTTCTGCAACGACAATAGGCTGTGTGAAGCCATCTACCTCAATAGACTTCAGCAGGAGCCTTTTCTCCGGGGGCGCCACATTGTTTGGGTTGTAATCATTAGGCTCGATTTGTTCGTTTTTTACCCATTGCACGCAGTCTACCGGCTGATCGCGAAAGGGGCTGACGCGGTGGATCGCCATCCTGAATTCGTTGATTGCCGCAATTCTCTCTTCTTCGTTCAGCGTGGAGAGAAAGTCGGTTATTTGTTGGGTGAGTCGCTGTTGCATAAAATCCCCCATTCTTTGCGCTTTGCTTTCATGCGTTCATTGTAGCGCTGGTAGTGTTTAGGCTTTGTCGGGCTGAATGAGAGCGCCCGACACCAGTAATCATTGTTCAATAGCACCTTGCAGATACGTCGCCATGAGGGGATATCTTTGGAGCCGATATCGCCTTCCTGCGTTTGTGGAATGTTCTCCATTCCTTTCTTTTTATACCATTGCAGGTAGACCGCGATTTTGTTGCGGTAATGCTCGGCGCTCTGTTCCGGCATGCTGTCCAACAGCAGCATGGCGTAGCTTTGCCAGCTATGGTGCTCGGGTTTCAGTATTTTTCGATGGCCGTAAAAATGGTTATCCTGGCCTGCATATATCCCTCCGCTGCGCACGCCGCTTACCCTGGCGCACATTGCTGCCCAGCGTTCGGGTTCAATGACATGATAGAGCCACAATCCCTGACGTTGCTCCGGGCCGAAAGGTTCGCAGATGCGCATATACCGGAGCGGCACGTTGGCCTGGTACATCAGGTTATAAAGCGGGTTGCAAGGCTGCTTCGTTTTTGCGAACCATGTCCAGATGTCTGCCGTTTTCCAGTCATACATCGGGTAAATATACCAGGTGTGCCCGCCCTGAGCGGCGGTCGTCCAGGGTTTGTCGTCCGCAAAACGCTGTTTGCTCAGGGAGGCGATAGCGACAAACCGATTGTAAGACTCGTCAGCGCGGATGCCGATCAGCATCGCCGCAGGACGCTTTTCTGAAAACCACTCGGCAAAGTCGCGAACAAATTGTTCGAAGGTCATGCCTGGCTGATAAAAAGGAAAGTAAGCCGGATCGGTAATGGCGTCGGCAGGCGGTTGACGCACCCATTCGGCATTCGGGTCCCAGCATTGCCATTCGGGTTGGTATTGCGACAGCGAATTTTGTGTGGTGAGCGGCAGGGCAACCCAGTAAAAATGTTCAATGACATCGGAATATTGTTCGCGTAATGACTGAACATAGTCAATTGTGCAGGAGAATTGCACTTCCCAGTCAATAAATAATACGCAGATCTTCTTCTTTAACTTACGCGCGATTCCGGCGGTAAGGTGCAGCATCAACCCTGAGTCTTTCCCCCCGGAAAATGACACGCAAATACGCGGTAAGGTGGTGAGTGTCCATGTAATGCGCTCTTCCGCAGCTTCCAAAACATTTTGGTCAAGTGGGATTTTATAAACAGACATAATGAGTTCATACCTGAACGGAAAATGGCTATGTGTAGAATACAGAAAAATAATTATATATATTATATGATATAATCAACAAAATGTGCAAGGTTTAAAAAAGCATCCAAAACTTAAATTAATTTTATATTAATTATTTTAATTTTGAATGCTTGTGCCGGCGATGGCCCCGTATGCTTTCGTTTCAGCTATTTTCCGTCATTTTGTTAATGATACTCGTAAAACCTTTGTTATTCAGTGACGTTCGATTATATACCAGGTATAACTGAACTGAAGGTAAATCCTGATCAATATTAACCCGTTGCAGTTTAAGGGTGGAGTGAAAGAAGTCATATATGACTTCAGGAACGATGCCAATTATGTTGGTTTCAGCAATAGTATTAATGATTGCAACCATCGAGTCACTGCGAAACCCAATTTTCCGGCTGGCAAGAAGGGAGTTGACCAGCGACTGGTATTCTTTAACGCCTGGCTCCTCTCCCTGGTATGAGGTAAACGGTTCTTCGAGTATTTGCGCTAATGTACTGGCGTCACTGATTCTGGGGTGATCGGCACGACACACCAGTACGCTTTTGATTGTTTTAAAAGGCGTACAGACAACCGAATGGTTGTTCAGCGGCGTGGTGGTGATCACCATGTCCGCCTTGCGGTATGCCAGCAGGTCTTCTGCTGATTCCGCAGACATCAGGATATCATGATGCTCAATTTCAACGGAAGAATCTTCCATAATAAAATTAATCAGCTTTATTACGTTCATTGCAGTAAGTAGCTGAGGGCTGTAAATGATAAATTTTTTCTTAAGGCTGGAACTATGCATAATATTAATTGTTTGTTCCAGACTATTGAGGTTTTCCTCAAGATGATGATGCAGATTTATACCGGTGACGGTCGGCGTGATGCCTTTTCCTGAACGAATAAATAAAGGATCGTTGAATTGAGTTCGTAATCGTTGCAGAGATTGACTCACGGCTGACGGGGTGATGTACAGCGTTTCCGCCGCTTTACTAATGCTTAAATTCTGGTAGATACACTCAAAAATAATCAGCAAGTTGAGATCGAATTTTTTGAGATCGTAGAGATTAGCCATGTTTTTTTCTTCCTGTTTTGTGACTATTGTCATAACTATATTTGCTATAGTTATGCAACACATCCAATGCTTTACAATAGTGATGTTTGCTAAGCTTAAATTCTCTTTCAATAATACTAAAATAGCATAGCTCAGAATATCTTTGCGAGCGATTTATAATGGAAAAGGAGATTGACAGAAAAACAATGACAATCCCCCCCCCCTTTAATTTAGGTTTAATGTTCACCCATCATAATGTCCAGCTGCGCTTTTTCCGGTAACCCGACGACCTGCTGTAACATATTCTCTTTATTCATATAGTAAATGGCTGGCGTTGCGTTCGCCCCCAGATCGTCCATGAGTTTCTGATGAATATTCAGCATTTTCATCTTATCTTCTGGCAGCGGTGAAGGGATCGCCAGGTTGAGTTTACCCCCTGACGCTTCATAGTCATGCCAGGTTTTTGCCGGATCGCGGGTGGATAAGATAGCGGCAGCCGTTGCCGGGCTTTCGGGTTTGATCACGCCCACCAGTAGCGTCCGCAATTGTACTTTGCCGGATTCGACCCAGGGGCGCGCCTGCTGCCAGAACTGTTTGCAGTAAGGGCAGAAAGGGTCCGCAAAGACATAAAGAATCACCGGCGCCTCTTTTTTGCCGTCCAGAATCCACGACGCTTTTTCCATCCGCTGCCACATTTCTCTGCCGACCGGGGCGTAGATCTCTTTTTCTATCAGCGCATTACTGAGGTTTGCGCCTTTTTCGTCGTACATGTAGCCGGAAATCGCGTGTTTCCCGTCAGGCGTGAGGTAGATGGTCACGCCCATATCCTGGTATTTGCCCAGATAGCCTTTCATTCCGCCGGGGGCGTCAAAAGACTTCAGGATCGTAATTCCCTGTTTTTCTATCGCTTTAACCGGGGCAGGCAGTTCTTCAGCAAAGGCGATGAGCGGGAGCAACGTCAGCAGCAATGTTCGTTTTATCATTATATTTCCTTAAAAATCAGTGCAAAAGGAACATTGACGGCAAAACCTATCACAGTCATAGGTAAGGTCTGCCGTCGGAAGATTGCCCTTTCTTTGGTAGGGTGATGTAATCCTTTCGCTGTTACAGCCTTTGTTAAGGTAATGTAGAGCGCAACACATAGCCAGTTTCACTGGCGCTGAAGTTACCTACGGGTAGTTCAGGTAATGGGGCCGCCTGTAAAGGGGGCCTTTTTACTTTTTGTCGCTAAACGTTCACAACGTTGTCTTGTGTGAGTTGTTAGGTATCGCTGATTGATTTGATAATGCAAACGCATTAGCCCAATCACGGAAAGTTGGTTACTTTACATCTCAACGAAAACACGGAGGAAGTATAGATGTCCTTGATTAATACCAAAATTAAACCTTTCAAAAACCAGGCGTTCAAAAACGGTGAATTCATCGAAGTAACCGAGAAAGATACCGAAGGCCGCTGGAGCGTCTTCTTCTTCTACCCGGCTGACTTCACTTTCGTATGCCCGACCGAACTGGGCGACGTAGCAGATCATTACGATGAATTGCAGAAACTGGGCGTAGACGTTTACTCTGTTTCTACCGACACCCACTTTACTCACAAAGCATGGCACAGCAGCTCTGAAACCATCGCAAAAATCAAATATGCGATGATCGGTGACCCGACTGGCGCCCTGACCCGTAACTTCGACAACATGCGTGAAGACGAAGGTCTGGCTGACCGTGCGACTTTCGTTGTTGACCCGCAGGGTATCATCCAGGCTATCGAAGTTACTGCTGAAGGTATCGGCCGTGACGCATCTGACCTGCTGCGTAAAATCAAAGCGGCTCAGTATGTTGCCGCTCACCCAGGCGAAGTTTGCCCGGCTAAATGGAAAGAAGGCGAAGCGACTCTGGCTCCGTCCCTGGACCTGGTCGGCAAGATTTAAGTCAGCAAAGCCCGGCGGCGCTGCGCTTGCACAGGCCTACAACACCGTAGGCCGGGTAAACGAAGTGCCACCCGGCAATCAATGGGCGCACTCGCGCCCATTTCATTCCAGCACCATCATGCAAGTCGCATTCAGGCTGCCGGTATAAGGCAACTTGCATGATGATGTTTTTAGAGAGGGAAGAATAATGCTCGACACTAACATGAAAACTCAGCTCAAAGCGTATCTTGAGAAACTGACCAGGCCTGTTGAGCTGATTGCCACGCTGGACGACAGCGCTAAATCGGCAGAAATCAAGGAACTGCTGGCTGAAATCGCTGAATTGTCAGAGAAAGTCACATTTAAAGAAGATAACAGCCTGCCGGTGCGCAAGCCTTCTTTCTTGATAGCAAACCCGGGTTCTGACCAGGGGCCGCGCTTTGCGGGTTCTCCGCTGGGGCATGAATTTACCTCGCTGGTGCTGGCGCTGTTGTGGACTGGCGGCCATCCGTCGAAAGAGGCGCAGTCTCTGCTGGAGCAGATCCGCGATATCGACGGCGATTTCGAGTTTGAAACTTATTACTCGCTCTCCTGCCACAACTGCCCTGACGTCGTACAGGCGCTGAACCTGATGGCGGTGCTGAACCCGCGTATCAAACATACCGCGATTGACGGCGGCACATTCCAGAATGAAATCACCGATCGTAATGTGATGGGCGTTCCGGCTGTGTACCTGAACGGTAACGAATTCGGTCAGGGACGTATGACGCTGACGGAAATCGTCGCCAAAGTGGATACCGGCGCAGAAAAACGGGCGGCGGAAGAGCTGAATAAGCGTGACGCTTACGACGTACTGATTGTCGGTTCCGGCCCAGCGGGGGCGGCAGCGGCAGTTTACTCCGCACGTAAAGGCATTCGTACCGGTCTGATGGGCGAGCGTTTTGGCGGTCAGGTGCTGGATACCGTTGATATCGAGAACTATATTTCTGTGCCAAAAACGGAAGGGCAGAAGCTGGCTGGCGCACTGAAAGCGCACGTTGATGATTACGATGTTGACGTGATCGACAGCCAGAGCGCGAGCAAACTGCTTCCGGCGGCAACGGAAGGGGGCCTGCATCAGATTGAGACCGCTTCCGGCGCGGTGCTGAAAGCCCGCAGCATTATCATTGCCACCGGTGCCAAATGGCGCAACATGAACGTGCCGGGTGAAGATCAGTACCGCACGAAAGGCGTAACCTATTGCCCGCACTGCGACGGCCCGCTGTTTAAAGGCAAACGCGTTGCGGTAATCGGCGGAGGGAACTCCGGCGTGGAAGCGGCGATTGACCTCGCGGGGATCGTTGAGCACGTTACGCTGCTGGAATTTGCGCCAGAAATGAAAGCCGACCAGGTTCTGCAAGATAAAGTGCGTAGCCTGAAAAACGTCGACATTATTCTGAACGCGCAGACAACGGAAGTGAAAGGCGACGGCAGTAAAGTGACGGGGCTGGAATATCGCGATCGCGTAAGCGGCGACATCCACAACGTTGCGCTGTCCGGGATCTTCGTACAGATTGGCTTGCTGCCAAACACCAACTGGCTGGAAGGCGCGATTGAGCGTAACCGTATGGGCGAAATCATCATTGATGGCCGGTGCGAAACCAGCGTGAAGGGCGTATTCGCCGCAGGCGACTGCACCACGGTTCCTTACAAACAGATCATCATCGCGACGGGCGAAGGCGCGAAAGCCTCTCTGAGCGCATTTGATTATCTGATCCGCAGTAAGACGGCATAAAAAGAAAGTAAGACTACACCTGCAATGCAAGAGGCTGCCAATGGCAGCCTCTTTTTTTATGCAACAACCGTGCGATTTACCGCACAACCAGCACCGGCAACGTAGCATGGCGGACAACGCTGGAGGCGTTAGAACCCAGCAAATGCGTGGTGATAGACGGATTGCGGGAGCCAATGACCACGACGTCCGCATTCAGCTCTTCGCCCAGTTCGTTCACCACATCCCGCACGTTACCAAAGCGGACGTGCTGCTTAATCCGGGAAGGGTCGATACTGAAATGACTCACCATCGTTTGCAGGCGAGTCTCTGCTTCGTGCTGCAAATGCTCCTCAAAACGACGAACGTCGGCGGCAAAGCGGTGCAGACTCAGGCTGGCGGAGCCCGGAAGAACATGCAACAGATGAATGACGCCATCCTGTTGCGCCAGAAACTCTGCGTGGCGCACGGCCTTGTCGCTAAGTTCCATTTCGAAAACATCAACCGGCATAATGATTGTCTTATACATACCCGTTTCTCCCTGTTAACTAATACTGAATTCATTCAAACATATAATAATATTTCTTTCTGGTATCTGCCCGGCACTTTTCATATCACAACGTTTCTTTACGACTGATTGATGCTTATGACCAGAAGCTACCAGTGTCGCTCAAGGTAAAGCACGGCCACGACGATAATCGCCATCATAATAAGAAATGCCAGCGTGATGAAAAGAGCCTCATTCATGACCGTACTCGCGGCAATGAAACGGATTAATTCTGGATGACGGGGAATGGGGGTGAACCAGGAGGAATGGGTGATTTTCGGAAAGAGGATGCAGGGAGCATCCTCTGTGTAAACGGGTGAACGCTTATCCAGATGGTTTAGCGCAGGTAGTCGCCCGCTGCTTCAGGCTGATATTCAAGCTCCAGCACTTCAAGGTGAGTGGACGCCCCGCCAGGCAGATCCCAGTGAATGGTATCGCCAACGCGCAGGCCCAGCAATGCCGCGCCCACCGGCGCCATTACGGAAAGCTGCGTATTGCTGTCGGTCATATTCGCCGGATACACCAGCGTGCGCACGCGAATCTCGCCATCGCTGAGATTGCGGAATTTCACCCGACTGTTCATGGTGACGACGTCGTGCGGCATGGCTTCCGGCGAGCACATCTGGGCGCGATCCAGCTCCGCATTTAATGCGTCAGCAATGGGTAAACCAGCAAACGCAGGCTGCTCCAACAGGCGGTCGATGCGTTCGGCGTCGAGGTCGTTGATGATAATAGTTGGTCTGGACATTTGTTACTCCATGTCGTCGATGCTGCGAGTGCCGCAGGTAAATAATCCCAAAAGAAAACCCTCACCGTCAGGCGGCGAGGGTTTAGCTTTCATGATAATACTGAGACTTCCCCCTTCTTTGAAGTGATTTAGCTCACATTCGGGGAAATCCTCAATACGGTTGTCTTTGCGTAAATTTTAGTCGCAAGCCGTGATGGTTCTCAAGTCTGCATGTCGTCTCAGTAACCCGCTTTGTCAATCACAAACAGCTTCCCGCAATTGCCCGGATGGGGTTGCGATATAAACGAGGAAGCGGAAAGCGGATCGTTAATCCTGGCGGCGTTGAGCGAGAACTGTATTTCCGTCAGATAAGCCGGGTTCCCGTGGCAGCTCAGTTTCACCGCCTTCACGTTTTCTTTCCCCCAGCTTTGGGCGACGGCGGCGTCAAACGCGGCGCGGCTGACCCTTTTCCCGTAATTTGCAGCCAGAAAATCGCCCAGCGCGCTGTGTTTTATCTCATGGTTCAGCCGTACCATTGTGCCGAAATAAACGTCTGGATCAAATCCAAAGCAGGCACCGTGTTTGGCGTATTCATAACGTTCCAGGCAGGATTTTCCACCGGCTCCGGGCATGACCGCGCTGAGTTTTGCCGCGCTCTCCAGTGAAAGGCCGGTTTCAGGCGCGGCGCATTTACGGCTGGCGCGCGCTTCCGGCAGATTGGGGATCGGACGAGTCGCGCAGCCAAACCGCATCCAGCGGCGCTCGTCCACGCCACGCGCGGCAACCGATCCCGGCAGACCTGGCCACAGACCGTGGACAGTCAGAAAATCAGCTTTGTTGGGAATCTCTTTCTGCTGACGGCACTCTTCGGGTTCCCGATGATCGCGCTCATGCTGACTTTGACAAAAACCGGTTTGCCAGGAGAGCGCCAGCACATAGCGGTCAAAATCAGCGTACTGTTTTGCCTGAAGTGGCTCAGCGTTAACGTTGAAGAGGGGAAGCAGGAATACCGCCAGGAGAGAACCATAACGCCATGTTGATTTCATGATGGATGCTGAAACTCATACAAATATTGAATATCACCTATTTAACCATAAAAAAAGCCAGTCAGGTTTATCTGACTGGCATGAGAGGGATAACGCGTTAGCCGTCATCCGGCATTATGTGCCGATGTTTAGTTCCACAGCGCCAGAATCGGCCAGCCAACCACCAGCAGCATGGTGATGTAGATGACCCCAAAGATCGCGCCGAGACGCCAGTAATCTTTGGATTTTACATAGCCGCAGCCGTAGATGATGACCCCCGGCCCTGTTGCATACGGCGTCAGGCAGCCCATGATACCGATGGACAGCACCAGCAGAATACAAAGTTGCTCCATCGGAACGCCTGGAATACCTTTACCTATCGCCAGAATGACCGGCAGCATGGTTGCGGTATGTGCGGACAGGCTGGCGAACAGGTAGTGAGCAAAGTAGAACACCAGTACCAGCACAATCACCGTTGCGTTAGGTGAGAAGCCTTCCAGATGGGCGCTCATTGTGGTAGCAAACCAGTCGATAAAACCCGAACGGGTTAAACCGTTGGCCATGACAACCAGCGTCGCGAGGTTAACAAGGGTGTTCCACGCACTGTTATAACGCGTGATGTCTTTCCACGGCACAACGTGCAGCGCCAGCATCAGGGATACCGCCAGCAGACCGACAGCGGTGGCATCAATCACTTCACCGCCAAATACCCACAGTCCGAGGCTGAGCAACACCAGACCGATCAGCGTCATCTCTTTGCGGGTCAGCGTGCCCATCGTTTTTAACTCTTCACCAGCCCATGCCGCAACTTCGGCGCTGTGGGTCACTTCGGGTTTGTAGAGTACGTAAGAGAGCCACGGTGCGACGATCAGCAGAATGATCCCTACCGGTAAGAAGCCCAGGAACCACTGCAACCAGCTGATCTGAATACCAGCAATTTTGCTGACGAATTCCAGACCCAGAACGTTAGGCGCCGCGCCGGTCACGAACATGGAAGAACTGAGGCTGGTACTGATGACCATCATCCACATCAAATAACCGCCAATGCGGCGCGCGGAAGGATCGTTTGGAAACGACTTAAACAGCGGCGGCAGGTTCTTGATTACCGGGAATACCGTACCGCCGGTACGTGCGGTGTTGGACGGCGTAAACGGCGCCAGCAGAATATCGATGATGACAATGGCATAACCCAGCGTCAGGGTACGTTTACCCATGAATTTCACCAGGAAGAGCGCAATACGGCGGCCCAGACCGGTGACTTCATAGCCCAGCGCGAAAATGAATGCGCCGAACACCAGCCAGACGGTGGTGCTGGAGAAGCCCGCCAGACCCCATTTCAGCGCCTGCTTGCCCGCGTTAAAGGCCGGGTCGGCCAGCTCTGAGGCATCAAATAACAGATAGTTGCTGCCGATAACGCAAATGGTCACCGCGATAAAACTGATCGCGGTGGCCGGAATCGGCTCCAGTATCATCCCGACGATCATCGCCACGAAAACGGCGAAGTAGTGCCATGCCTGAGGGGGCATGCCGTCCGGGACGGGGATCAAAAACATGATGCCCATAACGACTAATGGGGCCAATAACTTCCATATATTATCTTTAGATAAAGACATAAGTGATTCTCCGAAAAGGATCTTTCAATAATTATGTAAATGATTAACTTGCGAAATTTGTGCTAAAAACCAGGTGACGATCAGTAAGTCGGCGCTGCCGCCAGGACTGAGGTTGTGTGCAATGCACTGCTGATCGAACCGGTGTAGATGTTCAAGATCGGCAGGAGAACGAATGCCTCCTTGCCGTAATAATGTTGTCGCCTGCTGTTGTATCCAGCGCAGACCTTCCGCGCCGCCGCGTGATGCGACGTTGGTGTCGCCGTTCATTGAGATCAGCAGCAGCAGGGTGTCGAGCAGCGCCAGCTCGGGGTCGCGCCCCTGCGCCAGCAATGCGCGGTAGTGTGGTAAAGCATGGCGGATCACTAACGGGTAACCCGCTTCGGCTTCGCCGCGCGCGCCAGTTAACCCCAGCTGTTGGTACAAGCGTTGACCTGCGGTGAGTTGTTGATTGTTCTGTCGCAGTTCACGCTCGGTCAGACCCCGGCAAAATGTTGCGGCGGTCGAGCAGATGTTTACAGGAGTGATCGGGGAATGCTGCTGGTGCAGGCGTCCGATGGCGGCGCACAGCAGTCCCAGGGAAAATATGCTGCCTTTATGCGTGTTAACGCCGGCAGTGGCGCGAAACATGTCGGCTTCGCAGGCCATACCTAATGGACGTAGCCCTTTCAGTACATCGTCTGACGGCAACTGCGCGCAGCTCGCGCCATATTCGATAAAACGCGGCAGCCAGCCCTGAATGGCCAGCGCGCTGCGATGGAAATCTTCCAGCGCCATGTCTTTGTGCGCGCCGCAGTTAATGCGATCGACCAGACCCGGCTTGGGAGATAAATTGACCTCAGTCAGCATGGCGCGCCACGCCAGCAGGGCGTAGGCGTCAAGCAGCGTCTGAGGAATGGCGGCGGAATCAGTTGATGTGGCTGGAATCGGCATCATGCAGCAGCGCCTCCATGCGAATAAGTAAGTCGGAAAGCGCGTGGGTTTTCCCCCGGGCGCATTCAGCGGCGCTTTGCTCGCACAACAGGCAGCGGCGGGCAGGAAGCGAAAAATGACGGCGGGACAGAATGTCGCCTTCCGGCGTCAGCACATCGATATCCCATAAACGTCCCAGCGGGTGCTGATGCTCAAGCTCGATCGTGGCGAGCTTGAGATCGCGGGCCGGCGCCTCAATGGCGAGGAACCCTTCCGGCCCACTGGCTGAGGCCAGTGCAGCCTGTTCCCTGACAGACCAACCTGCTTTTTTCGCCACGGCGAGCAGGGCGGTTACGCCGTGATTGAAGATTCGGCGAGTAAGCTCGCTGTCTTTAATCGGGCCGGGCGCCACCACGGTAAAGGAGACCAGTGGAGTGAGATGGCGCGTCAGCCAGGCGTGTTGCCGCGCTTGTCTCTCATCACGGCTGACGAGCAGCTCGGGAATGGAAACCGCATGGCGAGTGGCCTGTTCAGGGAGCAGGTGCATGGCTTATTCCTTCACCTGATGAACAACGTCAATGACCGAACCGTCGCGGTAACGCACTACGGCGATGACGCGATCGGTATATTCAATGGCGCGAGGTTGACCGGTGAGCAACTGCGCACGTTCACGCAGCCATTCAATGGAGACCACTTTCATTCCCGCTTCTTTCAGGCGTTCCGCCAGTTCCGGGCGCGCCGGGTTGACGGCGATGCCGTGGTCGGTCACCAGAATGTCGACGCTGGAGCCAGGCGTTACGCAGGTGAGCACGTTATCGACCAGCGTCGGGATGCGGCCGCGAACCAGCGGTGCGACGATGATCGACAGCGCGGCGGCAACGGCGGTATCGCAGTGACCGCCTGAAGCGCCGCGCAGTACGCCATCGGAACCGGTCAGCACGTTCACGTTGAACTGGGTATCCACCTCTAGGGCGCTCAGTACCACGACATCCAGACGATCGACCGATGCGCCTTTTGAGCCCCAGTTGGCGTACTGGTTGGCGCTGATTTCGATGTGATTCGGGTTGCGGGCCAGCGATTCTGCGGCGTTACGGTCGAAGCTCTGTACGTCCAGCAATTTGCGGATCAGCCCTTTTTCATGCAGGTCGACAATCGTGGCGGTAATGCCGCCCAGCGCGAAATCCGCGTGAATATCGCGGCTGCGCATTTTGTCTTCCAGAAAACGGGTTACCGCCAGAGAGGCGCCGCCGGTTCCGGTTTGCAGAGAGAAGCCTTCCTGGAAATAGCCTGAGTTGGCAATCACGTCTGCCGCGCTGCGGGCAATTAACAGTTCACGCGGGTTGGTGGTCATACGGGTCGCATCTGCGCCAATTTTGTCGGCGTCGCCTACCCGTTCGATCTGCACGATGAGATCCACCTGGTCCTGGGCGATACTGGCTGGATTATGCGGATACGGCAGCAGCGCTTCCGTCAGCAGAACAACCTGGCGGGCGTTTTCGGCATCCACTTTCGCATAGCCCAGCGAACCGCAGCAGGCTTTACCGGTGTAGCCGTTGGCGTTGCCAAACGGATCGCAAGACGGCACGCCGAGGAAGGCCACATCGATATTGAGCTCACCGCTTTGCACCAGATGGACGCGACCGCCGTGGGAGTGGATTTGTACGGGCTCATCCAGCAATCCGCGGGAGATCTCTTCCGCCAGGGGGCCACGCAGACCAGACGTGTAAATTCGGCTCACGACGCCCTGGCGAATATGCCCGACCAGTGGCGCGTGGCAATCACTCAGCGAACTGGAGGCCAGCGTCAGGTTTTTAAAGCCCATGCTGGCGATGGTGTCCATCACCAGGTTGATCGTCAGGTCGCCGCCACGGAAAGCGTGGTGGAAAGAGATGGTCATTCCATCCTGTAAACCAGAACGGCGGATGGCTTCTTCAAGCGTGGCGCACAGTTTTTTATCGCGCGGTTTTTGCGCCTGTAAATTTAGTTTTGAAGTGCTCTGAAAAGCGGAAAATTCGCTTTCGGCATGGCGACTCCAGGCCGCTACCCGTTCTTGTCGTTGAAGTTGTTCGATTTTCTGCGTCATTTTTTTGCCTTATTCTTCGCGAATGCCGGAAAGTTCTGCACGGGAGAGCACCAGACGGGCGCGTTCAATCACCGGGCTGTCTACCATTTTGCCGTTCAGGGAGACGACGCCGCGGCCTTCACGGGCGGCGGCTTCTGCGGCTTCCACGACCAGACGCGCATGGGCGACTTCTTTAAGCGTCGGGGCATACAGGTTGTGCAGCAGTTCAATCTGGCGTGGGTTGATGAGGGACTTGCCGTCAAAACCCAGCTGTTTGATGTGTGACGCTTCGTGCAGGAAGCCCGCTTCGTTATTGGCATCGGAATAGACGGTATCGAACGCCTGAATGCCTGCGGAGCGTGCCGCCTGTAAAATGGAGCAACGGGCAAACAGCAGCTCGGTGCCTTCCGGGGAACGTTCGGTACGCAGATTGCGCACATAGTCTTCCGCCCCCAGCGCGATCCCGATGAGACGTTCGGAGGCGTGGGCGATTTCAACGGCGCGGGTAATGCCCAGCGGCGACTCGATTGCGGCCAGCAGCCCGGTGCTGCCGGGTTCACGACCGCAGGTTTGCTCAATGCGCAGGATCTCTTTCTCGATGTCGGTAACATCCTGAGCGGTGTCGGTTTTCGGCAAACGGACAACGTCAGCGCCGCCGCGAACCACCGCTTCAAGGTCGTTAATGCCCCATTCGGAATCCAGCGCATTAACGCGGACAATGGTTTCCACATCACGGTACAGCGGGTGTTGCAGGGCGTGATATACCAGACGGCGAGCGGTATCTTTTTCACGTAGTGCGACGGAATCTTCCAGGTCGAACATCAGCGCATCGGCCGGGTAGATAAACGAGTTGCTGACCATCGCGGCATTTGCGCCGGGGACGAACAGCATGCTGCGGCGGGTGCGGGATTTACGTTGTTGCAGAGAAGCGGAAATCATTGGCGATCCTCCCACGGCAGAGCGGGGATGCCGCTGGCGCGAGCCAGTAACGCTTCCAGCCGCGCGCGCAAAATGCAGTCCAGCGCGCCTTTGTCGTCAACATTTAGTTGCACGCCGCGGACGTTATAACGGGCAAGCACATCCAGAATGGTGGCGCGAATGGCGTCACCAAACTGTTTTTCAACGCTGCTGTTGATTTGCAGGTCAATATCCTGCGTGTCGAGTGGAGCAATGCGAATCATCACATCACCGGACTCAAGTGTGCCAGCGACGGCAGCCTGGTCTATTTTCATTTTTCACCTGTTTCTAATGCGGGGGTCTTTTGGCGGACTACCGCGCTGGACGGGTTACGTTCAACCATGCCTTGCAGATAGTGCAGAGTGGGGTTGGGAACCAGCGGTGCGATAGCCGTGAGATCTTTTTTAACCAGCAGCTTGCGCACCCAGGAGGCGGAAATCGGCATCTCCTGGAAACACAGCCGCTCAATTTCCACCAGCTCGATGGGTGGGGCGGGAAGCGTTGGCGTCTCCAGCCAGTAGCGCATATCGTGGTTGTACTGGGAGGTGACGGTGCAAAACGGTTCCGTGCCGACAAAACGGTGTGTTACACCCAATGCTGGCGCCAGGTACTGGCGGAAAATCTTCAGGTCGATTTCGGTGTAACAGTGGTTAATGACGCTTTGTTCTTTGATGAAGTAGCACGGAAAGGTCGCACGCGAGATGATGTACTCGGAACCGCGATGCACGGTCAGGCGTGGAATATCCGTTGTTCCTTTGATCACCAGATCAAACCTGTCCTCGTACGGAAAACGCGACGTATCCTCTTTTACCAGGAACAGATGCAGCCAGTCGCACTGTGCGGCGGCCTGCTGGATCAGATAGCGATGCCCGTTTGTGAAGGGGTTGGCGTTCATGACGATACAGCCGATTTTTTTCCCGTCATGACGCAGTTTCGTTAAAGATTCAGCGTAGCGTTTCAGGCGCGTATTGCTGTTTTCCATGAGCACCATCACGCCAGGCACATCAGCCAGCGTTGAGAAGCCGCACTGTTTAAAGAGCGCTTCGTATTCTGTTTTGGTGTAGATGAAGAGGTGCGTACAGTGCCTTTCGTAGGCGAGGTTGATTAACTCTGTAGCCAGCGTCAGCGCCAGCCCTTCGCCGCGCACGGATTGGCAGATAGCAACGCATTTAATGATATTTCCGGCAATACCGCCGCAGGCAATAAGACGATCATCGCGCGTAACGGTAATAAAAACTTCGACGGTGGTATCTACGCTTAAATCATTCTCTTTCAGAAATTGCGTGATAACCGCCATCTTTTTATTTTCTGAGCGTTTCACTTGCGTGAATACATTATTACCGAACATAGTATTGAGCGTCCTGATGATTTATTTTGTTGCCAGTTTTTTGCGTATGTTGTGTGTCGTTGCAACCTGATAACGTTTTGTTTTCAATTGGAACGGTCGTTGTTTTTATTACGACGTATTTCTTTTTCTCTCTGTTGCCTACATCGTAAGGGGTATTTTGGTGGTAAATTTTGATTTATTTCACAAACACTTAGATGGTTTTTATGTGTTTAATGGTTTTAAGTTTTTTAATTAATTTAATAGCAAATTGCGCGGTGGGTTTTATTTGTTTAATTGATTTAAGGTGGGGAATCTGTAACGATCGCTATTAAATGCACAGCAGAAAGTTAAAACATTTTTATTACATATACGGGAAATGAGACGCTTACGCCAGCGAAGGAATAACAATGCCCGACCCAAAAAATAAAAAACGGTTTCTTTTTTTTCGTCAACTCGCGTTCCCGCTGCGGATTTTTCTGCTCATTCTGGTCGTTTCTGTTTTCATCATCGCCGCGTTAGCACGCTATTTTTCCGCCAGCTTTGAAGACTATCTGGCATCGCATGTCAGGGATATGGCGATGAACCAGGCAAAGATTATTGCCTCTAACGACAGTATCATCACGGCCGTGAAACACCGGGATTACAGGCGGCTGGCGACCATCGCGGATAAACTACAAAGCGACACCGATTTTGATTATGTGGTCATCGGCGACAAAAACTCGATTCGCCTCTACCATCCTAACCCGGAAAAAATTGGTTATCCGATGCAGTTCACGAAACCCGGCGCGCTGGAGAACGGTGAGAGCTATTTCATCACCGGCAAGGGGTCTATTGGTATGGCGATGCGCGCTAAAACGCCGATATTTGACGACAATGGCAACGTGATCGGCGTGGTTTCCATCGGTTATCTGGTCAGTAAAATTGACAGCTGGCGACTGGATTTTTTACTGCCGATGGCGGGCGTATTCGTCCTGCTGCTGGTGGTGCTTATGCTGCTTTCCTGGTTTTTCGCCGCCCACATTCGCCGCCAGATGCTGGGGATGGAGCCAAAGCAGATTGCGCGCGTTGTGCGCCAGCAGGAGGCATTATTCAGTTCAGTGTATGAAGGATTAATTGCAGTCGACCCGGAAGGGCACATTACCGCCATTAACCGCAACGCGCGAAAAATGCTGGGGCTGCGTTCGCCGGGGCGGCAATGGCTGGGTAAGTCGATAGAGACGGTTGTTAATCCTGCGGACTTCTTCACACAGCAGATTGCGGAAAAACGCCAGGATGTGATGGCGAATTTCAATGGGTTGAGCGTTATTGCCAATCGTGAGGCCATTCGCTCCGGGGATGAATTACTGGGGGCGATCATCAGCTTTCGCAGCAAGGATGAAATTTCCACCCTGAACGCCCAACTGACGCAAATAAAACAGTATGTGGAGAGCCTGAGAACGCTGCGTCATGAACACCTGAACTGGATGTCGACGCTCAACGGTCTGCTCCAGATGAAAGAGTATGATCGGGTCAGGGAAATGGTGCAGGGCGAGTCGCAGGCGCAACAGCAACTGATCGATAGTCTACGCAGCGCGTTTGCCGATCGCCAGGTCGCCGGTCTGCTGTTCGGCAAAGTCCAGCGGGCGCGGGAGCTGGGGCTAAAAATGACGATCGTGCCTGGCAGTCAGCTGCACCGACTCCCGGAAGGGCTTGATAGCACCGAATTTGCCGCGATTGTCGGCAATCTTCTCGATAACGCGTTTGAAGCCAGTTTGCGTACCCGGGAAGGGAATAACGTCGTTGAACTCTATTTGAGCGACGAAGGGGACGATGTGGTGATTGAAGTTGCCGATCAGGGATGCGGCGTTCCTGAATCTCTGCGCGAAAAAATATTTGAACAGGGTGTCAGCACCCGAACCGATGAACCAGGCGAACATGGCATCGGGCTGTATCTGATTGCAAGTTATGTGGGGCGCTGTGGCGGGGTGATTACGCTGGAAGATAATGATCCCTGTGGCACCTTGTTTTCTCTATTTCTTCCGAAAGTGAAAAAAAACGATGACGGAACCATTAACCCTATTGATCGTTGAGGATGAAACGCTGCTGGCGGAAATGCATGCGGAATATATCCGCCATATTCCCGGTTTCAGCCAGATATGGCTGGCGGGCAATCTGGCGCAGGCCCGTATGATGATCGAACGTTTTAAACCCGGGCTTATTCTGTTGGATAACTATCTGCCGGATGGGAAGGGCATCACGTTGCTGCATGAACTGATGCAGGCGCGCTATCCCGGCGGAATCGTGTTTACCACGGCCGCCAGTGATATGGAAACCGTCTCCGAAGCGGTGCGCTGGGGGGCGTTTGATTATCTGGTGAAGCCGATTGCCTATGAGCGCCTGGGGCAGACGCTTACGCGGTATCAGCAACGCCGGCGTATGCTGGCGGGTAACGATAGCGCCAGCCAACGGCAGATTGACGAGATGTTTAATGCCTACGCGCGAGGGGAGCCAAAAGGTGATTTGCCGACCGGGATTGATGCTCTGACGCTAAATGCCGTGCTGAAACTGTTTAGTGACCCAGCGACGCGCCATACGGCTGAGACGGTGGCGCAGGCGCTGACGATCAGCCGTACCACATCCCGGCGGTATCTGGAGTATTGCGCCAGTCAGCATTTGATTATTGCCGAGATTATTCACGGAAAAGTGGGCAGGCCGCAGCGTATTTACCACGGTTGAATTCGGGATTGACCAATCGCCCGGTGGCGCTGCGCTTACCGGGCCTACGGGGAGTTTTGTAGGCCGGATAAGGCGTTACCGCCGCCATCCAGCGAATCGCCCGGTGGCGCTGTGCTTACCGGGCCTACGGGTAAGATTTGTAGGCCGTAATAAGGCGTTACGCCGCCATCCGGCAAATCGCCCGGTGGCGCTGCGCTTACCGGGCCTACGGGTAAGTTTTGTAGGCCCGGTAAGGAGTTACGCCGCCATCCGGCGAATCGCCCGGTGGCGCTGCGCTTACCGGGCCTACGGTAAGATTTGTAGGCCGGATAAGGCGTTACGCCGCCATCCGGCGAATCGTCTACAAATTACTTCGCTTAACCACCTGCTACAGCGGAAGAAGTGCCTGGCACCATCACTTCAGTTGCAATGATGACAACCAGCAGCCCGACCATAACCGGAACGGAAGTACGCTTCACCACTTCAAACGGCGAAATCTTCGCCATCCCTGCCACCGCAACAACGACGCCAGAGACCGGGGAGATCGTGCGCCCCAGATTTGAAGCCTGCAACATCGGAATGGACAGGTAAGCCGGGTTAATACCGGAAGAGTGCGCCAGTTTGGGAATCATTTCGACAAAGGCATAGAAAGGCGCGTTACCGGAACCGGTGGTCATTGCCGCGAGCATGGTCAGGATCACCAGTACCAGCATGAGGATAATACTGGCGGAGCCAAACGAGGTGGCGATAGAGATCAGACTCTGGATGAAACCGATAGTGCTCAGCCCCTGAGCGAATACCCCGGCTGCGACCAGCAGCATCACCACGCCCGCAAACGCGTCAGCCATCCCGCGGTACGCGACTTCCAGACCGGAAAAGACTTTCTGTGTATTGAATCCGCGAATGAACTCCAGCACGGCAGCGAGCAGCATACAGATGACGAGAATAGTAATAATGTGCAGCTGCGGACCCCATTTACCATCAAAAACCAGAACGCCGATAATCGGTGTGAATGGCAGAATGGCGTAAAACGCCGGGGCGGTGGTGGTAATTTCGTTTACATCCAGCATTTCATGGGAGATGTTCTCTTTTTTATCCAGATAACGCTGCCAGAAAAAGTGGGCAATCGCCATACCGATAATGGCGGCAATGGAGATCGGCAGGGTCGTTTTAAAGGCAAAATCAATCAACGGCATCTCAGCCGCTTTTGCCGCCAGAACCACGTCGCCTGAGGTCGGAGAGAGGATGATCGCTGCGGGGGAAGCGCAGATTGCTGCGGCAGCGCCACGGCTGATCCCGACGTTAACCATCACCGGAAAGAGCGTTGCCATCAACAATACGCCAAGCCCTGTTGCCGAAGAGACCGCCAGCGACATCAGGCAGGCGACAAAATAGGCGGCGATCATCAGCAGGTAAGGTGAGTTAATGTATTGCAGCGGTTTGGAGGCCAGTTTTACAACCATGTCGTTTGCGCCGATATGCGTCATGTAGGCGGCGAAACCGCACAGCATCATGATCATCATACCGAGGTCGCCACCACGGCTCATCAACAGAATCTTAATGTATTCAACGATGTCCGTTGCAGTGTAGCCGGTACTGGTTTCACTGGCGGGCAGAACTTTATGCCCCATTAACGCGCTGATAATCAGCAGCACCAGGCCGCCCACAAAGAGCACGCCGGTTGCCGAATAACCTTTAATGATGTAGCGCGCTACACCCACAATAACCATAACCCCAATAAGGAGTTCAATAAACGTTAGCATTGTTTCCCCTGTCGCCTGGACGCCCAGAAAGTAAGAATAAAAAAGGAACAGAAAGTGGTGTGAAAATGTGCCGAATAAACCGCTTCCCCTTGCTGATTAAAATCAAGAAAAGGACGGATTAAACGTCCTGTGTTGTTATTTTTTCATGCAGGCAACGAATATGAAATCTCTCAGGCGAAAAATTTACGTAGAAACGTATTTGTTTTGTATTTGTTGTTTTTATGGAAATGTAATGTTAATTGTGAAGTGGTGTACAGAATTATAACAGGCCAGATTCCCTTTCCTGATGATAAAAAGTTTCAGTAAACGGCGATGATCCGTATGAAATAAACGGGAAATAAGCGGGTTCGTTATTGCAAAGGGGAGTTTTCTGATTTTTCGTTACCTGTTTTTTGTTAAGATTCCATTCAGGTTCGTTTTGCTACGATCGGTATTGAACTCCAGGATGGTAATTAAGTTGTGATTGTCGCTAAAAAATATTTTCTTACTCTTTCATTTCTCTTTGTGCAATTCGCCCTTCTGCCCCAGGCCTTTTCAGCAGATAAAGGCTGGTTTGATACGCTGAAAGATAATGTGTCGGAAACCTGGCAACAACCCGAGCATTATGATTTGTACGTGCCGGCCATTACCTGGCATGCGCGGTTTGCCTACGATAAAGAAAAAACGGATCGCTACAATGAGCGCCCGTGGGGGGCAGGGTTTGGTCAGTCTCGCTGGGATGATAAAGGCAACTGGCATGGGCTTTACATCATGGCGTTTAAAGACTCCTTCAATAAGTGGGAGCCTATCGGCGGTTACGGTTGGGAAAAAACCTGGCGACCTCTGGCAGATGAAAACTTCCACATGGGGCTGGGATTTACCGCTGGCGCAACGGCGCGTGATAACTGGAAGTACATTCCGGTGCCGGTTCTGTTGCCGTTAGCCTCGATAGGCTACGGTCCGGCAACGTTCCAGATGACCTACATCCCCGGTACGTATAACAACGGTAACGTTTACTTTGCCTGGATGCGTTTCCAGTTTTGATGAGTGATATGCCTTGTTAGTGGTATATAGAATAGCGTTATAAAACAATAGGTAATACAAAAAATCTAAAAAATAACGCGATATTTATCACTTTTTGGCAAAGTTGGACTGGACAAAATGCACCACAATTGATGTACTGGTACCCGACACAGCATTTGTGTCTATTTTTCATGTAAAGGTAATTTTGATGTCTAAGATTAAAGGTAACGTTAAGTGGTTTAATGAATCCAAAGGATTCGGTTTCATTACTCCGGAAGATGGCAGCAAAGACGTGTTCGTACACTTCTCTGCAATCCAGACTAATGGTTTTAAAACTCTGGCTGAAGGTCAGCGCGTAGAGTTCGAAATCACTAACGGTGCCAAAGGCCCTTCTGCTGCTAACGTAATCGCTCTGTAAGCATACGACAGCAAGAATTCCAAAACCCGCCAACTGGCGGGTTTTTTTATGCTCTTAATGCGCGGTGGATGCCGAAAACAGCCAAAACGCAAGCGCGGTCATGGCAAATGACCCGAGCAGGTTGACCAGTATATTCACCATCGCCCAGCCAAAACGCCCATCCTGGAGCAAAAAAACAACTTCCGCTGAGAAGGTGGAAAACGTGGTCAGGCCGCCGCAAAAACCGGTGGTAATCAACACCTTCCACATCGGATCAATATTCGTCATGCGACTAAATAAGGCGAAGCCCATACCGATGATGAAGGCGCCGATCAAATTCGCCGTCAGGGTGCCGAACGGAATGGACTGATGAAGCGGATTAAACCGCATACTCAACATCCATCTCGCTACGCTTCCTGTACCACCGCCAATAAAAACTGCTAAAAGGAGTTGTAACACTGAATATTCCTGCTATTTGATTGTATATGGGATGAGTGTAACGCCGAATAAACATCTTTGGCGAGTTTAACGAATCTGGTCGGAGGGGAGTATGCTCGTTGCAGCAGGACAATTCGCCGTGGCGTCGGTCTGGGAAAAGAACGCCGAAACATGCGTTTCGTTAATGTCTCAGGCGGCAGAAAATGGCGTTTCCTTACTGGTGTTGCCTGAGGCACTGCTGGCTCGCGACGATCGCGATCCCGATCTGTCGGTTAAGTCCGCGCAGCTACTGGAGGGCGGATTTTTGCGCTGCTTACTGCGTGAGAGCGCGCACAATACGATGACGACAATCCTGACGATTCATGTTCCTTCAACGCCGGGGCGGGCATTCAACATGCAGGTTGCGTTGTGCGGGGGAAAGATTGTTGCGCACTACGCCAAGCTGCATTTGTACGATGCCTTTTCGATTCAGGAGTCCCGCAGCGTTGATGCAGGCGACACCATTGCCCCGCTGCTGGATGTTGAGGGGATCAAAGTCGGGTTAATGACCTGCTATGACCTGCGCTTCCCGGAGTTGGCTCTGGCGCTGGCTTTGCAGGGGGCTGACATTCTGGTGCTGCCTGCCGCCTGGGTAAGAGGAGCGCTGAAAGAGCATCACTGGGCGACCTTACTGGCGGCAAGAGCGCTGGATTCAACCTGCTATATCGTTGCCGCAGGGGAGTGCGGCAACAAAAATATCGGTCAAAGCCGAATCGTCGATCCGTTTGGCGTCACAATAGCCGCTGCGGCAGAGACTCCGGCGCTGATTATGGCCGAGGTCTCCGCCGAGCGCGTCAGGCAAGTTCGGGCGCAACTTCCCGTTTTACGTAACCGTCGTTTTGCGCCACCGCAATTATTATGATGTTTTTTTAAACTAAGCTTGATTCACCTTGTTACAGATTGCTATTGTGTGCGCGCGTCGAATGACCGTTAATATTCTCAGGTTAATATGGCGCGTTAAGCCGCCTGATTTTAAGTCAAGAAGGTATCTATGGGTGAGATTAGTATTACCAAACTGCTGGTGGTTGCCGCACTGGTCGTTCTGCTGTTTGGTACCAGGAAGTTACGTACGCTGGGCGGAGACCTGGGCACGGCAATTAAAGGTTTCAAAAAGGCGATGAATGATGAAGACGCTGGCGCGAAAAAAGAAGCGGGCGGCGATATTCAGGCTGAGAAACTCTCTCATAAAGAGTGATCATGTCGCGAGCAGGATGCTCCTTCATCTGACTCTGAAGAGAAAAAACCCGCGTTTAAGCGGGTTTTTTATGCGTTAAATGTAAGCGAGTATTACTCGATTACTTCACTTCCAGTCCTTTCGCCTGCATGTCTGCATGGTAAGAAGAACGAACAAACGGCCCGCAAGCGGCATGGGTAAAGCCCATCGCTATGGCTTCGGCTTTCATCTCATCGAACTCTTCCGGGCTAACATAACGCTGTACCGGCAGGTGATGGCGGCTTGGCTGTAAATACTGGCCCAGCGTCAGCATGGTGACGCCATGACGGCGCAAGTCGCGCATAACTTCAATGATTTCAGCGTTGGTTTCTCCCAGACCGACCATCAGACCCGATTTGGTTGGGATTTCCGGGTGGGCCTCTTTGAAACGCTCCAGCAGCTTCAGCGACCAGTTGTAATCGGCGCCTGGGCGTACCTGACGATAGACACGCGGTACGTTTTCAAGGTTATGGTTGAAGACATCTGGCGGAGTGGCGTTAAGGATCTCCAGTGCGCGATCCATACGGCCACGGAAGTCAGGCACCAGCGTTTCAATTTTAATTGCCGGGCTTTTTTCACGAATCGCGGTAATGCAGTCAGCAAAGTGCTGAGCGCCGCCATCGCGCAGATCATCGCGGTCAACGGAGGTGATAACCACATAGCGTAACGCCATATCCGCAATCGTCTGAGCCAGTTTTAATGGTTCGTTGGTATCCGGGGCGACAGGGCGACCGTGGGCAACGTCACAGAACGGGCAACGGCGGGTACAAATCGCGCCGAGGATCATAAAGGTGGCGGTTCCGTGATTGAAACATTCCGCCAGGTTAGGGCAAGAGGCTTCCTCGCAGACAGAATGCAGGCCATTTTTGCGCATTGCCGCTTTGATGCCCTGGATACGAGTGGAGTCCGCTGGAAGCTTTATTTTCATCCATTCCGGTTTACGCAGCAGGGCTTCGCGCTCTGTTGCCACATTTTTAACCGGGATAAGGGCCATCTTATCGGCATCGCGGTATTTAACACCGCGTTCCATCACAATGGGTTTACTCATAGCGTGCGTGTTCCAGTTGCGAATAACGAAGGAAAGCGTTTCAATTCAAGGGAATGTTGTATTTATCAACTATTTTTGAATTAACTACAGGCAGTATATCATTGAAACGGGCCATAAAGCAGCCTGAGTGGTCGGCAAAATGTAAAATAGTTGTTGTTTTGTGCCATTTGCCCAACATCTCCTGTGACTAAGCAGCAACATCTCCGGTTCGAAACGCATCGCGTATTACATCAATAACATTCTCCAGCACCGGGTCACGCAAGCTTAATTTGTTGTAATGCAGCGAAAAGTCGATTCTCTCATCGCTTAGTGGCGCATAGGGAATGCGCTTGAGCGGCCAGCAACGGCTAAATAAGGTGTAGAACCGGGTGGGCATCATCCCCAGCAGGTCGCTGCTGGCGATGAGTGAGGCAATGGTGAAGATGTTGTAGCTGCTAAAGTTGATTTGTCGTTCAGGGAAGAGGTCCTGGATACGCTGACGCACCAGGCTGAAATTCTGCCCTTCGAGCATCAGCAGAGTATGGTCGACCGCTTTCAGCTTCTCTTCGGTTAGCGGGGCGGAAAGTGAAGGGTGATCCTGGCGACAAACCAGCTCAACAGTATCGGCAAACAGCACATGGTGATGAATGGCCCGACTACTGTAGATATGGGTATCGATGACCAAATCGGTCTGAAACTGGCTGAGCTGGCATTCGGCGTCGCTTACCGGAATGTTGCGTAACAGAAGCTGCGGATACCGGGATTTGATCGCCTGATAGATGGTTGGCATGACTAACGCCCCGATAGAGGGAGGCGTGCCTATCGTGATGGTGCGCTGTTTGTCGTAACTGCCGGTCAGATCCAGCGCGCCCAGAATAGATTCCAGCCCCTGGCTAATATACTCATGCAGATGGGTGGCATAGGCCGTCGGGGTCACGCCCTGGCCTTTACGGATAAATAGCGGGTCGGGAAATATAGCGCGTAATTTTTGAATAGACTGGCTAATAGCGGATGGCGTTAAATTAAGAATTTTCGCAGCATTGACGATGCCTTTATGAACGTATACCGCTTCAAAAATAGTCAAGAGATTAAGGTCAATATTTCTCAGCGTTCTGAAAATTTGAGGTTTGTCTTCTGGCCGTTGCTCGATTAGACGTCGTCCCGGCAGATTATTATCATTCACGCTCTCGCTCCGAATTTATTCACGTTATAAATAATAGTAGGGTTTATATTTATTGCATTTTTGATTTGGCTTAAATATCGCCTGAATGTCAATATCAGTAACAATTTCAACAGGGTAACAAACAGTACATTCGGATTTTAGCCACGGCGAATCCCCTCATTCTGATGGCTGATGAGGTTGCGTCATTGACGGTTTTAGCTTAGGCATAACGAAAATATAGAAACCGGGCGGAGAAGTAAAGCATTCAAGCAATATATAGTTAATGACCCATGAATTGCGTGGGTCATTATATTTTATTGATTAAGCAGGAATATATTCATGAGGTGGATTGTTTAGCAGGGCTAAAATATTGGCCAACAGGCGAGGGGCAATATTATCCGTCGTTGCGTTATTATCCCATTGCGATATTTTCGCCATTTCCATCCCGGCATAACCGCAAGGATTGATGCGTAAGAACGGAGAAAGATCCATATTGACGTTTAATGCCAGACCATGAAAAGAGCAGCCGCGACGGATTCGTAAACCCAGTGAGCAGATCTTTTTTTCTCCCACATAAACTCCGGGCGCATCGGCTCGCGGATGCGCATCAATACCCAGTTCGGCAAGCGTATTGACGACGGTTTGTTCCAGCAGCGTTACCAGCTCCCGCACGCCCAGCTTACGGCGTTTAAGATTCAGCAGAACATACATTACCTGCTGGCCGGGGCCGTGATAGGTGACTTGCCCGCCACGATCGCTCTGGATCACCGGAATATCGCCGGGCATTAATACATGCTCCGCTTTACCGGCCTGACCCTGGGTGAAAACAGGAAAGTGCTCAACTAACCAGATCTCATCGGGCGTGTTTTCATCGCGGGTATCGGTGAATTCGTGCATGGCCTGGGAAACGGGTTCGTAGGGCTGAAGACCGAGCTGGCGGACAAGAATTTTATCCTGATACAAAACGGCATCTCCGTAGAGAATGAACAAAAGAGGGAGAAAAGTATATCACAGCGGGGGAGAATGTTACCCGGGCAACGCCGGGTAACGAACGGATGTATTACAGCACCATACGAACGATATCGATATTACCCAGTTCTTCGTACAGTGTTTCAACCTGCTCGATATGGGTTGCGTTGATGGTGATTGAGACCGAGTGGTAGTTACCTTTGCTGCTCGGTTTTACCGTCGGGGAGTAATCACCTGGCGCATGGCGCTGTACCACTTCAACCACCTGATCAACCAGCTCAGGCAACGCCTGCCCCATTACTTTGTAAGTAAATGGCGTAGGGAATTCAAGCAGTTCGTTAAGTTTGGTTTTCATGTCAGCTCCGGCATTACATCAAAAAATAATAACTCCCACAGCGTGTGGGAGTTATCAGGATACTCAGTATATGGGGATGGAAATCACACTTTCAAGTGCTTAATTTTTAACCAAACCAGTGATGGAACATTAATTTAATGTAATCAATGATTTTGCCGAAGAAGTTACCTTCAGGAATTTCCTGTAGTATCACCAGCGGGCGCTGCTCAATGGTTTTGCCATCCAGCTGGAAGTTGATTGTGCCGACGACCTGGTTTTTCTGCAACGGGGCATGCAGTTCAGCCGTGTTCAGCACGTAGCTGGCTTTCAGATCTTTCATGCGGCCGCGAGGAATAGTCAGATAGACGTCTTTATCCACACCCAGCGAGGCGCGGTCGGTATCGCCAAACCAGGCCGGTTCAGAGGCAAACTCTTTCCCGACTTTCAGCGGGTTTACGGTTTCAAAGAAGCGGAAGCCCCAGGTCAGCAGTTTTTTGCTTTCTGTTTCACGACCTTTGTAGGTACGTCCACCCATCACCGCAGAGATCAGGCGCATCTGGCCTTCAGTTGCCGACGCCACGAGGTTGTAGCCGGCTTTATCCGTGTGGCCGGTTTTGATCCCGTCAACGTTCAGGCTGTTGTCCCACAGCAGACCATTGCGGTTTAACTGGCGAATCCCGTTGAAGGTGAACTCTTTTTCTTTGTAGATAGAGTATTCGTTTGGCACATCGCGGATTAACGCCTGGCCGATCAGCGCCATGTCGCGCGCAGAGCTGTATTGTCCATCAGCATCCAGGCCATGAACGGTCTGGAAGTGGGTGTTTTTCAGACCCAGGGCATTCACATAGCTGTTCATCAGCCCGACGAAGGCATCCTGGCTACCGGCGGCAAAGTCGGCCATCGCCACGCAGGCGTCGTTGCCGGATTGCAGGTTAATACCACGGATTAACTGGGAAACAGGAACTTGCATACCTGGTTTCAGGAACATCAGGGATGAGCCTTTAAATACCGGGTTGCCGGTAGCCCAGGCGTCGTTGCCGATCGTCACCAGATCGGTTTCTTTAAATTTCCCTGCTTTCATCGCCTGGCCGATGACATAGCTGGTCATCATTTTGGTCAGGCTGGCGGGATCGCGGCGCGTATCCGCATTTTGTTCCGCCAGCACTTTGCCGGAGTTGTAGTCGATCAGGATATACGACTCCGCATCGATCTGCGGAACGCCTGGGATCATGGTTTTGATATTCAGGTCATCGGCATGCGCGCTTGTGATAAAGGCGGCGCAAAGAGCCGTGGTGAGCGCCATGCGCTGCATGAAACGAGCGGAAAAAGTGGTCTTCATGGTCTGAACTACGACGTCCGTGATGGAATTAAAAAAAGTGCCCTACTATAGCAAAAGCATAACCGGCAGGCATCTGACTTTCCGCGTGACTTTGTTAATGTCATTTACAGAAATTGACAATTCAGATGCCCTTTGCAGGCTACTGCGCGCTGGCGATAAAGGACTGTAACTGGGCTTCAGATTGCAGACGCTGCTGCAACGCGCTGGCTTCAGTTTTGCTGGCGAATGGCCCAAGCTGAATGCGCCAGACCGCGCCGTTTTGCATCACACGGCCCGGTACGCCAAACTGCTGGCTTAAACGCTGCTGGTACTGCTGCGCGCGCGTTTGATCGCTGACCGCGCCAACCTGAACCACGAAACCGCTGCTTGCGGCGGCCGGAGCTGGAGCCGGCGTCGGGGCAGCGACTGCGCCCTGAGTCGAACCAGGAGCCGTTACCGGCGCGGCGGGTGTCGCTGCGGCGGGCTGTGGCGCGGACGTTGCTTCGCTGCCTTCGAGCACCCCGGAGGCGAGCGTGGTCGGCGCGCCAAGGAAGCCGCTGCTGTTGACCGGTGCGCCGCTCGGGTCATCGCTTTTCAGCGTCGAATTGCTTATCGCCCGGACATCGCCTTGCGGCTGTACTGATTCCGGCGCGGAAGAGACGCTGCCCATGCCGCCGCTTAAATCAGGGCGCGCGGGCAGGGCGTAGGTCTGTTTCGCCACTGTCGTGCAGGCCATGCCTGGCCCTGACAGTGAACCATCCTGCGCAACGATAATGGGATCAATGCGGACTTTGGTGTTATTCGACGTATTCAGACGATCGGCCGCCGCGCGGGAGAGTGAAATCACCCGATCGTTACCGTAAGGGCCGCGATCGTTAATGCGTACCACGATCATCCGGCCATTCGCCAGATTCGTGATTCGCGCATAGCTCGGGATCGGCAGCGTTGGATGCGCAGCGGTGAGCTGCATCGGGTCAAACGCTTCGCCTGATGCGGTCAAATTGCTGCCGGGTTCCGCATCATAAATGGCGGCAAGCCCGGCCTGGCTAAAGCGAGACGGGTCCTGGACAATTTTGTAGCTTCTACCGTCTCGTTGATAATCCTGATTTGCTGTCGGGCTCAGAGGTTCATAACGTGGCTCCGCCCCGCCGATCTCAACAATCGGCCCGTTACACACCGCAGGCTGCGGCGCGACGGCAACCTGCTGCTGACCATCATCACTCGAACACGCCGCGAGTAACATTATTCCTGCCGCGACGCAGACTCCTGGCAACTGCTTACGCATTGCGCACCCCTTACACGCTTTTCGACAACATTTTTCTGTGGGTGTGGATCGACATAACAATCCCGAACCCGGCCATCAGCACTATCAGTGCGGAGCCTCCGTAACTGACCAGCGGGAGTGGAACCCCTACAACGGGCAGAATACCGCTCACCATACCAATATTTACGAAGACATAAACGAATAATATCAACATTAAACCACCGGCCATCACGCGGCCAAAGGTGGTTTGCGCGCGGGCAGCGATCCACAGTCCGCGCATAATCAGCAGAATGTAGAGCGCCAGCAGGATTAATATTCCCACCAGGCCTAACTCTTCCGCCAGTACGGCGAAGATAAAGTCGGTGTGGCGTTCGGGTAAAAACTCAAGCTGCGACTGAGTGCCGTGCAGCCAGCCTTTACCGCGCAGGCCGCCGGAGCCAATCGCAATTTTAGACTGGATGATATGATAACCCGCGCCTAAAGGGTCGGTCTCCGGGTCGAGAAGCATCATGACGCGCTGGCGCTGATAATCATGCATCAGGAAGAACCACATGATCGGGATAAACGCGGCAATCAGCACCACCGCAATGCCGATTAAACGCCAGCTCAAACCAGACAAAAACAGCACGAACAGGCCGGAAAGGGCGACCAGAATCGAGGTGCCCAGGTCAGGCTGCGCGGCGACCAGCAGAGTCGGCATAAAAATCAATACCAGCGCGATAGCCGTGTTTTTCAGCGACGGCGGGCAGACATCACGGTTGATAAAGCGCGCCACCATCAGGGGGACGGCGATCTTGGCGATTTCAGAAGGCTGAAAACGGACGATCCCCAGATCCAGCCAGCGTTGCGCTCCTTTGGATATCGCCCCGAAGGCGTCTACCGCCACCAGCAGGATGATGCAGAAAATATAGAGATAGGGCGCCCATCCTTCGTAGACACGAGGCGGGATTTGCGCCATCACCACCATAATGACCAGACCCATCGCGATCTGACCGATTTTTCGCTCCATCATGCCAATATCCTGGCCGCTGGCGCTCCAGATGACTAATGAACTGTAAACCAGCAGCGCCAGCAGAATCAGTAACATCGTGGGATCGATATGGATTTTATCCCAGAATGTTTTTTTGTTCGGATTATCCGTCACGATTATTGGTCCTCCGCCGCTGCAACCGCCGGGTTTTCCGCAGGCAAATTGGTGTTGTTGTCGCCCAACATGATGTGGTCAAGAATCTGACGCATGATTGTACCGACAGCCGGGCCCGCACCGCCGTTTTCCAGGATTATGGCGACAGCAACCTGGGGATTGTTATACGGCGCGAATGCCGTCATCAGTTTATGGTCGCGTAGTCGTTCAGCAATTTTGTGCGCGTTGTAGGTTTCGTTGGCTTTCAGGCCAAAGACCTGCGCCGTACCAGACTTCGCGGCGATTTTATACGGCGCGCTGGCGAAATATTTATGCGCAGTGCCGTTAGCGCGGTTTGCGACGCCGTACATGCCGTCTTTGGCAATTTCCCAGTAACCGGAGTGAATATCGCCGACAGGCGGTTCGTGCGGCTGTACCCACGGCACCTGCTTGCCATTCTCCGCCGTGCTCATCAGCAGATGCGGCACTTTTACCACCCCGTCGTTAATCAGGATCATCAGCGCCTTGCTCATCTGGATCGGGGTCGCCGTCCAGTAACCCTGGCCGATGCCCACCGGGATGGTATCGCCCTGATACCACGGCTTTTTAAAGCGTTTTTGCTTCCATTCACGGGTTGGCATATTGCCGGAACGCTCTTCAGCCAGATCGATGCCGGTATATTCCCCGTATCCAAATTTGCTCATCCACTCGGAGAGTCGGTCTATCCCCATGTCATAGGCCACCTGGTAGAAGAAGGTATCCGCTGACTCTTCAAGGGATTTGGTGATATTCAGATGACCGTGCCCCCATTTTTTCCAGTCGCGGTAACGCTTCTCAGAACCCGGCAACTGCCACCATCCGGGGTCGAACAGGCTGGTATTGCGGGTGATCACCCCCGCGCTTAAAGCGGACACCGCGACATACGGTTTAACCGTTGAGGCCGGCGGGTAAACACCTTGCGTCGCCCGGTTTACCAGCGGCGTATTCGGGTCGTTGAGCAACCCTGAGTAATCTTTGCTGGAGATGCCATCCACAAACAGGTTCGGGTCGTAGCTCGGCATGGAAACCAGCGCCAGTACGCCGCCTGTCCGTGGGTCGGTTACGATCACAGCGGCGCGGCTGCCCGCCAGCAGCGTTTCAATATATTGCTGGAGTTTCAGGTCAATTGTGAGATGGATGTCATGCCCGGCCTGCGGCGGCACCTCTTTAAGCTGACGGATGACGCGGCCACGGTTGTTGACTTCAACCTCTTCATAACCCGTCTGGCCGTGCAGCACCTCTTCGTAATAGCGCTCAATCCCCAGCTTGCCGATATCGTGTGTGGCGGCGTAGTTGGCCAGCTTACCGTCTTTATCAAGGCGTTCGACGTCTTTATCGTTAATCTTCGAAACGTAGCCGATGACGTGGGTTAGCGCGGAGTTGTAAGGATAGTAGCGGCGCTTGTAGCCTTTCACTTCCACGCCAGGAAAACGGTACTGATTGACGGCAAAACGCGCGACCTGCACTTCGGTCAGGTTCGTTTTGACGGGAATAGAGGTAAAACGGTGTGAACGTGCGCGCTCTTTCTTGAACGCGGCAATGTCATCGTCGTTCAAATCGACCACGCTGCGTAACGCATCCAGCGTTTGCTGAACGTTATCGACCTTCTCCGGCATCATTTCTATCTGATAAATAGTGCGGTTGAGGGCGAGGGGGATGCCGTTACGGTCATAGATGATCCCACGGCTGGGGGCGATGGGGACCAGTTTGATGCGGTTTTCGTTTGAGCGGGTCTGGTAATCGGTAAAACGCACGATTTGCAGATTATAAAGGTTGGCGATGAGCACGCCGGTCAGCAGCAAAATACCCAAAAAAGCGACCAGCGCCCGGCGCACGAACAGCGCGGACTCAGCCGTATAGTCGCGAAAAGAATTCTGTAGTTTCATCCGCTGCTTAATCTACTCAAGGCTTAATAATCACTCACGGTGATAAGGGTGGTTGGTGGTAATGCTCCACGCCCGGTACAGACTCTCTGCCACCAGCACCCGAACCAGCGGGTGGGGGAGGGTTAACGCAGAAAGTGACCAGCTTTGTTCCGCCGCCGCTTTACAGGCCGGAGACAACCCCTCAGGGCCGCCAATCAGGAGACTGACGTCGCGACCATCCAGCTTCCAGCGCTCCAGCTCAGTCGCCAGCTGTGGCGTGTCCCAGGGTTTCCCTGGGATATCAAGGGTGACGATACGGTTTTTGCCTGCGGCCGCCAGCATCTGCTCACCCTCTTTATCGAGAATACGTTTAATATCCGCGTTCTTGCCGCGTTTGCCCGCTGGAATTTCGATCAGCTCAAACGGCATGTCTTTAGGAAAACGCCGGAGATACTCCGTAAAACCGGTTTGTACCCAGTCGGGCATTTTCGTACCGACAGCGACAAGTTGAAGCTTCACGCATTAACTCCAGAGTTTTTCCAGTTCATACAGGCGACGGCTCTCTTCCTGCATGACATGGACAATCACATCACCCAGGTCAACGACAATCCAGTCGGCTACGCTTTCACCTTCAACGCCAAGCGGCAACATGCCCGCCGCGCGAGATTCCTGTACAACGTGGTCAGCAATAGACATAACGTGACGGCTGGATGTACCGGTGCAGATAATCATGCAGTCGGTGATACTGGATTTACCCTGAACATCTAAGGTGATGATGTCCTGACCTTTCAGGTCATCAATTTTGTCGATTACAAAATCCTGGAGTGCTTTACCCTGCAAGTTTTCCCCCTGGGTATTACGGATGAATATAAATAAGCCTGTCAGTATACCTGAACCCGAGGCGATGTCGGGACTAATGTCATCAACGGGCGTTTAAAAGTGGGTTATCATCCCATCCCGCACAACAGATTGCATCGCCATTTTTGTAAAACAATTTCTGCAAAGCTCTGAAGGGCGGGAGAAGTCTGGCGCGGAGGATAGCAGCCTGTCAGGGGGTGTCAATGGCCGAAACGCCCCCGAGGAGAAAAAACAGAAATATCACTCGCCGTGATGCCAGACAGCCCGACTGTTTAACACCTTCAGCGTGGCGAAATCTTCACAAAAATCAATGGCGCTCCAGCATCCTTGCTCAACCCTGAAATGCCATAATGAGGCGGCGGGCATGGACAATAATCGCGCGATCATGAGACTCAGAACCCCCTGGTGGCTCACGACCAGCAGGTTTTTATTATCTTTATAATCAGCAAGTTGTGCAATAAAGCGCTCTACGCGTTGTGAGAACGCCTGGAAGCCTTCCCCATTGGTCGGGACGGCGTTCTGCCAGTCGGTGCACCAGGCCGCGTAACTTGCCGCGTCTTCGCGGCTCAGATCGCGGTGATGACGCATCTCCCAGTCGCCAAAAAACATCTCGTTAAGCTCCGGGAACAGGCGCTGCGGTACGTCGCGGTCGTGAAGCACCAGCCGCGCCGTGTGGCGGGCGCGTTCCAGTTCGCTACAGAATACGTTGTCAAAGGGGACATTGCGCAGCAGATTATTCAGCGTTTGCGCCTGGGATATCCCTTTTTCTGTCAGCGGAGTGGGGGCGTGGCCGCTGTATAATCCGGCTACATTGGCTTCGGTTTCCCCATGACGAACTAACCAGAGTCGCATGTTTTTCCTCGTGATACGTATTCGCGCAAAATATGATATTCACCCTGATTGCGCAGCGCTTTTTCACTAAAATAGACTTTTTATCGGAGGCAAGATGCCTTTACTGAAGAGTGCGCATGGCGGTAACACCCGGGAAGCCGCCGCATTGTTGGGCATCTCGCCTGAACAGTTGCTGGATTTTAGCGCAAATATTAATCCTCTGGGTATGCCAGGGCGCTTAAAACGCGCGCTTATCGACAATCTTACCTGCGCGGAGCGGTATCCTGATGTGGATTATCAGCATTTGCACCAGGCGCTGGCGCAGCACCATCAGATCCCCGCGTCATGGCTCCTGGCCGGAAATGGCGAGACGGAATCCATCTTCACGCTGGTTCACGGGCTGAAGCCGCGTCATGCCATGATCGTCACGCCGGGCTTTGCCGAGTATTGCCGTGCGCTACAGTGGGGCGCGTGTGAGATACATGAATTTGCGCTTCGCGAAGCCGATGGCTGGCAACTCACGGATGCTATTCTGAATGCGCTGACCCCGGATCTGGATTGCCTGTTTCTCTGTACGCCAAATAATCCAACCGGACTCCTGCCTGCCCGCGAACTGTTACTGGCTATTGCGGAACGCTGTAAGACGCAGGGGATCGCGCTGATCCTGGATGAGGCGTTTATCGATTTTATTCCGGGTGAAGAGGGCTTTATTCCGCTGTTGCAGGGCAACCCGCATATCTGGGTGCTGCGTTCACTCACCAAATTTTACGCCATTCCGGGGCTGCGGCTGGGCTATCTGGTGAACAGCGACGAGCAGGCGGTCGCGCAAATGAGAGCGCAACAGATGCCCTGGTCAATCAACGCGTTTGCGGCGCTGGCCGGAGAGGTTATCTTGCAGGATGCCGCCTATCACCAGGCGACCTGGCAGTGGCTGGCGGAGGAGGGGCAACGCTTCCGTCAGCGGTTACATGCGTTTCCTGGGCTAACAGTTTATCCCGGTCGGGCGAATTATCTTTTATTACGCTGTGAGCGGGAAGGTCTGGATTTGCAACGCGCCTTGCTGGAGAAGCACATTCTGATCCGCAGCTGTGCTAACTATCCGGGGCTTGACGCGCGTTATTACCGGGTGGCGATTCGCAGTCAGGAAGAGAACCGCCGTCTGCTGACGGCGCTGGCGGAAGTATTTACCGATACAACCCTTGCTGGTTGATGTAGTTCAGGACGGATTCCGGCATGAGATCGTCGCACGGTTCGCCTTTCTCCAGCCGCTCGCGGATAAGGGTGGCGGAGATATTGAACCAGGGCGTTTCAGCCAGATAAATTTTACCCGCCGGGAGCGCGTGCAGATCGTCCGGCGTATGGGTTAAATGGCGCTCCAGCCACTGCTGATGCTGCTCTTTCACCATCTCAAGCGGGTAGCCGGGGCGTCGGCAAACGATCAGGTGAGTATTGTCAAGAATGGTTTCATAGTCATGCCAGGTCGGGAACGTCAGTAAGGAGTCCTGGCCGATGATAAACGCCAGCGGCGCGTCCGGGCCTTGTTCTTCACGCCACTCTTTCAGCGTTTGCGCGGTGTAAGAGGCGGTATCGCGTTTGAGTTCGCGCTCATCCAGGATAAACAGCGGCTTGTCGGCGATAGCCAGCTCAAGCATATATTTACGCTGTGCGCTGGACGCTTCAGGCTGTGGACGATGGGGCGGTACGTTATTGGGCATGATAATCACCCGCGACAGGCCAATCAGATTGGCCAGCGTTTCCACGGGCTTGAGATGACCATAATGCACGGGATCAAAGGTGCCGCCGAACAGAGCCTGTAACGATTTCATATCAACCATCAATAAAAACATCTGCCAGCGCTTTGTGGCAGAGAAGGAGAGAAAGCCCCTCCAGCTCAGCCCACACTGACTGTCCATAATCTTGTTTTAGCGTAATTTCCGTCCGCGTCAACAGTTGCACTGCCTGGCGAAGCTGGGTTTGCTGGAGCCGATTCAACGCATCGCCAATCATGCCGCGACGGTTTTGCCATACCCGATGTTTATCAAACAGCGTGCGCAGAGGCGTATGGGCGGATTGCCGTTTAAGGTTAACCAGCATCAGTAATTCGCGTTGCAGGGTGCGCAGTAGGATCACGGGTTCACTGCCTTCAAGGCGCAGTTGCTGCAAAATATGCAGGGCGCGTTTGCTTTTGCCCATCAATAACGCATCCACCCAATGGTATGGCGTGAAGTGCGCCGCGTCGTTGACGGCCTGCTCTACGCGTGGAAGCGTGAGCTTACCGTCAGGCCAGAGGAGTGAAAGCCGCTCCAGCGCCTGCGCCAGCGCCAGCAGGTTGCCTTCGTAGCAATAACACAGCAGCTGATTCGCGGCGTCATCCAGCTGCAAATTATTCTGCTTTGCTCTGGCGGCAACCCAGCGCGGTAGCTGCGCCTGCTCCGGCGTCTGACAGCTTACCTGCACGCCAGTGCCCGCCAGCGAGGTATACCAGGCGGCGTTTTCCTGGGCTTTGGTGAGCTTGTTTCCGCGCACGATCAGCAGCAGGTCGTCATGCAGCAAACCGCTGAGCGTTGCGAGCTGTTCATTGATCGCCGCATTCGGGCCATTTTCCGGTAGCAACAACAGCAGCGTTTGACGGCTGGCAAACAGGCTCATTGCCTGACACTGCGAGAACAGAGTTCCCCAGTCGGTGCTGGTGTCGATCGTAAAGGCGTGGTGTTCTTCGAACCCTTGCGCAGCGGCCGTCAGACGAATAGCGTCCTGGCTTTCCTGCAACAAGAGAGGGTCGTTGCCCAGGAGCAAATACGCCGCGCGCAGCCCTTCATTGAGCTGTGCGCGGAGTTGTTCAGGGTACAACCGGATCATCAGTTACCCAGCGTGGTGGACACGCGTGCCGGGGAAGATGCTGGCGTCGCCGTGGTGTTTTCAGCGGCGTCCGCGTTTTCCTGGGATGACTGAGCATCAGCGACATGGATACTCGGCAGCTTGCGAATCAACTGTTCGGCCGCTTTGTCATACATCTCTTTGATGATCATATCCTGTTCATTATCCTTCGCCAGCGCGGTTTGCGGGTTATCAAAGAATGAACGGTACACTTTCGTGCTGATCGGATAAATATCATGACCCGGGATCAGAACGCTTGCACTGACGCTCATGACCATCTGGTATTCCGCCGTACGGCCATCCTGGAACACGGAGGCGGTATCTTTAGAGATACTGGTCCGGCCAAGGCGCAGTGACGGAACATCCTGGCGCGTTGTATCTTTTTCAAGCAATTCAATATTGTTAAGACGCAGTTGGTTACGTACCGCCCGGCTTAATGGTCCATTCGGATCGCTTGTATCAAGAATCATAGTTTTCATCGTGCTGGGCACCTGCGTAGTGCTACGCAGATGCCAGCCGCACCCGGCGGTGACCAGCACCGCCAGGGATAACAACAATGTTGTCAGATGTCGCACGCTTCCTCCCGCGCTTAGCCAACGACCAAATTGAGGAGTTTACCCGGAACGTAAATCACTTTACGCACGGTAACGCCATCAAGATATTTTGCGACCAAATGTTCCTGGCCTGCACGTTCACGAACCTGTTCTTCAGTGGCGTTCACCGGTACGGTGATTTTGCCACGGACTTTACCGTTCACCTGAACCACAACCAACGTAGAGTCTTCTACCATTGCTTTGTCGTCAGCGACCGGCCACGGCGCGTTATCGATATCGCCTTCGCCTTTCAGCGCTTCCCACAGCGTGAAGCAAGCATGTGGGGTGAACGGGTTGAGCATACGCACGACAGCTAGCAGCGCTTCCTGCATCAGGGCGCGATCCTGCTCGCCTTCCTGCGGCGCTTTCGCCAGTTTGTTCATCAGCTCCATAATTGCGGCAATCGCGGTGTTGAAGGTCTGACGGCGGCCGATATCATCGGTCACTTTCGCGATGGTTTTGTGGACGTCGCGACGCAGCGCTTTCTGATCTTCGCTCAGCGCATCAACGTTCAGTGCCGCAACCTCGCCTTTCGCGGTGTGTTCATAGACCAGTTTCCAGACGCGTTTCAGGAAGCGGTTTGCCCCTTCCACGCCAGATTCCTGCCATTCCAGCGTCATATCGGCCGGAGAAGCAAACATCATGAACAGACGCACGGTGTCCGCGCCGTAACGCTCAACCATTACCTGCGGGTCGATGCCGTTGTTTTTGGACTTGGACATCTTGCTCATGCCGGTGTACACCAGCTCATGGCCCGCCGCGTCTTTCGCCTTAACGATGCGGCCTTTCTCGTCGCGATCAACGATGGCATCAACCGGGGAAACCCAGTTACGCTCGCCGTTTTCGCCTACATAGTAGAACGCGTCTGCCAGCACCATACCCTGGCACAGCAGCTGTTTCGCCGGTTCGTCAGAGTTCACCATGCCTGCGTCGCGCATCAGCTTGTGGAAGAAGCGGAAGTAGAGCAGGTGCATGATCGCGTGTTCAATACCGCCGATGTAGATATCGACCGGCAGCCAGTAATTTGCTGCTTCCGGGTCCAGCATCCCTTCGTTGTACTGCGGGCAGGTGTAGCGCGCGTAGTACCAGGAGGACTCCATAAAGGTGTCAAAAGTGTCGGTTTCACGCAACGCAGGCTGACCGTTAACGGTGGTTTTCGCCCACTCAGGATCGGCTTTGATCGGGCTGGTGATGCCGTCCATGACGACGTCTTCCGGCAGGATGACCGGCAGTTGATCTTCCGGGGTCGGCAGAACGGTGCCGTCTTCCAGAGTCACCATCGGAATCGGCGCGCCCCAGTAACGCTGACGGGAAACGCCCCAGTCGCGCAGACGGTAGTTGACTTTACGCTCGCCGACGCCTTTTGCCGCCAGTTTATCGGCAATCGCGTTGAAGGCGTCTTCAAAGCCCAGACCGCTAAACTCGCCGGAGTTAAACAGTACGCCTTTCTCGGTCAGCGCCTGCTCGGACAGATCCGGTTCAGAGCCGTCAGCCGCCAGGATAACCGGCTTGATGGTCAGGCCATATTTGGTGGCAAATTCGTAGTCGCGCTGATCGTGGCCCGGAACGGCCATGACCGCCCCGGTACCGTATTCCATCAGCACGAAGTTGGCGGCCCATACCGGGATCGCTTCGCCGGTCAGCGGGTGAATGGCTTTAAAACCGGTGTCGACGCCTTTTTTCTCCATCGTCGCCATATCGGCTTCCGCCACTTTGGTGTTGCGGCATTCGTCGATAAAGGCAGCCAGTTCCGGGTTGTTGGCAGCCGCTTTCTGCGCCAGCGGGTGACCTGCGGCAACCGCCAGGTAAGTGGCGCCCATGAATGTGTCTGGACGCGTGGTGTACACCGTCAGCGTATTGTCGTAGCCGTTCACGTCAAAGGTGATCTCGACGCCTTCAGAACGGCCGATCCAGTTGCGCTGCATGGTTTTAACGGTGTCTGGCCAGTGATCCAGTTTATCCAGATCGTTCAGCAGTTCGTCAGCGTAGGCGGTGATCTTAATGAACCACTGCGGGATCTCTTTACGCTCAACTTTGGTGTCGCAGCGCCAGCAGCAGCCGTCGATAACCTGCTCGTTCGCCAGTACGGTCTGGTCGTTCGGGCACCAGTTCACCGCAGAGGTCTTTTTGTACACCAGGCCTTTTTTATACAGCTCGGTGAAGAATTTCTGCTCCCAGCGGTAGTATTCCGGGGTGCAGGTCGCCAGCTCGCGGCTCCAGTCATAGCCGAAGCCCAGCATTTTGAGCTGGTTTTTCATGTAGGCGATGTTGTCATAGGTCCACGGCGCCGGTGCCGTGTTGTTTTTCACCGCCGCGCCTTCAGCAGGCAGGCCGAAAGCATCCCAGCCGATGGGCTGTAGAACGTTTTTACCCAGCATGCGCTGGTAGCGGGCAATCACATCACCGATGGTGTAGTTACGCACATGGCCCATGTGTAGTCGACCAGAAGGATAGGGAAGCATCGACAGGCAGTAATACTTCTCTTTGCTCTCGTCTTCGGTTACTTCAAAGGTGCGCTTCTCGTCCCAGTGTTGCTGGACTTTTGATTCTATCTCTTCCGGGCGGTATTGCTCTTGCATGGCAGCCAGTGGTCCTGTTTTCATTACGGCTACAAACGTAGCGTTAGATGTGGTGTTTCAGATCCGCATAGCATAGCCCAAACGCCCGCGCCAAAACAGCCTTTCGCGCATTCTGCATTGAATTCCCGCCATGCTAATCCTTGCATGAATTTACACACTCTGTGGGCGGTCTTGCAAAGCGCGGCGTAAATAACGTCTATTATTATAGACAGTTAACGACCCAGGAGGCGAAGCGATGAACAAGGTTGCTCAATATTACCGTGAACTGGTGACGTCATTAAGCGAACGCCTGCGTAATGGCGAACGCGATATTGACGCGCTGGTGGAACAGGCGCGTCAGAGCGTAATGAAAGCAGGGGAGTTAACGCGAATCGAGGTGGACGAACTGACGCGCGCCGTCAGACGCGACCTGGAAGAGTTCGCCATGAGCTACGAGGAGAGCCAGGAAGAGGAGAGCGACAGCGTCTTTATGCGGGTGATTAAAGAGAGCCTCTGGCAGGAGCTGGCGGACATCACCGACAAAACGCAACTGGAGTGGCGCGAAGTGTTCCAGGATCTCAATCACCACGGGGTCTACCACAGCGGCGAGGTGGTCGGCTTGGGCAACCTTGTGTGCGAGAAGTGTCATTACCATTTAGCGGTGTATACGCCGGATGTACTGCCGCTGTGCCCGAAATGCGGCCACGACCAGTTCCAGCGCAGACCGTTTGAGCCGTAATCGGCAGTGCCGGATGGTGACGCGAAGCGTCTTGTCCGGCCTACAAATTGTACGCTGATGTAGGCCGGATAAGCGTTAGCGCCATCCGGCTGGTTATGATGCGTAGAACGCCAGCCTCTCCGCCAGTAAATCCACAAAGCCCTGCCGGTCGATATCGACCATGACCGTCGCATTCGGTTTATTCCCCGTCAGGAAGTAATAATCCACGACCGTCATTCCCTGGGTGTATTTCCCCTGAGTCTCCACGCCGACCCAACGTTCAACGGTGGTGAAAAGCTCGGGTTTTAGCAGCCAGGCGATGGTGCAAGGGTCATGCAACGGCGCGCCGGTAAAGCCCCACTTTTCGTCTTTGTGATATTCGAGGAAGAAATCCAGCAGCTCCGCCACGATCGTGGAAACAGGATTGCCTATCGCCCGGAAACGCTCGGTATCTTCAGCGTGAATCTGCGCCTTGTGCGTTACGTCCAGCCCGGCCATCACCACGGGAATCCCTGACTGGAAGACAATCTCTGCCGCTTCGGGGTCGACGTAAATATTGAATTCTGCCGCTGGCGTCCAGTTACCTAATCCCATCGCGCCGCCCATGATCACAATACGGGCGATTTTACGGTGCAATTCTGGATGGCTGTTCAGCAGCAAGGCGACGTTGGTTTGCGGCCCGGTGGCGACGATGGTTACCGGTTCCGGGCTTTCGCGCAGGGTTTTCGCCATCAGCTCAACGGCGGTGCAGGTCTGCGGCGCAAATGACGGCTCCGGTAGCGCCGGGCCGTCCAGTCCGCTTTCGCCGTGTACGTTATCGGCGATGATCAGATCGCGCATCAGCGGTTTTATCGCGCCGCCCGCGACAGGAATATCGGTACGCCCCAGTAGCGTCAGCATACGCAATACGTTACGCAGCGTTTTGTCAGGCGTCTGGTTACCGGCGGAAGAGGTGATCGCTTTCACATCCAGTTCAGGCGATGCGAGGGCGAGAACAATTGCGATGGCGTCGTCATGACCTGGATCGCAATCAAAAAGGACTGGAAGTGCCATTGTTGCTCCTTGTAAGTGGTACTTTGTGACAAGGGTAACGCCGGGATGAGTGCGATTCGAGATATGAAGAGATAAAGCGTGATATGGCGCGCACTCTGTCGTGCGCGCCGAAAGGATTAATGCAGGATTTTCGCCAGGAAGTCTTTGGCACGGTCCGATTTCGGGTTGGCGAAGAACTCCTCTTTCGGTGAGTCTTCGACAATTTTCCCCTCGTCCATAAAGATCACCCGATTGGCCACCTTACGGGCAAAGCCCATTTCGTGGGTGACGACCATCATGGTCATCCCTTCGTTTGCCAGCTCGACCATAACGTCCAGCACTTCGTTGATCATTTCAGGATCGAGTGCGGATGTCGGTTCATCAAACAGCATAGCGATAGGGTCCATGCACAGCGCGCGCGCGATTGCCACACGCTGTTGCTGCCCGCCGGAAAGCTGCGCCGGGAACTTATTGGCATGGGCCGAAAGTCCTACGCGCTCAAGCAACTTCTGCGCTTTTTCACGGGCGGGCGCTTTGCCGCGTTTGAGCACTTTCACCTGCGCCAGCGTCAGGTTTTCAATGATCGACAGATGCGGGAACAGTTCAAAATGCTGGAACACCATTCCGACCCGCGAGCGGAGCTTCGCCAGATCCGTTTTTTTGTCATTCACTTTGGTGCCGTCAACGGTGATTTCACCCTGTTGCACCGGTTCCAGTCCGTTCACCGTTTTGATCAGGGTCGATTTACCGGAACCCGACGGGCCGCAGACCACCACCACTTCACCTTTTTTCACTTCCGTGGAGCAGTCGGTCAGCACCTGAAAGTGACCATACCATTTAGAAACATTTTTCAGGGTAATCATTAAACTGTCCTTTTCTTCAAATAGCTGACCAACAACGACGCGCTCAGGCTGATAACAAAGTAGACGGCACCGGCAAACAGGATCATTTCGACCTGCGTACCATCACGCTCGCCAATGGTGGTGGCGGTGCGGAAGAAATCCGCGAGGCTTAACACGTAAACCAGGGAGGTATCCTGGAACAGTACGATACCCTGGGTAAGCAGCAGCGGCACCATCGCACGGAACGCCTGCGGCAGGATGATGAGCTTCATCGACTGCCAGTGGGTCATCCCCAGCGCCAGCGCAGCGCTGGACTGCCCGCGTGAAATGCTCTGAATACCCGCACGGATAATCTCCGAGTAATACGCCGCTTCAAACATGGAAAACGCGACCATCGCTGAAATCAGGCGAATATCCGTTTTGGGCGAAATACCCAGTACGTCCTGCAACAGCCCCGGCACAATCAGGTAGAACCATAGCAGCACCATCACCAGCGGGATGGAGCGGAAAACGTTGACGTAAGCTTTAGCAAACCAGGCGACAGGGGCGAAACTTGAGAGACGCATTACCGCCAGAATAGTGCCCCAGAGAATCCCGATCACCACGGCGGTGACGGTAATTTTCAGGGTGATCACCAGCCCGGCCAGCAGATACGGCATGGAAGGAACGATCGAACTCCAGTCAAACTCGTACATTATTTGCCTCCCATATTGCCAGGCAGGCGGACTTTACGTTCCACCAGATTCATCACCAGCATAATGACGGCATTAATCAGCACGTAGGCCAGCGTAATTGCGGTGAACGACTCCCAGGCGTGGGCGGAGTAATCCAGCAGCTTGCCCGCCTGCGCCGCCATATCCACCAGACCAATGGTCGATGCGATGGCGGAGTTTTTCACCAGGTTCATCATTTCCGAGGTCATCGGCGGGACAATCACCCGATAGGCGTTCGGTAGCAGAACATAGCGATAAGCCTGAGGCAGCGTCAGCCCCATCGCCAGCGCAGCGTTTTTCTGCCCGCGAGGCAGCGACTGAATCGCGGCGCGTACCTGCTCGCAGACGCGCGCAGCGGTAAACAGCCCCAGACAGATCATTGATGAGAGGAAAAATTGAATGTTCGGGTCCAGTTCCGCCTTAAACCACATGCCGATATTTTCCGGCAACAGCTCAGGCACGACCAGATACCAGGTAAAGAACTGAACAATCAGCGGGACGTTACGAAACAGTTCCACGTAAAGCGTCCCTATTCCCGAGAGGAAGCGGTTAGGTACAGTACGTAAAATGCCGAATAACGAGCCGACGAGGAAAGCAATAATCCAGGCGGTGATGGATAACGCGACGGTGACCTGGAAGCCGCTCCAGAGCCAGCCGAGATACGTGGTGTTGCCGAACGGGGCTTGTTGTAAAAAAATCCCCCAGTTCCAGTCTATTGACATAAATCTACTCCAGAAAAAAAAGGGTAGCAGCGCTACCCTCGAAGATTGTTATCCAGCGTTTTGCGGTTTTCAGGCCTGATGGGGAACGACCATCAGGCTTATAGTCTGTCCGTGCTGAATGACAATCGAGAGGGCAAGGAGATCCCGCCCCATTTATTTTAGTTAGTTAAGTGCTTTGTCATTCGGTTCTTTGAACAGCGCCTTCATCTCGTCGGACAGTTCGAAATTCATGTTCAGGTTTTTCGGCGGGATTGGGTTTTTAAACCACTTATCAAACCATTTTTCCGCTTCGCCTGAGGTCTGCACCTGGGCAATCGTGTCATCTACCAGCGTTTTAAACTCAGGATCGTTTTTACGCAGCATACAGCCGTAGGCTTCCTGAGATTGCGGCTTACCGACGATCTCCCAGTTGTCTGGTTTTTTGGCTTTCGCGCGTTCACCCGCCAGCAGGGCATCATCCATCATAAAGGCGACGGCGCGACCGCTTTCCAGCGTACGGAAGGAGTCGCCGTGGTCTTTCGCGCTGATAATGCGCATATTCATTTTTTGTTCTTCATTCAGCTTGTGCAGCAGAATTTCAGAGGTGGTACCGGAGGTGACCACGACCGCTTTCCCTTTCAGGTCCGGGAAGTCTTTAATATCGCCGTCTTTTTTCGCCAGCAGACGCGTACCGACGATGAAAATGGTGTCAGAGAACGCGGCCTGTTTCTGGCGTTCGACGTTGTTGGTGGTGGAGCCACATTCAAAGTCGAAGGTTCCGTTCTGCAACAGCGGAATACGGTTCTGGGAGGTAATTGGGATCAACTTCACCTGCAGGTCAGGTTTGTTAAGCTTTTTCTTCACGGCTTCAACGATGGCGTTGGAGTAGTCCTGTGAATAACCGACCACTTTTTGCTGGTTGTCGTAGTAAGAGAACGGCACGGAGGACTCGCGGTGGCCGACGACGATAATGCCATTCTTCGCGATTTTATCCAGCGTACTGCCCGCCGCCGGCGCGGCGTCTTCCGCGTGTGCCAGACCGGCAGACATTCCCATGACCAGCATTGCTGTGGCTAGCTTACGTAATTGCATATCCAACTCCTTTATCGTCTGCGCCATCGACGCATTGATACCCATTGTGAGTGTTTGTGTTGTTATCGTCTGCAACTTGAGCGTGCAGTGTTATGCGTGTTTGTTAACATTTAGTTTGGCTGAATGTAAAGATTTTGCTGCTTTATTGTTTATTTTTGCGAAGTGCGCCGCACCGTTTAGAGGCAAAAATCTTTCATTGCACTGTTTGGGTGCTACCGATGATCGATATTGGTGCGACCAGGTTGCACATATAGCCAAAACAAGGTTTACCTTGTTTAACAAAGCAATAGGCGTGCCAGAATGGAGGGATATAGCCAGGCCGGGTAAGACGCATCGCGTCTTACCCGGTAATAAGGGAGATTATTTACGACGCTGACGCAGGCTCATCACCACGGCGCCAAAGCCCATCAGCGCGGTGAGCAACCATAACGGCCAGTTGCCGGTACGGGCATAAGGCGTTAAACCACGGGTTGGCGTAACGTGGGTGGTCAACACGTCGCGGGTAAACTGCGGGATCATCGCCTGAATTTCACCTTGCGGGCCAATGACTGCCGTAATGCCGTTGTTGGTGCTGCGCAACAGCGGGCGCGCCAGCTCCAGAGAACGCATTCTCGCCATCTGGAAGTGCTGCCACGGGCCGATAGATTTTCCGAACCAGGCGTCGTTAGAGATGGTCAGCAGATAGTCAGTGTCCGGGCGGAAATTGTCCCGAACCTGTTCACCCAGAATGATTTCGTAGCAAATCGCCGCCGTCAGTTTAAAGCCATGTGCATGCAGCTGTGGCTGTATGTACGGCCCACGGCTGAATGAGGACATCGGCAGGTCAAAGAACGGCGCTAACGGGCGCAGAATCGACTCCAGCGGCACGAACTCGCCAAACGGCACCAGGTGGTTTTTGTTGTAGCGATTGCTGGAATCGTAGCTGTACGGGCTGTCTTTACCCAGCGTGATAATCGTGTTGTAGGTGTCGTAGCGGTTCTGCTTGTTCAGACGCGCATCGACGATGCCGGTAATCAACGTGCTGTTTTTGGATTTCAGCAGATCGTCCATCATGCCGAGAAAACGCTGCTGATTAATCTCCAGATCGGGAATGGCGGACTCCGGCCAGATAATCAGTTGCGATTTACCCATTTCCGGCTGGGTGGCGTCGAGATAGATTTTCAGCGTATTGATAAGCTGACTCTCATCCCACTTCAGCGATTGGGGAATGTCGCCCTGAACCAGCGAGACCTGCGTTGTTTTTTCTGGCTCCAGCGTATACCACTGGATGTAACGCAGCGGGAAGGGCAGGGCAAATAACACCAGCGCGGCGACCAGAGGACGCCAGTTACGGGTGACTGCCGCCAGCACCAGCAGGCCGCTGACCATCATCAGCAGGAAGTTGATGGCCTCAACGCCCATCACCGGCGCCAATCCTTTTAGCGGGCCGTCAATCTGGCTATAGCCGAACTGTAGCCATGGGAAGCCGGTCAGTACCCAGCCACGCAGAAACTCGGTGATTTGCCAGACTACGGGGGCGGCGATCGCCACGCGCAGCCAGGTGGTTTTCGGCCACAGACGCGACAGAATACCGGCAAACAGGCCCGTGTAGAGGGAAAGGTATGCGGCAAGCAGCACCACAAGAAAGACGTTTATCGGGCCGGGCATACCGCCGAACTGCGCGATACTAACGTAGACCCAGTTGATGCCGGAGCCAAAGAGTCCCAGCCCCCAGAAGTAGCCGATAGCAGCCGACTGGAGCGGGCGGCGGTGTAAGGTTAACGCCTGTAGGCCCATAAGCGAGATAAGCGCGGCGGGCCAGACGTCATACGGAGAAAAAGCCAGCGTTCCGCAGGCGCCGAATAATAACGCCAGCAGCAGGCGAATGCGCTGGCGTTCAATCAGTGAGGCAAATGCCATTTAGTCTTTAGTCCACTTTTGGTTTTATTCGTCCAGTTTAGGCTGGGGCGAGTCATCCGGTATTCTGACATGAACCTGAATAATACGACGGCTGTCGGCCATAGCGACTTTGAACTGGTAACCATCAATGTCAATGGTCTCACCGCGCGCAGGCAGATGACCGAACGCCTGCATCACCAGACCGCCAATGGTATCGACCTCTTCATCGCTGAAGCTGGTGCCGAAGGCTTCGTTGAAGTCTTCAATCGGTGCGAGAGCGCGAATGGTCCAGGTGTGGCGACTGAGCTGACGGAAGTCGATATCGTCTTCTTCATCATACTCGTCTTCAATTTCACCCACGATCAGTTCGAGAATGTCTTCAATGGTCACCAGACCCGACACCCCGCCAAACTCGTCGATAACGATCGCCATATGGTAACGCTGGGAGCGGAACTCTTTGAGCATGCGGTCAACGCGCTTACTCTCCGGGACAACAACGGCCTGGCGTAACACTTTTTCCATGCTGAAGGCTTCGGCATCGCTGCGCATAAACGGCAGCAGATCCTTCGCCATCAGAATCCCTTCAATGTGATCTTTGTCTTCGCTGATGACCGGGAAACGCGAGTGTGCTGACTCAATGATGACATCAAGGCACTCATCCAGCGTCTGGTTGCGTTTCAGGGTAATCATCTGGGAGCGGGGGATCATGATGTCGCGAACGCGCTGGTCCGCAATGTCCATCACCCCTTCGAGCATATCGCGCGTATCTTCATCGATAAGGTCGTTCTGCCCGGAATCACGGATCAGCGCCAGCAGTTCGTCACGGTTTTTGGGTTCACCGTGGAAAAGTTGGCTCAGTAACAGGGAAAAAAATCCCTTTTTGCTGTTTAACGTGTCACTACTGTGTGAATTGTCGTCGCTCATGGCGTCGTATGGGTTCTCATGTTGGTTAATAGGTCGCTCGTCATGCATATACTTAACGGCTGACGGCATGTTTGTTCATCGTACTTAGTCTTTCTCGGAAATGTACGGGTCCTCATAGCCCAGAGCAAGCATAATCTCTGTTTCGAGGGCTTCCATCTCTTCCGCTTCATCATCTTCGATATGGTCGTAGCCCAGCAAATGCAAGCTGCCGTGCACGACCATATGCGCCCAGTGGGCCTCCAGCGGCTTATCTTGTTCTTTCGCTTCTTGCTCCACCACCTGGCGGCAGATGATCAGATCGCCCAGCAGCGGTATCTCCATACCTGGCGGCGCTTCAAACGGGAAAGAGAGCACGTTGGTTGGCTTATCTTTCCCGCGGTAGGTCAGGTTAAGATCGTGGCTTTCGGCTTCATCCACCAGGCGAATCGTCACTTCTGATTCTTCCTGAAACTGTGGGATCACCGCATTCAGCCACGTCTGAAACTGGCTCTCTTCCGGCAGGCCGGAATGGTCTTCACATGCCAGTTGTAAATCGAGGATCACCTGACTCATTTTTGTTCCTGCTCCTGCGCTTCACGCTTACGTTCTGCCGCCAGCGCTGCCTTGCGTTTTTGTTCCGCTTCTTCCCAGGCTTCATAGGCGTTAACGATACGGGCAACCACCGGATGGCGCACCACGTCTTCGCTGTGGAAGAAGTTAAAGCTGATCTCTTCGACTTCCGCCAGCACTTCTATCGCATGGCGCAGGCCAGACTTCGTGTTGCGCGGCAGGTCAATCTGCGTGACGTCACCGGTAATAACCGCTTTCGAATTAAAGCCGATACGCGTCAGGAACATCTTCATCTGTTCGATGGTGGTGTTCTGGCTCTCATCGAGAATAATAAAGGCGTCGTTCAGCGTACGACCGCGCATATAGGCCAGCGGCGCGACTTCAATGACGTTGCGCTCAATCAGCTTTTCTACTTTCTCGAAGCCGAGCATCTCAAACAGCGCGTCGTACAGCGGGCGAAGATACGGGTCGACCTTCTGGCTCAGGTCGCCTGGCAGAAAGCCCAGTTTTTCCCCGGCTTCCACTGCCGGACGGGTCAGCAGAATACGACGAATTTCCTGACGCTCAAGAGCGTCCACGGCGGCGGCAACGGCGAGGTAGGTTTTCCCCGTACCGGCAGGGCCAACGCCGAAAGTAATGTCGTGATCGAGAATGTTGGCGATGTACTGCGCCTGATTCGGCGTGCGCGGCTTAATCACGCCACGCTTGGTTTTAATATTTATCGCCTTGCCATAGTCAGGAACGCTCTCCGCGCTTTGTTCCAGCACGCGCGCTTCTTTAATCGCAAGGTGGATTTGTTCCGGCTCGATGTCCTGAATCTGACCGCGCATCGGGGCGGTATCGACGTACAGGCTGCGCAGGATATCTACCGCGGCGGTGACGCAAATCGGGCGACCGGTCAGCTTAAAGTGATTGTCACGACGGTTGATCTCGATGCCGAGACGGCGTTCCAGTTGTTTGATGTTGTCGTCAAACGGGCCGCAAAGGCTCAACAGACGGGCGTTGTCTGCGGGCTCAAGGGTAATTTCGCGAGTGTCTATGTTCAAACTGTTCCTCTTATGCCTGAGTCGCCGGAAAATGAAAATTCACCGGCAGATAAGGAAATTATTCACGCCACAGGATAAAGGCGCAAGCATTGCAATGAAGATGGGGGCGTAGGGGGGAATTACAAGGTCTGCCTGTTATTTGCCGGATGGCGGCACAGGTGCCTTATCCGGCCTACGAACCATATTGTGCCGTAGGCCCGATAAGTGCAGCGCCATCGGGCATTTTTTCGCTTTTCAGCAGGATTAAGGCTGGTAAAAACCGACGCCAATCTCGTTTTCTTTACGGGTACGGGCAATGACTGACTCCGGCGTTTCAGCCACGCGCAGCCCCATCTCATCTTCGGTGCGTACAACCTTGCCGCGCAGAGAGTTGGTGTAGACATCGGTGATTTCCACATCCACAAACTTACCGATCATCTCCGGGGCGCCTTCAAAGTTCACCACGCGGTTATTTTCGGTACGGCCTGACAGTTCCATAATGCTCTTACGCGAGGTGCCTTCCACCAGAATACGCTGGACGGTGCCGAGCATCCGACGGCTCCAGGCCATCGCCTGCTGGTTAATACGCTCCTGTAGAATATACAGACGCTGCTTTTTCTCTTCTTCCGGCACATCGTCAACCATATCGGCCGCCGGTGTACCCGGACGCGCCGAGAAGATAAAGCTGTAGCTCATGTCGAAATTGACGTCGGCAATCAGCTTCATGGTCTGTTCGAAGTCCTGAGTCGTTTCGCCCGGGAAACCAACGATGAAGTCCGAGCTGATTTGAATATCCGGGCGCGCCGCGCGCAGTTTACGGATGATCGCTTTGTACTCCAGCGCCGTGTGGGTACGCCCCATCAGATTCAGTACGCGATCCGCGCCGCTCTGTACCGGCAGGTGCAGGAAGCTCACCAGTTCCGGCGTATCACGGTAAACTTCGATGATGTCGTCGGTGAACTCGATCGGGTGGCTGGTGGTGAAGCGGATGCGATCGATCCCGTCAATGGCGGCAACCAGACGCAGCAGGTCGGCAAAGGAGCCGGTGGTGCCGTCGTAGTTTTCACCGCGCCAGGCGTTAACGTTCTGACCGAGCAGGTTGACTTCACGCACGCCCTGAGCAGCAAGCTGGGCGATCTCAAACAGGATGTCGTCAGACGGACGGCTGACCTCTTCACCACGGGTATACGGCACTACACAGTACGTGCAGTATTTATTACACCCTTCCATGATGGAGACAAACGCGGTCGGGCCTTCCGCACGCGGTTCCGGCAGGCGGTCGAACTTCTCGATTTCCGGGAAGCTGATGTCCACCACCGGGCTGCGGTCGCCACGAACGGAGTTGATCATTTCCGGTAAGCGGTGCAGCGTTTGCGGGCCAAAAATAATATCGACATAGTGCGCACGCTGACGGATATGGTCGCCTTCCTGGGAGGCCACGCAACCGCCGACGCCGATAATCAGATCCGGGTTCTTCTCTTTTAAGAGTTTCCAGCGGCCTAATTGATGGAAGACTTTTTCCTGAGCTTTCTCGCGGATTGAGCAGGTATTCAGCAGCAGCACATCCGCTTCTTCCGCGACCTCGGTCAGTTGATACCCGTGGGTAGCATCCAGCAGATCGGCCATCTTCGATGAATCGTACTCGTTCATCTGACAGCCCCAGGTTTTAATATGGAGTTTTTTGGTCATCGACTTGCTCTTGCGAAATAGTGGCTGAATTGCAGGGCGCATAGTGTAATGCTTTGGCGCGGTTGTGACCAGTATGACGCTTATCAGCCCTTAGAGGTAAAAAATCCTGTAAACTTGTCTTATCAACGTAACAGGATGAGTGACCATGACAAATCAACCAACGGAAATTGCCATTGTTGGCGGGGGGATGGTCGGTGGCGCGCTGGCGCTGGGACTGGCGCAGCATGGATTTACCGTCACGGTGATTGAACATGCTGAGCCTGCGCCGTTTGTGGCCGACAGCCAGCCTGATGTGCGTATTTCAGCGATCAGCGCGGCGTCGGTGTCGCTGCTTAAAGGCCTGGGCGTCTGGGATGCGGTGCAGGGGATGCGCAGCCATCCGTACCGTCGTCTGGAGACCTGGGAGTGGGAAAACGCCCATGTGGTGTTTGACGCCGCTGAGCTTAAGTTACCGCTGCTTGGCTATATGGTTGAGAATATCGTGCTGCAACAGGCGCTGTGGCAGGCGCTGGACGCGCACCCGAAAGTGACGCTGCGCGCGCCTGCTTCACTGATTGCGTTGCATCGCCACAATGATCGACATGAGCTGGAGCTGGCGGATGGCGAGCGTCTTATCGCAAAACTGGTGATCGGCGCTGACGGTGCGAACTCGCAGATACGACAGCTGGCGGGGATTGGCATTCATGCCTGGCAGTATGCTCAGTCCTGCATGCTGATTACCGTACAGTGTGAGAACGATCCCGGTGACAGCACCTGGCAGCAATTTACGCCAGACGGCCCACGGGCCTTTTTACCGTTGTTCGACAACTGGGCATCGCTGGTGTGGTATGACTCACCGGCGCGTATTCGCCAGTTGCAAAACCTGAGTATGCCGCAGTTGCAGGCGGAAATTATGCAACATTTTCCGTCGCGTCTGGGGGCGGTCACACCGGTTGCGGCAGGCGCTTTTCCGCTGACGCGCCGCCATGCGTTGCAATACGTACAGCCTGGTCTGGCGCTGGTGGGGGATGCGGCGCATACCATTCATCCATTAGCCGGGCAGGGGGTAAACCTGGGGTATCGTGATGTGGATGCGCTGCTGGATGTGTTGATCAGCGCCCGCAGTCATGGCGAAGTCTGGGCCAGTCACCAGGTGCTGAAACGCTATCAGACGCGCCGCATGGCGGATAACTTCATTATGCAAAGCGGGATGGATCTGTTCTATGCCGGTTTCAGCAATAATCTTCAGCCGCTGCGCATTATGCGTAATATTGGGTTGATGGCGGCAGAGCGCGCAGGCGTGTTGAAACGTCAGGCCCTGAAATATGCGTTAGGGTTGTAGGATGTTCTGTGCCTGATAGCGTTGCGCTTATCAGGCCTACTCCGCCCCCCGGCGCGCCAGCCACATTAAAAAAGCTCGCCGAAGCGAGCTTTTTTAATGTGGCTGGGGTACGAGGATTCGAACCTCGGAATGCCGGAATCAGAATCCGGTGCCTTACCGCTTGGCGATACCCCAATGGTTGGGTTTTTGCGTTCGTCATCCGAACGTCTTTCAAATTTGGCTGGGGTACGAGGATTCGAACCTCGGAATGCCGGAATCAGAATCCGGTGCCTTACCGCTTGGCGATACCCCAAGAATTTGGTGGCTACGACGGGATTCGAACCTGTGACCCCATCATTATGAGTGATGTGCTCTAACCAACTGAGCTACGTAGCCAGATTGTTTTCTTCGATGGCTGGGGTACCTGGATTCGAACCAGGGAATGCCGGTATCAAAAACCGGTGCCTTACCGCTTGGCGATACCCCAATGACCGTCGCGGCAATCCGCAAACTCGAAGAAATATGGCTGGGGTACCTGGATTCGAACCAGGGAATGCCGGTATCAAAAACCGGTGCCTTACCGCTTGGCGATACCCCATCCGTGCAACGCGTACTGGTGAATGGTGCGGGAGGCGAGACTTGAACTCGCACACCTTGCGGCGCCAGAACCTAAATCTGGTGCGTCTACCAATTTCGCCACTCCCGCAAAAAAGATGGTGGCTACGACGGGATTCGAACCTGTGACCCCATCATTATGAGTGATGTGCTCTAACCAACTGAGCTACGTAGCCATCTTTTTTCGCGTTACCTTATCGGCGTTGCGGGGCGCATTATGCGTATTGAGCCTTGAAGCGTCAACCTCTTTTTCATTGAAAATGGCCGGAATGTGACTGTTTGGTTAGGTTGCGAACAGCGTGACGCAATATTCGGCAATTATTGGTTATTAATCGTTTTTTGCGGTGAAAAAACGGCGTAAAAAAAGAGTCCCGCAGGACTCTTTTTAACACGATAACTTATTTATAAGCGGACTGGTGTACGCCGACGGCGCGGCCTGATGGATCGTCCATCGTTTTGAACGCCTCATCCCATTCGATGGCCTTCGCAGAAGAACAGGCGACGGACGGGCCGCCTGGCACACATTCTGCCGCGCTGGGTACCGGGAACAGCTCTTCGAAGATTTCACGGTACAGGTACGCTTCTTTAGAAGATGGCGTGTTGTACGGGAAACGGAAGCGGGCGGTTTCCAGTTGCTGGTCGGAAATTTGCTCCGCCGCAACCTCTTTCAGCGTGTCGATCCAGCTGTAGCCGACGCCGTCAGAGAACTGCTCTTTTTGACGCCATGCCACGCTTGCGGGCAGGTAGGATTCAAAACATTCACGCAGGATATGTTTCTCCATTTTGCCGTTGCCGCACATTTTGTCTTCCGGGTTGATGCGCATCGCCACATCGAGGAATTTCTTATCCAGGAACGGGACGCGGGCTTCGACGCCCCAGGCAGACATCGCTTTGTTGGCGCGAGCGCAGTCAAACATATGCAGCGCCTGTAGTTTACGCACGGTCTCTTCGTGCAGTTCTTTGGCGTTTGGCGCTTTATGGAAGTAGAGATAGCCGCCGAACACTTCATCGGAACCTTCGCCGGACAGCACCATTTTGATTCCCATCGCTTTGATTTTACGCGACATTAAATACATCGGCGTCGAGGCGCGAATGGTGGTGACATCGTAAGTTTCGATGTGGTAAATCACGTCGCGAATCGCATCCAGACCTTCCTGCACGGTGAAGTGAATTTCGTGATGCACGGTGCCGAGATGGTTTGCCACTTCCTGCGCGGCTTTCAGGTCCGGGGAGCCTTCCAGACCGACAGCAAAGGAGTGCAACTGAGGCCACCAGGCTTCCGAACGTTCCTGATCTTCCACGCGGCGTGCGGCGAATTTCTTGGTGATGGCGGAAATAATGGAGGAGTCCAGGCCGCCCGAGAGCAATACGCCGTATGGCACGTCTGACATCAGGTGGCTTTTGACGGACTCTTCCAGCGCCTGGCGCAGCACGTTTTTGTCCGTTTCGTTGTCTTTTACTGCGTCGAACTCGAACCAGTCGCGCTGGTAATACTGACGAATCTCACCGTCTTTGCTCCACAGGTAGCTGCCTGCCGGGAACTCTTTAATCGTGCGGCAGACTGGCACCAGCGCCTTCATTTCAGAGGCGACATAAAAGTTGCCGTGCTCGTCATGACCCATATAAAGCGGGATGATCCCGATGTGGTCGCGACCAATCAGCCAGGCATCCTGTTCGCTGTCGTACAGCGCAAAGGCGAACATACCCTGTAGGTCGTCGAGAAATTCCACCCCTTTTTCCTGGTACAGCGCGAGGATCACTTCACAGTCAGACCCGGTCTGGAACTGATAGCGATCGCCATATTCCGCGCGTAATGCCTGGTGGTTATAAATTTCACCGTTAACGGCCAGCACATGTGTTTTCTTTTCGTTGTACAGCGGCTGCGCACCGGCGTTGACGTCGACAATAGACAGACGCTCGTGTGCCAGAATCGCGTTATCGCAGGCGTAAATACCGGACCAGTCTGGGCCGCGATGGCGCATCAAACGTGACAGCTCAAGGGCTTTTTTACGCAGCTCAACCGCGTCTGTTTTGATATCGAATACGCCAAAAATAGAACACATAACCTTCTCCATTAACCCGTTGCGTGGTGCTTTTTTGTGTTTGCTTGTTTATGAAAATGCCGCAAAGCCGCAGGGTTCGCAAGAGATTTGGCGTGATGAAAGCAAAAAATGCAATGGCAGTTGTTGAATGATGAAAAAAGATTACGTAATGAGCGTGTTTATTGATGAATCGATAATTTTATGGCGATTTTATTAAACGATATTTTTTATCAGGCCTACGATTCGAACAGAACAATATTGTAGGCCTGATAAGCGCAGCGCCATCAGGCAGGGGGGCGTTTAGATAACGTCGATTTCGGCGACGGAAGGATAAATCCAGCTTGGTCTGAACGGCATGTCGTCGATATCGTTGAGCGTTGAGACGCCAGAGAGCACCAGAATGGTTTCCAGACCGGCCTGGAATCCCGCCAGAATATCGGTGCGCAGATTGTCGCCGACGATAACGGTCTCTTCCGAGTGCGCCTGCATTTTGTTTAATGCGGCGCGGATAATCCACGGGCTGGGTTTACCGACGTAAAAAGGCTTACGACCAGAGATTTTTTCAATACCTGCACAGAGCGCGCCGCAGGCCGGATAGAAACCACGACCGTGGGTATCGGGGTTGGTGGCGATGAAACGGGCGCCGTTGGCGACGAAGAAGGCCGCCTTATGCATCATGTCCCAGTTATAGGAACGGGTCTCACCGACAATTACAAAATCGGGATTGACGTCGGTAATGGTAAAACCTGCTTTATACAATTCGTGAATTAGTGCGCCTTCACCGACCACATAGGCTTTCTTGCCTTCCTGACGACGCAGAAAATCGGCGGTGGCCATCGCGGAAGTATAAAAAACGCTGTCCGGTACGTTAACCCCTGCGGTAGCAAAGCGGTTCGCCAGATCCTGGCCGGTCTGTGAAGGGTAATTGGTCAGCAGCACCAGCGGCAGACCTTTTTCCATTACATCCGTCAGAAATTCTGCCGCACCGGGTACGGCAACATTGTCGTGCATCAGCACGCCGTCAATATCACAAATTACATTCTTGATGGTCATGAACTACCCAAAGGATTTAGTCATAATGCGCCACTATAAAAGCTCATTAATTTTCCAGCAAATGTTGCAACAAAATGCCGTTGAGCATGGCGCGTTTCACCAGCGCAAATGCGCCGATGGCGGAGCGGTGATCCAGCGTGGAACGGACAACCGGCAAATTTTTGCGAAACGCTTTCAGCGCCTGTGTGTTGATGCAGCTTTCAATCGCCGGCAGCAGCACTTTATCCGCTTCGGTAATTTCACCGGCAATCACGATTTTTTGCGGATTAAACAGGTTGATAGCGATAGCGATGGTTTTGCCCAGATGACGACCAACGTGTTCAATCACCTCTGCCGCTAAGCTGTCACCTTTATTAGCTGCCTTGCAGATGGTTTTAATCGTGCAGTCGTCCAGCGTAACGCGACTTTGGTAGCCCTGCTTGAGTAAGTGCTGTACGCGTTGTTCAATGGCCGCGTTGGCGGCGATGGTTTCCAGACAGCCAAAATTGCCGCAGTGACAGCGCTCGCCCAGCGGCTCGACCTGAATATGACCGATCTCCCCAACGTTGCCGTTGCGACCAATAAAAATGCGGCCATTTGAGATAATCCCGGCGCCAGTCCCCCGGTGTACGCGCACCAGAATGGAATCTTCGCAATCCTGGCTTGCACCGAAATAGTGCTCGGCCAGCGCCAGACTGCGGATATCGTGACCGACAAAACAGGTTACGTGAAAACGTTTTTCCAGCGCTTCAACTAATCCCCAGTTTTCAACCTGAATATGCGGCATATAGCGGATCACGCCGCTTTCGGGATCGACAAGACCCGGCAGGATCACGGAAATCGCGATTAACTCGCGAAGTTTACGCTGGTTACTGTCGATGAATGTGGTGATGGCATTGAGCAGGGCATGTTCCAGCGTCTCCTGAGTGCGCTCTGGCAATGGATAGTGCTCTTCAGCCAGCACTTTACTGCTCAGGTCAAACAGGGTAATGGTTGCGTCATGACGACCCAAACGCACGCCAATGGCATGGAAATTACGGGTTTCGGTAACGATGGAGATGGCGCGGCGGCCCCCGGTGGAGGCCTGCTGATCAACTTCTTTGATCAGCCCGCGTTCAATGAGTTGACGCGTAATTTTGGTTACGCTGGCGGGAGCAAGCTGGCTTTGCTCGGCAATCTGAATACGCGAGATTGGCCCGTGCTGGTCAATCAGGCGGTAAACGGCCGCGCTGTTAAGCTGTTTTACGAGATCAACATTACCTATTTGAGCTTGTCCGCCTGGTGTCATACTTTCTCTTACTCAGTAACGACCTCGTTACCATTAACGATGGTCTTGATGATTTTAAAGTCGTGGGTGAAGGCGGTCAGGTTCGCAACTTTACCCGGCGCGAGGCTGCCGAGCTGCTTATCGACGCCAATCGCGCGCGCAGGGTAGAGCGTCGCCATACGCAGCACTTCATCCAGCGCAATACCGCAATGTTCAACCAGATTACGCACGCCTTCGATCATGGTTAATGATGATCCGCTCAGCGTACCGTTCTCATCCACACACAGTCCATTACGGTAGTATATTGTTTTACCAGCAAAAATGAACTGTTCAATGTTTGCACCCGCCGGGGCGGTTGCATCGGTCACCAGGCAAAGTTTGTCACCTTTCAGACGTTTAGCGTTACGAATGTTGACGTAATCAACATGCAGACCATCCGCGATGATGCCGCAATAAATATCGGCATCGTCAAGAATGGCGCCCGCCAGACCCGGTTCACGGCCCGTAATATACGGCATCGCGTTGAACAGGTGGGTGGCAAAGGTGATCCCTGCGCGGAAACCGGCTTTCGCCTCTTTTAACGTCGCGTTGGAGTGACCGGCTGAAACCACAATGCCCGCCGCCGTCAGTTTGGCGATCACTTCCGCCGGCACCATTTCCGGCGCCAGCGTGACTTTGGTGATCACATCGGCATTATCGCACAGGAAGTCCACCAGCGCAGCGTCAGGTTGGCGGACAAAACTCGGATTATGGGTGCCTTTTTTGACCAGGTTCAGCCACGGACCTTCAAGATGAAGACCTAATGCCTGATTCGGGTATTTCGCCAGGTATTCACGCATGACGCGAATGCCCTGTTTCATCAGATCGTCGCTGGTGGTAATCAGCGTCGGCAGATAGCTGGTGCAGCCTGATTTCTCATTGGCTTTCTGCATGATTTCCAGCGTTTCGACAGTCACCGCGTCAGCGGTATCGTTGAACTGGACGCCGCCGCAGCCGTTTAATTGCACATCAATAAAACCGGGGGAGAGAATGGCCCCATTCAACGCGCGTTGTTCTATCTCTGGCGGCAGTTCCGCCGCTGGACAGATGCGATCAATCAGGCCATTGGCGACAACAATCGCATGGTCATCAAGAATTTCGTGACCGGTAAAAATCCGGCCCTGGGTTAAAGCATACATTCCGACCCCCGATTTCAAAAAATGCCGCCCTGCGTCTGCGTACAGGGCGGAGATAACATTACAGACCTTTAATATTTTCGGCTTCTAACTCGTTGAAATATTTCAGTGTCTTAACTTTCAGTTCCATAGTGGAAGGTTCGTCGCACACCACGACCGCTTTCGGATGCAGTTGCAGACAGCTAATGGTCCACATGTGGTTGACGTTGCCTTCGACAGCCGCCTGTAGCGCCTGCGCTTTCTGATGGCCCAGCACCAGAATCATCACTTCTTCTGCGTCCAGCAGCGTACCCACGCCTACGGTCAGCGCATATTTCGGCACCTGATTGACGTCGCCGTCAAAGAAGCGGGAGTTTGCCACGCGGGTGTCATGGGTCAGCGTTTTGATACGCGTACGGGAAGCCAGGGAAGAAGCCGGTTCGTTAAACGCGATATGGCCGTCGTTACCTACGCCGCCCATAAACAGGTGAATTTTACCGTAAGAACGGATTTTTTCTTCATAATTACGGCATTCCGCATCGATATCCGGCGCGTTACCGTTGAGCAGGTTAATATTTTCTGCCGGAATATCAACGTGATCGAAGAAATTGCGGTGCATGAAGCTGTGGTAGCTTTCCGGGTGTTCTTTCGGAAGGCCAACATATTCGTCCATGTTGAATGTCACCACATGCTTAAAGCTGACCTGGCCCGCTTTGTGCATTTCGACTAATGCTTTATACGCCGTCAGCGGCGTGCCGCCGGTCGGCAGACCCAGGACAAACGGGCGATCGGCGGTAGGTTTGAAGGCGTTAATACGGTTAACGATATGGCGAGCAGCCCATTTGCCGACCTGTTCTGCGGACGTCAGGGGGATCAGTCTCATTCTTCACCTCAAAAGTAAAAGTAATAAATTGGCGGATTGAGCATCTGTACGTTAGTAAGCGTAACCTGGATTCGTATGGACAGGCGCTAATCCGTGTTGATTTTTTGAATGATAAAATAAGTTTTCGCAGTTAGCCAGTATAAGGGAGGGTGAATAACGATATTTGGTGATTCAAATCACAAAAAACACGCGTTTAATTTGCGATACGAATTAATTTTTCACACACTCTGAGCGTAGATGAATAATTCATACCGTTGTTGCCAAACATCACGCTTTAACGATTTGTCGCACAATAAAAAAATGGCTTCCAGAAGCCTAATCGGGGTCTCGTAGGGGGAATAAGATGAATATTTTAGGTTTTTTCCAGCGACTGGGTAGGGCGTTACAGCTCCCTATCGCAGTGCTGCCAGTGGCGGCACTGTTGCTGCGATTCGGTCAACCAGATTTACTGAATGTCGCCTTTATCGCGCAGGCGGGCGGGGCGATCTTCGATAACCTCGCACTGATCTTCGCCATCGGTGTGGCATCCAGCTGGTCTAAGGACAGCGCGGGTGCAGCAGCGCTGGCGGGTGCGGTCGGGTACTTCGTCCTGACCAAAGCGATGGTGACGATTAACCCGGAAATCAACATGGGTGTCCTGGCGGGTATCATTACCGGTCTGGTGGGCGGCGCCGTTTATAACCGTTGGTCCGGTATCAAACTTCCTGATTTCCTGAGCTTCTTTGGCGGCAAACGTTTTGTGCCGATCGCCACGGGCTTCTTCTGTCTGGTGCTGGCGGCGATTTTCGGTTACGTCTGGCCTCCGGTTCAGCACGCTATTCATGCGGGCGGTGAATGGATCGTCGGCGCGGGCGCGCTGGGTTCCGGTATCTTCGGTTTTATCAACCGTCTGTTGATCCCGACAGGTCTGCATCAGGTGCTGAACACCATCGCCTGGTTCCAGATTGGCGAGTTCACTAACACGGCAGGTACGGTATTCCACGGCGACATCAACCGCTTCTACGCGGGTGACGGCACGGCGGGGATGTTCATGTCCGGCTTCTTCCCGATCATGATGTTCGGTCTGCCGGGTGCGGCGCTGGCGATGTACTTCGCTGCGCCGAAAGCGCGTCGTCCAATGGTTGGCGGTATGCTGCTGTCCGTTGCGATCACCGCGTTCCTGACCGGTGTTACTGAGCCGCTGGAATTCCTGTTCATGTTCCTGGCGCCGTTGCTGTACCTCCTGCACGCAGTATTGACCGGTATCAGCCTGTTCATCGCGACGCTGCTGGGTATTCATGCGGGCTTCTCCTTCTCCGCAGGCGCAATTGACTACGTGTTGATGTATAGCCTGCCTGCGGCCAGCAAAAACGTCTGGATGCTGCTGGTGATGGGCGCGGTCTTCTTCGTCATCTACTTCCTGCTGTTCAGCGCGGTAATTCGCGTGTTCAACCTGAAAACGCCAGGTCGTGAAGATAAAGACGACGATATCGTGACTGACGAAGCGAACAGCAACACTGAAGAAGGTATGACCCAACTGGCGACCAACTACATTGCTGCGGTTGGCGGTACGGATAACCTGAAAGCGATCGATGCCTGCATCACCCGTCTGCGCCTGACCGTTGCCGACGCGGCTCGCGTGAGCGATGCGATGTGTAAACGTCTTGGTGCGTCCGGCGTGGTGAAACTGAACAAACAGACCATCCAGGTTATCGTCGGCGCGAAAGCGGAATCTATCGGCGACGAAATGAAGAAAGTGGTGGCGCGTGGCCCGGTTGCGGCAGCGTCTGCTGACAGTGCGCCAGTGACTGCGGCACCGGCGGCAAAACCGCAGGCGGTTCCTAATGCGGTGACCATCGCGACGCTGGTGTCTCCGATCACGGGTGACGTGGTTGCGCTGGAACAGGTTCCTGACGAAGCGTTCGCCAGCAAAGCGGTTGGCGACGGCGTGGCGGTGAAACCAACGGATAAAACCGTTGTTTCCCCGGCGGCAGGCACCATTGTGAAAATCTTCAACACCAATCATGCGTTCTGCCTGGAAACCGAAAAAGGCGCGGAAATCGTTGTCCACATGGGGATCGATACCGTTGCGCTGAACGGTCAGGGCTTCAAACGCCTGGTGGAAGAGGGTGCCGAAGTGGTTGCCGGTCAGCCGATCCTGGAAATGGATCTGGAGTTCCTGAACGCCAATGCGCGCTCGATGATTAGCCCGGTGGTTTGCAGCAACATCGACGACTTCAGCGGTCTGGTGATTAAAGCTGAAGGTCAGGTGGTTGCGGGTCAAACGCCACTGTATGAGATTAAAGGCAAATAATCGCTCCTGAGTAGAGTTTGTGCCTGAGCGGCGGGGGGAAACCTCCGCCGCTTTTTTTGCAGCCTGTAGGCTGGATAAGGTATAGCTGCTATCCGGCAAATGCGCCTGATGGCGCTGCGCTTATCAGGCCTACGGTTCGACACAGTTTGTAGGCTGGATAAGGTATAGCTGCTATCCGGCAAATGCGCCTGATGGCGCTGCGCTTATCAGGCCTACGGTTCGACACAGTTTGTAGGCCGAATAAGGCGTAGCCGTCATCCGGCAAAGCGCCGTCGCTTTTTTTACAGCAATCAGCCCCCATATTTTCTTCAAAGCCACTTTTTAAGTAACTAAAGGTTGTCAGTCTGTCCGGCTTATAAGATCATATGCCGTTATACGTTGTTTACGCTTTGAGGAATCCACGATGAGTGAGGCTGAAGCCCGCCCGACTAACTTTATTCGTCAGATCATCGATGAAGATCTGGCCAGTGGTAAGCACACCACAATCCACACCCGTTTTCCGCCGGAGCCGAATGGCTATCTGCACATCGGCCACGCGAAATCCATCTGTCTGAACTTTGGCATCGCGCAAGATTATCAGGGCCTGTGCAACCTGCGTTTCGATGATACCAACCCGGTAAAAGAAGATATCGAGTACGTTGATTCGATCAAAAACGACGTCGAGTGGTTAGGTTTTCACTGGGCTGGCAACGTTTGCTACTCCTCAGATTACTTCGATCAACTGCATGCGTATGCGGTTGAGCTGATCACCAAAGGTCTGGCGTACGTCGATGAGCTGACGCCGGATCAGATCCGCGAATATCGCGGTACGCTGAAAGAGCCGGGGAAAAACAGCCCGTTCCGCGATCGCAGCGTGGAAGAGAACCTGGCGCTGTTTGAAAAAATGCGTACCGGTGGTTTTGAAGAAGGTAAAGCGTGCCTGCGCGCCAAAATTGATATGGCGTCGCCGTTTATCGTGATGCGCGATCCGGTGCTGTACCGCATTAAATTTGCCGAACACCACCAGACCGGCAACAAGTGGTGCATCTACCCGATGTACGACTTTACCCACTGCATCAGCGATGCGCTGGAAGGCATTACGCACTCTCTGTGTACGCTGGAATTCCAGGACAACCGTCGTCTGTACGACTGGGTGCTGGACAACATCACCATCCCGGTTCACCCGCGTCAGTACGAATTCTCGCGCCTGAATCTGGAATATACCGTGATGTCCAAGCGTAAGCTGAACCTGCTGGTGACGGACAAACACGTTGAAGGCTGGGACGATCCGCGTATGCCGACCATTTCTGGCCTGCGTCGTCGTGGCTATACCGCGGCCTCCATCCGTGAATTCTGCAAACGCATCGGCGTTACCAAGCAGGACAACACCATTGAGATGGCGTCGCTGGAGTCCTGCATTCGTGAAGATCTGAATGAAAACGCACCGCGCGCGATGGCGGTTATCGATCCGGTGAAACTGGTTATCGAAAACTACCCGCAGGGCGAAAGCGAAATGGTCACCATGCCGAACCATCCGAACAAACCGGAAATGGGCAGCCGTGAAGTACCGTTTAGCGGTGAAATCTGGATCGATCGTGCTGACTTCCGCGAAGAAGCGAACAAGCAGTACAAGCGTCTGGTGATGGGGAAAGAAGTGCGTCTGCGTAACGCCTATGTGGTGAAAGCTGAGCGCGTGGAGAAGGATGCGGAAGGCAATATCACCACCATCTTCTGTACCTATGATGCGGACACCCTGAGCAAAGATCCGGCCGATGGTCGTAAAGTGAAGGGCGTCATTCACTGGGTAAGCGCGGCACACGCGCTGCCGGTTGAAATTCGTCTGTACGATCGTCTGTTCAGCGTGCCGAACCCGGGGGCCGCAGAGGACTTCCTGTCCGTGATCAACCCTGAATCGCTGGTGATTAAGCAGGGTTACGCGGAACCGTCGTTGCAGAACGCCGTAGCGGGTAAAGCGTATCAGTTTGAGCGTGAAGGCTACTTCTGCCTGGACAGCCGCTACACAACGGCGGATAAACGCGTATTTAACCGTACCGTAGGTCTGCGCGATACGTGGGCTAAAGCGGGCGAGTAAAGCCACCGCATCACATCACCTTCCAACGCCGCATTTTGCGGCGTTTTTTATCCTTTCCATTTTGTCATCCCGCTCTCTGTTTGCAGAGCGAATTAATGCCGCCAGGAAAATAATTTCGCAACAAAATAGTTTTGGCATAGTGAATTTATGGAATGAATATCATTTCATGTGAAACCGATTTCATGTGCATGGAAAACAAGACAATTTTAACTTTTGTTCATCTTTTTTAGCACCTGATGAAAATGTAACATAAAGCAATGAAATATGTGCGGTTGCTCATACTCTTACATTCTCGTTACAGAAAGAGATTGATAATTCGCGTCGCGAAAAATAGTCTATTCACTGTAGTCTGCGAGGTTTTTCTCAACGCTACTTTTACATTTTTATTTTTCGCTGTCCGCTTTTGTTCGGCAGCATTTTATACGTCAAAGAGGATTAACACATGCGTACGTTTAGTGGCAAACGTAGTACGCTGGCGCTGGCTATCGCCGGTATCACAGCAATGTCAGGTTTGGTCGTCGTTCCACAGGCTCAGGCTGAAGGCTTTATTGACGATTCCACGTTAACAGGCGGCATCTATTACTGGCAGCGTGAGCGTGACCGTAAAGATGTCACCGACGATGACAAATATAAAACCAACCTTTCACACGCGACCTGGAACGCCAATCTGGATTTCCAGTCTGGTTATGCGGCTGATATGTTCGGTCTGGATATCGCGGCATTTACCGCGATAGAAATGGCGGAAAACGGCGACAGCGGACACCCCAACGAAATCGCCTTCTCGAAAAAGAATAAAGGTTACGATGAAGATTATTCTGGCGATAAGAGCGGGATCAGCCTTTATAAAGCCGCGGCAAAATTTAAGTACGGGCCAACCTGGGCGCGTGCGGGGTATATCCAGCCGACCGGTCAGACGCTGTTAGCGCCGCACTGGAGCTTTATGCCGGGTACTTATCAGGGCGCGGAAGCCGGAGCGAATTTTGACTACGGTGATGCGGGCGCGCTGAGTTTCTCCTATATGTGGGCCAACCAATATAAAGCGCCGTGGCACACCGATGTTGATAAATTCTATCAGGCCGATAAAAAGACCAAAGTGGATTACCTCCACTCTATCGGCGCTAAATACGATTTCAAAAATGACCTCGTGCTGGAAGCGGCATTTGGTCAGTCAGAAGGGTATGTCGACCAGTATTTTGCCAAAGCCAGCTACAAATTTGATTTGGGCGGCAACCCGTTCACCACCAGCTATCAGTTCTATGGTGCGCGCGACAAAGTTGATGATCGCAGCGTAAACGATATTTATGACGGCACCGCCTGGTTGCAGGCGCTGACTTTCGGTTACAAAGTGGCCGAAGTCGTCGATTTGCGCCTGGAAGGGACCTGGGTTAAGGCGGACGGTCAACAAGGTTACTTCCTGCAACGTATGACGCCAACTTACGCATCCTCAAACGGTCGTCTGGATATCTGGTGGGATAACCGCTCAGACTTTAACGCCAACGGCGAAAAAGCCGTCTTCTTCGGTGCGATGTACGATCTGAAAAACTGGAACCTGCCGGGCTGGGCAGTGGGGGCGTCATACGTTTACGCCTGGGACGCGAAGCCATCAACCTGGCAGATTACCCCGGATGCGTACTATGACAAAAACCGTACCATTGAAGAGTCTTCTTACAGCCTTGATGCGGTCTACACCCTACAGGAAGGCCGTGCCAAAGGCACTATGTTTAAACTGCACTTCACGGAATATGACAACCACTCCAACATCCCAAGCTGGGGCGGCGGTTACGGCAACATCTTCCAGGATGAACGTGACGTGAAGTTCATGGTTATCGCTCCGTTCACTATTTTCTGATGCCCGTTGCGGCAGGCGATTTGTCTGCCGCAACGTTGAGGACACTGATATGAAAAAACTGTTACTCATCGCCATGATGGCATCGGGACTGGTGGCCTGCGCGCAGCCAACCGCGCCCAAAGAAGACAGTCAGTTAAAAGAGGCGTACAGCGCCTGCATCAATACGGCGCAAGGTTCGCCAGAGAAAATCGAGGCCTGTCAGAGCGTACTGAACGTGCTGAAGAAAGATGACCAGCACAAGCAGTTTGCTACAGAAGAGAGCGTGCGCGTGCTGGATTACCAGCAGTGCATTCAGGCTACGCGTACGGGGAACGATCAGGCGGTGACCGCCGATTGCGACAAAATCTGGCAGGAAATTCGCAGTAAAAATAGCGCCAAATAAAAGCAGGGCGGGTTAATGGCGGGCGGAGAGAACTCTCCGCCCGTTTGCGTTTTTTAAGGCCGCTACCGGCTCGGAAGCATAAAAAAAGCCAACCGGTCGGTTGGCTTTTTAGCAGGTTTCACATTACTTCGCGTCGTGCGCGTGCTCGTCTTCCCGGCAATCGCCTTCAGCGCAGTGCCCGTAGAGATAGAGGCTGTGGTTCGTCAAACGAATGCCATGCTTAGCCGCAATCTCACGCTGGCGCGCTTCGATAGAGTCATCACTGAATTCGATCACTTTGCCACAATCGAGGCAAATAAGGTGATCGTGATGATGCTGTTGGGTCAGCTCAAAAACGGATTTACCGCCTTCAAAATTGTGGCGGGTTACGATACCGGCGTCATCAAACTGGTTCAGCACGCGGTACACGGTCGCCAGCCCAATCTCTTCACCCATGTCGATCAGACGTTTATATAAATCTTCCGCACTGACGTGATGGTTATCCGGTTCCTGAAGAACTTCCAGAATTTTTAAACGAGGAAGCGTTACTTTCAGGCCAGCCTTCTTTAATGCGGTATTGTTGTCAGTCATGCGGAATCTGTCCTGTTGCTAAACGATTCACTTCAAACAAAGAAGTGACAGAAATTGCACTTGAGATAATGCGTTTCATTATAGAACTGCCACGCCTAAATGAAAACTGCAAGCCTCCGGCAAATATTGTTAATAAAAACGAGGTATCGCCAACAAACACACTGTGCAATACCAGAATAACACCCGGACATTGTACAGGGTCAGGCAAGAAAGTTACAAATTTGTAGCAATTATTTTAATTGGTTTTATCTATTGATGCGACGCAGATGCTTTTCTGCGCCGCACAAAATCAGGCGTTAATGATTTCGTCGAGGTGCAGTTCGCCGGAAATCTGTTTAACCCATTTTTCAACGCGCTCTGCGGTCAGTTCAGGCTGACGGTCTTCGTCGATAGCCAGACCAACAAAGTGATCGTCGTCAGCCAGACCTTTGGACGCTTCAAAATGGTAGCCCGCCGTTGGCCAGTGGCCGACGATGGTCGCGCCGCGCGGCTCAATGATGTCGCGGATGGTGCCTAACGCGTCGCAGAAATATTCTGCGTAATCTTCCTGGTCGCCGCAGCCGAACAGCGCCACCAGTTTACCGTTAAAATCAATCTCTTCGAGAGTCGGGAAGAAGTCATCCCAGTCACATTGCGCTTCACCGTAGTACCAGGTCGGGATGCCCAGCAGCAGGATGTCGTACCCTTCCAGGTCCTCTTTGCTGCTTTTCGCAATGTCATGCACATCGGCAACGTCTTTACCAAGCTGTTTTTGAATCATTTTTGCGATATTTTCGGTATTACCGGTGTCGCTGCCGAAAAAGATGCCAGTGATTGCCATGAGTAAAATAACCTCTTGAAACTTATTGAAATGGTGGTGGCGTATTGCCCGCAGATAAGGGCAATCATAGCAGAACAGTCAGGCATGCGGAAACAGCAATCACGCGGGACTGCACTCTGTGCTACATGATTTATGATATTGAGCAGTTTTTCAGACTACGCCCTGGCCGCGCAGCGCTGCCAGTTGAGTCATCAGCATCTCTTCGATGAGTTCGCTACGGCTCATATTGCGGGATTCGGCCAGCTCGTTCAGCGCATCGACAGCCTCAGCGTTGAGTTTCAGTTCGACACGCTTAAGGCCACGTACTTTGTCGCGTTTTAGCTGGTTACGCTTATTAATGCGCAGCTGTTCATCACGCGAAAGCGGATTGGTTTTGGGTCGTCCCGGGCGACGCTCGTGTGCGAACAGATCTAATGTCGTACGGTCCGTTTGTTCTTTGGCCATGATTTTGGTGACTTCGGGGAAACAATCAGCCAGGCGTCTGCCCGGATGGATAGCGCGCCATCATACATCAGCAAGGCAGACACGCCAACGCCCGCGGACGTAATCGCGCGCGGACGCTGAGTTTTTAATCAGTTGGCCTTATCTGCCAGATAGCGACGAATGGCGCGCAGCACCGCATCGGGTTTTTCCGCGTGAACCCAGTGGCCCGCTCCGGCGATGACGTGCGCTCGCGCCTGAGGGAACTGCGCCAGCAGATCGTGACGATATGCTTCGGTCACATAAGGCGAGTTGCCGCCGGGGATAAACAACGCCGGGCGATCCCAGGCTGGAATGGTCTCCCAGCCCACAATATGTGGATACTGTTCCCACAATACCGGTACGTTAAAGCGCCATTCGCCGTCGATAAACGATTTCAGCAGAAACTGGATGACGCCTTCTTCTTGCAGATGTTGACGCATAACGGTGGCGGCCTGTTGACGGGTTTCGGCGCCCGCGTCGGTGACGGCATTGATGGCGGCGAAGATTTCATCGTGGCGGCGAACGTGGTAATCGACCGGCGCGATGTCGATCGCGACCAACTGGTCAATACGCTCCGGCGCCAGCGCGGTGAGCGCCATTACCGCTTTACCGCCCATAGAGTGGCCGATAAAGGTGGCTTTCTCAATGCCTTCGGCATCGATGGTATCCAGTAAGTCTTGCGCCATTGCCGGGTAGTCCATCACCGGATCGCGAGGGGAGAGACCGTGGTTGCGCATATCAACCTGAATGATATCGTGATCGGTCACCAGGTCGCGCGCCAGCACGCCGAGGTTGTCCAGGCTGCCAAACAAACCGTGAACGAGGACGATGGGAGAATTATTGTGCAGGTTTTGTGCAGTTTGCGCTCGGATATTCAATTTCATGGCAAAGTTCTTTTTTTCGCTCTGTCGGGTTAGGGTATTATGTTGACTATTCTGCCACAGGGCTGCAACAACTACGGTTTACTCCGAGTTTTTCCGTCAGCCAGGTTTGACGCTATCCGCTGTTGGAATTTGCCTTTACACTACGTGCAGGTAATCCCAACGACTTGTATTCAGATAAGACACCGCACTGGATTAAGATGAAAACGATTGAAGTTGATGATGAACTCTATAGCTATATTGCCAGCCACACCAAGCATATTGGCGAGAGCGCATCCGACATTTTACGGCGCATGTTGAAGTTTTCCGCCGTATCACAGCCTGTCACTCCGGCGGCGAAAGAGGTTCGCGTCGCGCAACCTGCTATCGTGGAAGCGAAGCCCGTCAACCCCGTAAAAGATAAAGTCCGCGCCATGCGTGAACTGCTGCTTTCCGACGAGTACGCGGAGCAGAAGAAAGCGGTAAACCGCTTCATGCTGGTGCTGTCTACACTCTACTCACTGGATAATCGCGCGTTTGCCGAAGCGACGGAGTCGTTGCATGGCCGTACGCGCGTCTATTTTGCGGCTGATGAACAAACGCTGCTGAAAAATGGTAATCAAACCAAACCGAAACATGTGCCCGGCACGCCGTATTGGGTGATTACCAACACCAACACCGGCCGTAAATGCAGCATGGTTGAACACATCATGCAGTCAATGCAATTCCCGGCGGAATTGATTGAGAAGGTTTGCGGAACAATTTAATCCTTGCATTAAAAGGACCAGGCAATGGCAATCCACAACCGTGCAGGTCAACCTGCGCAACAGAGTGATTTGATTAACGTCGCCCAACTGACGGCACAGTACTATGTACTGAAACCCGAAGCAGGGAATGCAGAGCACGCCGTGAAGTTCGGTACGTCCGGGCATCGCGGTAGCGCAGGTCGTCATAGTTTTAACGAGCCGCACATCCTGGCAATCGCCCAGGCGATTGCGGAAGAGCGTGCAAAAAACGGTATCACTGGTCCTTGTTATGTGGGCAAAGATACCCACGCGCTGTCTGAACCGGCATTTATCTCTGTACTGGAAGTGCTGGCGGCGAACGGTGTTGATGTCATCGTGCAGGAAAACAATGGCTTCACGCCAACGCCTGCCGTTTCCAACGCTATCCTGGTTCACAATAAAAAAGGCGGCCCGCTGGCTGATGGCATCGTGATCACGCCATCTCACAATCCACCGGAAGACGGCGGAATTAAGTACAACCCGCCAAACGGCGGCCCGGCGGATACCAACGTCACCAAAGTGGTGGAAGACAGGGCCAACGCGCTGTTGGCTGACGGTCTGAAGGGCGTGAAGCGTATCTCTCTGGATGCGGCGATGGCCTCAGGCCACGTTAAAGAGCAGGATCTGGTGCAGCCGTTCGTTGAAGGGCTGGCGGATATCGTCGATATGGCGGCGATTCAGAAAGCGGGCCTGACGCTGGGCGTCGATCCGCTGGGCGGTTCCGGTATCGAATACTGGAAGCGTATTGCTAAGCACTACAACCTGAACCTGACTATCGTTAACGATCACGTTGATCAGACGTTCCGCTTTATGCATCTCGACAAAGACGGCGCAATCCGTATGGACTGTTCCTCCGAGTGCGCGATGGCGGGTCTGCTGGCGCTGCGTGATAAGTTCGATCTGGCGTTCGCCAACGACCCGGACTATGACCGCCACGGCATCGTGACTCCGGCAGGGCTGATGAACCCGAACCACTATCTGGCGGTAGCGATCAACTATCTGTTCCAGCACCGCCCGCAGTGGGGCAAAGAGGTGGCGGTCGGTAAAACGCTGGTTTCCTCTGCGATGATCGACCGCGTGGTGAACGATTTGGGGCGTAAACTGGTGGAAGTGCCGGTCGGCTTTAAATGGTTCGTTGACGGTCTGTTCGACGGCAGCTTCGGCTTCGGCGGCGAAGAGAGCGCCGGGGCGTCTTTCCTGCGTTTCGACGGCACGCCGTGGTCTACCGATAAAGACGGCATCATCATGTGCCTGCTGGCGGCGGAAATCACGGCCGTCACCGGGAAAAACCCGCAGGAGCACTACAACGAGCTGGCGGCTCGCTTTGGCGCGCCGAGCTATAACCGTTTGCAGGCAAGCGCAACGTCTGCGCAGAAAGCCGCATTGTCTAAGCTCTCTCCAGAAATGGTGAGCGCCAGCACGCTGGCGGGCGATCCGATCACCGCGCGTCTGACGGCGGCGCCGGGTAACGGCGCGTCGATTGGCGGCCTGAAAGTGATGACCGACAATGGCTGGTTTGCCGCGCGGCCTTCTGGCACGGAAGACGCTTATAAGATTTATTGCGAAAGCTTCCTCGGCGAGGAACACCGCAAGCAGATCGAAAAAGAAGCGGTTGAGATTGTCAGCGAAGTGCTGAAAAACGCGTAAGTGCGGTTTGTGTGCCGGGCGGTACTGCGTTTGCCCGGCTACAACAACGATCGTAGGCCCGGTAAGCGTTAGCGCCACCGGGCTTTTTTTTTAGCCGTGTTTGTTTTTCAGCTCAAAGCGCGGCGATACCAGTCCATACAGCGTCCAGCCGAGGAAGGTCACGATGGAGCCGTACAGCATCGCTTCTTCACCGGATGAATACAGCGCGTAGAAGCTGTACAGTGCGCCGATGAATGCCACGAAGTTCGCCGTTTTGGCTTTTGACGACGGAACATTTGCCACTTTCTGAATGATCACCAGCGCGGCCATCGACAGAATGTACGGGATAATGTTTGTTACCACCGCCAGGTTAACCAGCACGTTGAACTGGCTGTTCAGCGATGGGCTGATGGTCATCAGCGATAATCCGCTCTGGATAATCACGATGGTCAGCATCCCCTGAACCGGCGCATCCACTTTCGTTACGCGAGAGAAGATTTTCGGGAAATATCCTTCATCCGCCGAGGATTTGAAAACCTGGGCGATAGTGAACTGCCAGCCCAGCAGCGAACCGCAGCAGGACATCACCATCAACGCCATGATCACTTTACCGACTTCCGGGGTAAACATCTGTGCGAACGCCAGACCGAACGGCGCGGTGGAGTTGGCCAGATCCATGTTCGGTACGATCCCGGCAATCACGTTGGTGGAGATGATGTAAATCACCGCCGCGCCCAGCGTACCGCCTAATACCGCAATCGGTACGTTACGCTCCGGGTTTTCCACCACTTCGGCGTTGGCGCAGGCAGATTCCAGACCGAGGAAGGCCCACAGCGTCATCGCAATAGAAGAACCGACGGCGGTGAAGAACGGTACGTGATGCGGGTTCCAGGAGTTGGCGTACAGCGTCGGGCTAAACCAGAACCAGCCGATGATGCACAGACCGACAACCGGAATAATCACGCCCCAGACGGTGATACTGCTGATTTGCCCGGTAATGCGCGCGCCGCCGAAGTTGGCGACGGTGCACAGCCACAGCACGCCGATGGTCGCCAGACCGATCTGCACCGGTGACAGCGTGGCGCCGAATAACTCGGTGCCGTAGCCGACGGCGGAGATGGCGATAGCGACGTTGGCAATCAGCAGCGAAACGCCATAGGTGTAGTTCGCCATAAAGTTGCCGGATTTACCAAAGGCATACTCCGCGTAGCCGCCCATGCCGCCGGATTTACGGCTGAACATCCCGCATTTGGCGAAAGCCCATGCCAGCGCCATTGAACCAACGGCAGTCACCAGCCACGAGATGATCGAGATGGTGCCGACCTCCGCAAGTTTGGTGGGCAGCATGATAATCCCGGAGCCCATCATATTGACCATTGTCAGGATGGTGAGCTGAACGACGCCCATTTTATTGGATTTGGCTTTACTCATAATTTTTCCCCTTTCAGCAGGGTGTTCTGTGCTTCGCGCGTTTTAATGACGTAGCACCACACCTGTTTACGGCCGTCGTGTTCTTCGATGTAAACGCCCTGTAGTTCAGGCGCAAAGCCCGGCAGCAGGTTGATCCCTTCTTCCAGCGCGCTGAAATAACGCAGCACCGCACCGCCCCAGATTTCACCCGGAACAACGCACAAAACCCCTGGCGGATACGGAAGCGCGCCTTCTGCCGCGATCCGTCCTTCCGCGTCCGGCAGGCGAACCAGTTCGACTTCACCGCGCAGATAGGCGTAGTTGGCGTCCTGCGGATTCATGCTGACGCGTGGGAAATGGGATTTACGGAACATCTCTTTTTGCAGCTGTTTCACGTTATGGCGTGCGTACAGATCGTGCATCTCCTGGCACAGCTGACGCAGGGTGTAGCCGGCATAACGCGCTTCATGCTGCTTATAAATTGACGGCAGAACGTCAGCCAGCGGCGCATCGGCTTCCAGCAGTTTCTCAAAGCGCACCAGCAGGGCGACGAGTTGCTGCAATTTCGCCATGTCTTCCGCTGGCGTCAGCAGGAACAGGATCGAGTTGAGATCGCATTTTTCCGGCACCACGCCGTTTTCACGCAGGAAGTTGGCAAGGATGGTCGCCGGAACGCCAAAGGTGTCGTATTCGCCGTTGCGCGCATTGATGCCCGGCGTCGTGAGCAGCAGTTTGCACGGATCAACAAAGTACTGGTGTTCGGCGTAGCCTTCGAAGGCATGCCAGTGTTCGCCCGGCACAAAGTGGAAGAAGCGCAGGTCGTTTGCGATCTCCGCCGTGGGGTAAGACTGCCACGGTTTGCCGTCGATCAGTTCCGGCACGAACGGACGGATGTGATGGCAGTTATCAAGGATCAGCTTACGAGCATTGATGCCATTCGCCACGCAGTCCATCCACATGTTACGGCCACCGACGCCTTCGTGCATTTTGGCGTTGATGTCCAGGGCGGCGAACAGCGGGTAGAACGGGCTGGTGGAGGCGTGCATCATGAACGCGTTATTCATACGTTTATGCGGCACATAGCGAGACTGACCTTTGATATGGCTGTCTTTCTTGTGGATCTGCGAGGTCTGGGAGAAACCGGCCTGCTGTTTGTGAACAGACTGCGTGACCAGGATACCTGGATCGTTCTCGTTCAGATCCAGCAGCAACGGCGAGCAATCGGCCATCATCGGAATAAACTGCTCGTAGCCGACCCATGCGGAGTCAAACAGGATGTAGTCGCACAGATGACCAATCTTATCCACCACCTGACGGGCGTTATAGATGGTGCCGTCGTAGGTGCCTAACTGGATCACCGCCAGGCGGAACGGGCGGGCGTCTTGCGCGCGTTGCGGCGCCACTTCGCTGACCAGTTCACGCAGATAGCCTTCTTCAAAGCAGTGGGCGTCGATCCCGCCGATGAAGCCGTACGGGTTGCGCGCGGTTTCCAGATAAACCGGCGTCGCGCCCGCCTGCAACAGCGCGCCGTGGTGGTTCGATTTGTGGTTATTACGATCGAACAGCACCAGATCGCCTGGGGTCAGCAGCGCGTTAAGTACCACTTTGTTTGACGATGAGGTGCCGTTCAGCACAAAGTAGGTTTTATCGGCGTTGAACACTTTCGCGGCGTGTTGTTGCGCGATGCACGGCGCGCCTTCATGGATAAGCAGATCGCCCATCGCCACGTCGGCATTACACAAATCAGAGCGGAAAAGCGTTTCGCCAAAGTACTCAACGAACTGGTTCCCTGCGGGGTGACGGCGGAAGAATTCACCGCCCTGATGCCCCGGACAGTCAAATGCGCTGTTGCCCTGGTTTACGTAGTCCACCAGCGCCCGGAAGAACGGCGGGCGCAGTTGCGTTTCATAGTGGCTGGCAGCGGTCTCCAGTTGGCGGCCATAGAAGGCGTTACGGGCTTCATTATGTTCGAATACGCCCGAGATCCGCGGCAGATATTCCGCCGGAACGCGCTCTTCATTTTGTGTCGCGATAAACACGGGAATACCGTAGCCCGTCGCATCAATCTCATCGAGTTTACCTCGTTCAATATCATTGATGGATAACACGATAGCGGCAACATCAATGAAATTACTTTCATCAACATTAACGATACTGCGCTGTGTAGAAAAACAATCAGGGCAGGAACGACTGACGGCAATTTTTAATTCAGACATTTTCATCTCTTTATTTTCAGGTAATAGCAGGTCCTCAATTTCTCGAATGAGAAACTGATAGCTCCGGAAAAAAAGCAATACGACGCCACTGACAAATAAATCAGTAAATTGCTTTTTAGAAGATGCAATAAACCCTAACCTTTCCGGTCACAGGTAAAACAGGGTTATGCAGTGTGAGCACCACGAGATACAGGCGTTAGCCTGCAATGCAAGGGGTCAGGAAGACCTGTATGCTGGAGTGCCCTTAGTCGAAAGACTAACGGGCATTAAAGAAATGAAAGTCGAAGCTGTTACGGTGAGCAAACATCATAATATGAGTTGTCCGCCTTATATGGGGCATTGTACGGCTATTATTTTCCATTTTGGTTACCTTTACTGGATAAGTGGAAGGTGAGGGTATTTTATCCAGGAAATGAGCCTGATCTGTGAAGAAGATCAATAAAAAACGATCATTTCTAAAATATTTAGTCGTTGTTTATGCATATCACACGATAAGATATCGTATTGTTGTTTATATGTTATGAATTTGTATTTTTATATTTTTTAAGGAATGAGCTTACACTGCAAAATACATTATTTGCAGTGTGGTTAATGATAAAAATGATATTTAGGAATTAATTAAAAAAAATGAATAACCATTCATGGCATAAAACGATAACCGATTCCGGTTTCGGTAATGAAATGGCGGGGGCGGGCGGGATCTTTCTCCAGTTTCTGTCGCAGGTGACCCATATAAATACGCAAATAGTGACTGTGCTCGACGGCGTTCGGGCCCCAGACCTGGTTCAACAGCTGGCGCTGGGTGAGCACTTTGCCCGCATTATTCAGCAACACGGCCAGTAGGCGAAACTCAATCGGCGTCAGGTGAATTTCTTCTTCATCACGGTGGACAAGGTGTGCTGCTAAGTCCACTTTTATGCTGGAAAACTGCACGATGGGGTCAGGAGAAGGGCCGCTGGCGTGACGGCGCAGCGCCACGCGTAAGCGCGCCTGTAGTTCGCCAATGCCGAAGGGTTTACTCAGATAGTCATCGGCGCCCGCATCCAGCGCAGTGATTTTATCGCTCTCCTCGCTGCGAGCAGAAAGCACAATCACCGGAATTGCGCTCCATTGTCGCAGGTCGCGAATAAAATCGATGCCGTCGCCGTCAGGCAGGCCAAGATCAAGAATGATGAGATCGGGTTTCCGCGTGGCGGCTTCCAGCAACCCACGGCTTAGCGTCTCTGCTTCGTACACGCGCAGCCCGTCGCTTTCCAGCGCGCTGCGCAGAAAGCGGCGAATAGCCTGTTCGTCTTCAACAATCAGAACGTTGGTCACATATCCTCATGAAAATCTTCAAGTTCAGGCGCAGTTTCCTGCGGGAGTGTAACACGGAAACAGGCTCCGCCCTGCGGGCGATTGTGGGCGGAAATCGTTCCACCGTGCACTTCAACAATCGCCTGGCAAATAGCCAGCCCCAGCCCAACGCCCGGTACGGCAGACTCTTTATTTCCCCGGGCAAATTTGTCGAAGATGCTTTTCTCCTGCCCGTCAGGAATGCCAGGGCCATTATCCCAGACGTCAAGCTGAAGATGTTCGTCTTCAATATGGGCATCAATGCCGATCTCCGCCTGTGAACCGGCATATTTGACGGCGTTTTCCAGAAGGTTGATCAGTACCCGTTCAAACAGCGGGCCGTCAACGTGTACCAGCGTCAGCGGCGCTGGCAGCGACAGGTTAATGGGGTGGGATAGCCCCGGCTCCAGCATTTGCAGAGCGCTGCCGACAACCTCTTCCAGCGTCAGCCACTCTTTTTTAAGATTAAATCCACCGGACTGAATGCGTGCCATATCCAGCAGGTTATTCACCAGTCGGGTGGTGTTGAGAATGTGCTGGCGGATTTCGCTGGCCTGGCGCGCATGTGGCGATCCTTCACTTGCCAAATCCAGGGTTAAAATCTCCGCCTGACCAAACAGCACCGTCAGCGGCGTGCGCAAGTCGTGGGAGAGGGCGGCGAGCAGGGCATTGCGAATGCTCTCGCGCTCGCTGGCGAGTCGGGCCAGCTCTTCACTGGCGGTAAGCGTCAGACGCTCCAGCGCGCTGGCGACCAGCAAGGTGAATGTTTCCAGTAGCCGCTGTTGCTCCGGGAGCATCAACTGGCGAAGATTCCCCGGTTCGACCACCACCAGTCCATGCGTTTTATCGGCGCTTTTTAACGGTAAAATTTGATACGGCACGCCGGGCAGGGTATCTGTGCCCGCCCCGGCCGGCTGGCCTTTGTCAAAGCTCCACCGGGCGATGGCGTCATCCCACGGCGTTATGCCCTGCTGGTGGGTCAGCGGCATCAGCGTGCCGTTTTCATCCGGCAATAACACCTGGCTGCGGGCCTGAAACGTGGAGGCGATAAACTGTTCGCTGGTGGCGGCGATATCCTGCCTGCTTCGCCCCACCGCCAGCGCTTTGGACATCTCGTACAGATGGCGCGTGCGCTGTTCCCGATAGCGGGCAACCCGCGCCTGATAGCGCACGCCCGCCGTCAGGTTACCGATCACCAGCCCCACCGTCAGCATCACGGCGAAGGTCAACAGATACTGCACATCGGAAACGGCAAGCGTGCCGCGAGGAGCAATAAAAAAGAGATCGAAGCTGGCGACGTTAATAAAGGTTGCCACTACCGAGGGCCAGCGCCCATAAAACAGAGCGATAATTACCACGCCCAGCAGATACAGCATCACCAGGTTAGCGGCATCAAAGGCGACCATCCACTGTACGGCGATGACGGTGGTCACCGCGCAAAGGGCGATCGCGACCAGGCAGCCCTGTATCTGCACCCGCCACTTATCTTTGAAGCCACGGGTATCCGGTGTCTGATTCAACGGGCGAGTCGGGGGATCATCAAGGGCGACAACTACCTGATCGAGATCCGGCGCCTGTTTCGCCAGGCGATCGGCAAACGAATCTCTGCGCCACCAGCGTCGCGTTGCCGGACGACCCAGCACAATTTTGCCGAGGTTATGTTCCCGGGCGTAACGCACAACCGCTTTTTCTTCGGCGGGCTCGGAAAGCGTGGCGGTCTCTGCGCCCAGCTCCTGCGCCAGACGCAGGGCGCTTAAGATGGCGCGCCGCTGCTTTTCCGGCAGGCGATGCAGCGCCGGGGTTTCGACATACACCGCGTGCCAGACGCTGCCGAGGCGGGCAGCCAGCCGCGCGGCGGCACGCACCAGTTTTTCACTGCCGGTGTTGTGCCCGATGCACAGCAGAATGGCGTCGCGGGTATGCCACACTTTCTCTTCGCCCGGATGACTCCGCCAGGCGCGCATTTGATCGTCCACCCGGTCGGCCGTGCGGCGCAGCGCCAGTTCACGCAGGGCGATCAAATTGCCTTTGCGAAAGAAGTGCTCAATGGCGCGTTCAGCCTGACCGGCAATGTACACCTTGCCCTCCTTCAGACGCGCTCGCAGATCGTCAGGCGGCAGGTCGACCAGAACCACCTCGTCGGCGGCATCGAAGAAAGGGTCTGGCACGGTTTCACGAACCTGAATGCCGGTCACGCCACTGACCACATCGTTGAGGCTTTCCAGGTGCTGGACGTTGACGGTGGTAAAGACGTCAATACCCGCTTCCAGCAGTTCTTCGATATCCTGCCAGCGTTTGGGGTGGCGCGAGCCTGGCGCATTACTGTGCGCCAGTTCGTCCATGAGAATAAGCGCCGGGCGACGGGCCAGCGCCGCGTCGAGATCGAACTCGCTGAGATGGCGTCCGTGACGCGTCTGCCGTTTTAGCGGCAGGATGCTGAGGCCGTCCAGCAGCGCGGCGGTCTCTTTACGCCCGTGGGTTTCCACGACACCCGTCAAAATATCCAGCCCTTGCGCCCGCAGTCGCTGCGCCTCAGCCAGCATCGCCCAGGTTTTCCCGACGCCTGCGCAGGCGCCGAAGAAGATTTTCAGTTTTCCCCGGTGTGGTGCGGCGGTCTGTTCCAGTAGGCGATCGGGGTCAGGGCGTAGCGGTTCTTCATTAACCATCAGAGCTTATCCAGCGCTAAATTGAGTTCCACGATATTGACCACTGGCTGGCCGATAAAACTCACCAGCGGCTTTTGCGTATATTCTGCGACCAACTGCGTCACGGCTTCAACGCTGAGATTTCGCGCTTTGGCGACGCGCGGGATCTGCCACGCCGCCGCTGCTGGCGTCAGGTTATTGTCCAGCCCGCTGGCGGAGGCGGTGAGCAGTTCCACCGGAATCGTCGTGCTGGCGTCCGGGTTAGCGGCCCGCAGCGCCTTCACCCGCTGCTGCAACTGTTTATCCAGCTCCGGGTTGCTGACCGCCAGATTACTGCCGCCGGAAGCCATGGGATTATAGGGTATTTCCGCCGTTGCTGACGGGCGTCCCTGAAAATAGCCGTCGGCGGTAAAATTCTGCCCGATAAGCGCAGAGCCGCGCACGAGACTGCCATCAACAATCAGTGAACCGTTAGCCTGATACGGGAACCACCATTGCCCCAGCGCGGTGGTAAGCAGCGGGTAAATGCCGCCGGTTAGCAGCGTCAGAAACACCAGCGTTGATAATGCAGGACGTAATCCACTCATTATAAACCTCACACCAGACCCAGCAGAGTCAGCAGTAAATCAATCACTTTAATGCCGATAAACGGCACAACCAGACCACCCAGGCCGTAGACCCACAGGTTACGGCGCAGCATGGCAGAGGCCGAAAGCGGCTTATAGCTCACCCCTTTCAATGCCAGCGGGATCAGAAAAACGATAATCAACGCATTGAAGATCACCGCGCTGAGGATTGCGGAATCCGGCGAATGCAGACGCATAATGTTCAGCGTATTCAACTGCGGGTACGTCGCGGCAAACGCCGCCGGAATGATGGCGAAATATTTCGCCACGTCATTGGCGATACTGAACGTGGTGAGCGAACCGCGCGTCATCAGCATCTGTTTACCGATATGCACCACTTCGATCAGCTTGGTCGGGTTGGAATCCAGATCCACCATGTTACCGGCTTCTTTCGCTGCCTGAGTACCGGAGTTCATCGCCACCGCCACATCAGCCTGCGCCAGCGCCGGTGCATCGTTGGTTCCATCGCCGGTCATCGCCACCAGGCGACCTTCAGCCTGGTACTGGCGGATCAACGCCAGCTTGGCTTCTGGTGTGGCTTCCGCCAGGAAATCATCCACACCGGCTTCTGCGGCAATCGCCGCTGCCGTCAGGCGGTTGTCGCCGGTGATCATCACCGTTTTGATGCCCATTTTGCGCAACTGGGCAAAACGTTCCTTAATCCCGCCTTTGACAATATCTTTCAGCGCGATAACGCCCAGCACGCGGGAACCTTCCACCACCACCAGCGGCGTGGCGCCAAGACGGGCGACGCTATCCACTTTTTGCTCCACGTCAGCGGGGAAGTGACCACCGCTGGCTTCAACGTGGCGGCGAATGGCGTCCACGGAACCTTTACGGATCATTCGGTTATCAATGTTGATACCGCTCATCCGGCTTTGCGCGGTAAAGGGCACAAAGGTGGCATGGCGCGACTGCACATCGCGCTCGCGCAGATTAAAACGCTGTTTGGCGAGAATGACGATGCTGCGGCCTTCCGGCGTTTCGTCGGCCAGCGAAGAGAGCTGCGCCGCGTCGGCCAGCGTCTTTTCATCCACGCCCTGAGCGGGCAGAAAGTCCGAGGCCTGACGGTTGCCGAGAGTGATGGTACCGGTTTTATCCAGCAGCAGCACGTCCACGTCGCCTGCGGCTTCCACCGCCCGCCCGCTGGTGGCGATGACGTTTGCTCCCAGCATTCGACTCATCCCGGCGACGCCGATCGCCGAAAGTAATCCGCCGATAGTGGTGGGGATCAGGCAAACCAGCAGGGCGACCAGCACCGTCACGCTGACGACATGGCCGCCCCAGGCGGAAAAGGGCCAGAGCGTGGCGGTTGCCAGTAAAAAGACAATAGTCAGGGCAATCAGCAGAATGGTCAGCGCGATTTCGTTTGGCGTTTTACGGCGCTGCGCGCCTTCCACCATCGCGATCATCCGGTCAAGGAAGGTTTCGCCGGGATTCACGCTGCATTCGATGACCAGCCAGTCGGAGAGAATACGTGTTCCGCCGGTCACTGAGGCAAAGTCGCCGCCGGATTCACGAATCACCGGCGCGGACTCACCGGTAATGGCGCTTTCGTCCACCGATGCGCCGCCTTCAATGACCTCGCCGTCGCAGGGAATAATATCGCCCGCTTCAACCAGGACGATATCCCCTTTACGCAGCTCATCGGCAGGGAGGCGATCCGCCTGCGCGCCATACTTTGGTTCACGCAGTTTGCGGGCAAATGCCGTTTTCTTCACCCCCTTCAGACTGCTGGCCTGTGCTTTGCTGCGACCTTCCGCCAGCGCTTCGGCAACGTTAGCGAACAGGACGGTAACCCACAGCCAGAGGCTTATCGCGCCAGTAAAACGGGGATTCCCTGGCATCTGCCCGGTTGCCATCGCCACCGTGATAAAGGTCGTCAGCAGACTGCCGATCCAGACAATAAACATGACCGGATTGCGCCACTGGGTATGTGGGCTTAATTTTTTCACGGCCTCGATCAGCGCCTGAGCGACCAGGGAGGGTTCGAACAGCGCCAGTTGTTTGCGACTCATCACCATGTACTCCGCTTCGCTCAATATAAAGAGAGGTGTTCAGCAACCGGCCCAAGCGCCAGCGCAGGAATAAAGGTCAGTGCGCCCACCAGCAACACCGTACCGATCAGCAGGCCGACAAACAGCGCGCCGTGCGTCGGCAGTGTGCCGGGGCTGGCCGGCTGGCGCTTTTTACCGACCAGCGATCCGGCAATTGCCATGACCGGGATAATCACCCCGAAGCGACCGATAAACATGCAGAAGGCCAGCAGGCAGTTCCAGAAGGGTGTGCTGGCGTTCAGACCGGCAAAGGCGCTGCCGTTGTTGTTGGCCGCCGAAGAGACGGCGTACAGCACTTCGCTAAAACCGTGTGGGCCGGGGTTGAGCATTCCGCTGCGGCCGGTTTCGGTCATCATCGCCAGCGCCGTACCGAGCAATACCAGCGTCGGGGTAATCAGAATCGCCAGGGCGGTCATTTTCATTTCGCGCACGTCGATTTTTTTACCCAGATATTCTGGCGTGCGGCCAATCATCAGCCCGGCGATAAATACGGCTAACAATACGAACAACAGCATGCCGTACAAACCCGAACCGACGCCGCCAAAAACCACTTCGCCGATTTGCATCAGCCACATTGGCACCATGCCGCCCAGCGCGGTAAAAGAGTCATGCATAGCGATAACCGCCCCGCAGGAGGCCGCCGTGGTCACGACGGCGAACAGGCTGCTGACCAGCACGCCAAAGCGGCTCTCTTTGCCTTCCATATTGAGGCTGCTGTCGGCGCCAAACTTCAGCAGATGAGGATTACCCTGGACTTCCGCCGACATCACCACGGCGACGCAGACCACGAAAATGATCGACATCGCCCACAGCAGCATCTGCCCCTGACGGCGATCGCCTGACGCATCGCCAAAGGCAAAGCAAAGCGCGGCGGGAATCAAAAAGATCGCCAGCATCTGTACCATGTTGGTTAATGCGCTCGGGTTTTCAAACGGATGCGATGAGTTGGCGTTGAAGAACCCGCCGCCGTTGGTGCCGAGCATCTTTATGGCTTCCTGTGAAGCTACCGGCCCCATCGGCAAAAGCTGTTTCACACCTTCAACGCTGGTGAACGGTTGATAGGGCATCAGGTTTTGCAGTGCGCCCTGCTGGATGAAAAGCAGGGCGATTAACAGGGCGAGCGGCAATAAGATCCACAGCGTAATGCGCACCAAATCCATCCAGGCGTTGCCCAGCGTATCCATGCTCTGGCGCGTAAAGGCGCGGATCAGGGCGAAGATCACCGCGATACCGGTAGCCGCCGACAGGAAGTTCTGTACGGTCAGTCCCGCCATCTGGCTGAAGTAGCTTAAGGTGGTTTCCCCACCGTAGGACTGCCAGTTGGTATTGGTGACAAAACTGATGGCCGTATTGAGCGCCAGATGCCAGGAAAGGCCAGGCAACTGCTGCGGGTTCAGCGGCAGCAGGTTTTGCCCCAGCAGCATCAGAAACAGCACTGCCAGACCCAACAGATTCAGGGTAAGAATGGCCAGCAGATACTGTTTCCAGTCCATTTCCTGCGCCGGTATCCCCAACCCGCGCCATAGCAGACGCTCTGCGCTGGCGGTGCCTGGCAGGGGAATGTTGTTGATAAGTCGCGCCAGACCCACGCCTAAAGGGCGGGCGAGCACGAACAGGATCAGTAAAAAACTGGCTGTCAGTAAAAATCCCTGGGCCGCCATCAGAATGCCTCCGCATTAATCAGGGCATACACCAGGTAACCCAAAAGTAAGAAAATCAGCATGATGCCGATGATTACGCCTGCACTCACGGTGCACCTCCAGTGGTTTTTCTTCTGATATGCGGAGGGTAATTTTTTGCCTGCAAAGATTTCGCAAAAATCGGCGCGTAGGGTGTAAAAAAAGTATAAAAATGGAAAAGACCATCATTTAACTAATGATTAGTATTAATTTAACTTTTATGTAACTTAATTACGGGGCGAATGTAAATAAAGCTTAAATAGACAAAAATAAGTGGTCGGATGAGTAGTAAAATTACACGCAAAGCGGTACTATTTTCAGCAGATAACCAATTTGACTTTACCGGTGATGATTACCGGCCAGATAAAGGGGAGAAAAGTATGGAACTCTATAAAGAATATCCGGCTCATGTTGTTTTGTTACGCCGCACTCTCGCCGTTGTGGCTGGGGTTCTGGCGCTGCCGGTCATGTTGTTCTGGAAAGACCGTGCTCGTTTTTACAGCTATCTGCATCGCGTCTGGTCGAAAACCAGCGATAAACCGGTGTGGATGGAGCAGGCAGAAAAAGTGACCTGCGATTTCTACTGATATACAGCATCGTCCGAGAAAACCGCCAACAGAAATGTGGCGGTTTTTTTATACGTTATGCCGGATGGCGGCGATGCCTTATCCGGCCTACAGATAGTGCCACGCTGTAGGCCCGGTAAGCGCTGCGCCACCGGGCGTAATGTCATTCAGGACTCAACCGCCAGCGGGCGGTTTCTGAATTTGAGTGACTGATACAGCCAAATCAGCAGTACCAGCGCCACGCAGGCCAGCGCTCCCCAGGTTATCTGGTCGAACACATCGATATAGGCATTGATGGCGTAGTTGATCGCGCCGCTTGCATCAAACGCGCTCTGCGAGGTCTGATCGGCAATGACGCCAGCCAGATAGTTGGCGATCGCGCCGGAGAGCAACATATAGATACCGGTCAGAACGCCCGTCACGCCAGGGATCTCAATACGTGTAATCTGCGACATTGCGACCGGGTCGATGAACAACTCGGCAAAACCCATTACCGCCAACCCTAAGATCATCAGTGGCATAGAAGAGTGACCGTAGGCGGCAGATAACCGGGCGCTTACGGTCAGAATGCAGAATCCGGCGCTCATCAAACCGAGGCCCAGGGCGAATTTCCCCCAGATCCGCACGGTACGGTTGCCGCCCATACTCTCCTTAATCAGCCAGGCCAGCACCACGCCGCACAGCATGACCGCGAAGGCATTCACTGACTGGAACATCGCCGTCGGTACTTCGTAACCCAGAATCGTACGGTTCACGAATCGGTCGATGTACAAACTGATGGAGCTGCCGCCCTGTTGGGCGAACGCCCAGAACAACATGCTGAAGAAGGTGAGAACCACAATCAGCCCCAGCTCTTTACGCTGTTTTTGCGTCTGTGCCTGACGGTAGATTTTTGTCAGCACCGCAAGACCAATGACGGTGGCGACAATCAGCGCATAGACCGACCATTCTTTCCAGAACAGCACCGTGATCAGCAGCGGCGCGGCGACCAACAGCACCAGCAGCCAACACCAGTTGGGCAGAACAAACGTTCTGGCGTGCAGCGTGGCTTTATTCACCCCAGTGGTGTGGGCGAAATGGCGATTGCCGCACAGGAAGATAATTAACCCGGCGATCATGCCGATAGCGGCCAGCGCAAAACCCATCGCCCAGCTGTACTCTTCCTGAACATAACCACAGGCGATAGGGGCAACGATCGAGCCGATATTGCCGGCGGCATACAGCAGTGAGAATCCCCCGTCGCGGCGTGGATCTTCCGGTTTATACAGCTCACCCAACAGGCAACTGATGTTGGATTTGAACAGACCGTAACCGCAGACGATGATCGCCAGCGACAAATAAAGGAAGGTCGGCGCGATTTCACTCGCCCCCAGCACCAGATGCCCAACGGCCATCAAAAATGCTCCCAGCATGACCGCCATGCGATTACCAAGCACTTTATCCGCCAGATACCCGCCGAGAATCGGGGTGACATAGACCAGCGAACAGTAAGCGCTGAACAGCGCATACGCATGGTTATCGTCGTATTTTAGCTGGTTGGTGAGGTAGAGAATCAGCAGGGCGCGCATGCCGTAAAAGCTGAAGTATTCCCAAATTTGCAGTGCGACGACGTAATAAATGGCGCGCGGTTGAGAAGATGGTTTATTCATTGTGATTCCGGGATGGATGTCACACCGCAAAAGAAATCCGCGGCGTGAGTGTGTTTCCTTAAAGTTATAACTTCGATACAGATCTGATTATTTTTGCAATATGCTGTCTGATTGCATAAATATACATGAATCAGATCGAGTAAGGGTAAGCATTTTGCGTCTTAAAACGGCGTGATTGTTTCTCAATGTGTCGAAGAAATGGCTATCGACGAAGTGACGGGAGAACGCTATTTTAACGTAGTGCACATATGAAGAAGGGAGCGATGATGAAAAACACCGAACTGGAACAACTGATCAATGAAAAGCTGAACAGCGCGGCCATCAGCGATTACGCGCCGAATGGCTTACAGGTTGAAGGCAAAGAGACGGTGCAAAAAATCGTGACCGGCGTGACGGCAAGCCAGGCCTTACTGGATGAAGCGGTACGCCAGCAGGCTGATGCGGTCATCGTTCATCATGGTTACTTCTGGAAAGGGGAATCTCCGGTCATTCGCGGTATGAAACGCAATCGGCTGAAAACGCTGCTGGCGAATGACATTAACCTCTATGGCTGGCATCTGCCGTTGGATGCGCACCCGGAACTGGGAAACAACGTGCAGCTGGCGGCGCTGCTTGGCATTACCGTGATGGGGGAAATCGAGCCGCTGGTGCCGTGGGGAGAGTTATCAATGCCGGTGCCGGGGCTGGAACTGGCCTCGTGGATTGAAGCGCGCCTGGGGCGTAAACCGTTATGGTGCGGCGATACCGGGCCGGAAAAAGTGCAGCGTGTGGCCTGGTGTACCGGTGGCGGGCAAAGTTTTATCGACAGCGCCGCGCGCTTTGGCGTGGATGCGTTTATTACCGGCGAGGTCTCTGAACAGACGATTCACTCCGCCCGCGAACAGGGGCTGCATTTCTATGCCGCCGGACACCACGCCACCGAGCGCGGCGGTATTCGCGCGTTAAGCGAATGGCTGACTGAAAATACGAGTCTGGATGTGACCTTTATTGATATTCCTAATCCGGCATAACGCATAAAACACGAGAGGGACGAAAGTGCAACGAGCGCGTTGTTATCTGTTAGGTGAAACGGCAGTGGTGCTGGAGCTTGAACCGCCGGTCACGCTGGCATCCCAGAAACGCATCTGGCGACTGGCGCAGCGTCTGGTCGATATGCCGAATGTTGTTGAAGCGATTCCGGGTATGAACAATATCACGGTGATCCTGCGCGAGCCGCAGACGCTGGCGCTGGATGCGATTGAACGTTTGCAGCGCTGGTGGGAAGAGAGCGAGGCGCTGGAGCCTGATTCACGCTTTATCGAAATTCCCGTGACCTACGGCGGCGAGGGCGGCCCGGATCTGGCGGAGGTGGCGCGACACAGCGGATTAAGCGAAATATAGTCATTCGCACCCTGAGAATTACACTTTAAGTGATTCAGGGTATGCGCTTACTGGTTACGAATATTGAGCGAGAATCACGTGATGATCGCCGCTTTTCTTTCGAGCCAGTGGGTGCTCCACGTTCGCTAACGAATACTCAGGGCATGCAGATAAACTGCTGGCTATATTTCTTTCGAAGAGCGTGGAATGCATACCAATCCCCGATAAAAAGGAGTTGGTGATGACTGCGACTAATCAATTTGCTGCGCACGTTGGTCTGGACTGGGCAGATAAAAAGCACGATGTCTGTGTTCAGTTTAAAAACGGTGAACGCACATTCCATGTGATTGAACATACGCCGGAAGCACTTGATGTCTGGCTTACCGAGTTACACCAGAAGGTAAAAGGCAGGATCGCTATCGCCGTTGAGCTGAAGAAAGGTCCCGTGGTGTATGCTCTTCAGAAATATCCATTTATCACCGTTTTCCCCGTCCACGCTTTGTCCCTGGCTCGTTACCGGCAGGCCTTCTCGCCCAGCGGCGCTAAAGATGACCCGCAGGATGCCGAGCTGGCATTAGAGTTAATGCTGCGTTATCCCCAAAAGATAAAAGCCATTGAACCCGACAATGCGGATATCCGGTTACTCCAGCAACTGGTTGAGCAGCGCCGTCAGCTGGTTGAAGATAAACGCCGTTTTGTGAACCGGATAATCAACACACTTAAACAGTATTATCCTCAGCCACTGGAGTGGTTCTCACATCGGGGTAGCTTACTATTGTGTGAGCTGATTATCCGGTGGCCCAGTCTGCAACAACTGAAACGAGCGAGGCGCGACACGATCCGCAACTTTCTGAATGCCAAAGGTGGCCGCGCAATGGCTCTTACCGAGCAACGTGTTGCGAGTATTGATAACGCGATCCCATTGACTACAGACCCGAGCGTTATAGAGGCTAATGCTTTGATGGCAACAGCACTGGCGACACAAATTAAAGTCGTGAGTGAAATCATCAAAACCTATGACGAACGAATCGAAGCGTTGTTTGACACATTGCCAGATGCGGAGCTGTTCAAATCACTTCCGGGCATGGGGCCGTGTATGGGCCCACGAATGCTTGCTGCACTTGGTGATAACCGTGACCGGTTTAACAGCGCTGAAGAAATTCAAAACTACGCAGGTATTGCACCGGTGACAGAACGAAGTGGCCAGAAATCCTGGGTTCACTGGCGATGGCAGTGTGCCAAGTTCGTCAGGCAAACCTTTGTTGAATGGGCTGCCAAGACGGTTAATTCATCATACTGGGCCAGACTGTATTATCAGGGCCTCAGAGAGAAGGGCAAATCTCATCAGTCTGCGATCCGGGCACTGGCGTTCAAATGGATAAGGATCATTTACCGCTGCTGGAAGGCCAGAACCCAGTACGATGAAGCAAAATATTTGCTGGCTCTCGAAGCGCGCCACTCGCCCTTACTGAAGCCATAAAAAGCTTGTCGAATGTCTCAGGGCGTGA